>JAVEYA010000053.1:0-15258 GCA_034003745.1 Clostridia bacterium
ACCAGTCTTTCCACCGCCTTAGTCTTGCCCCTGACCTTTTCAAAAGGAGCTACCAAACCATCCTCCACCGTCAGAATGGGTTTGATATTGAGCAAAGTCCCCAGCAGGGCCGCAGCCTTGCCGATGCGTCCGCCTTTTTGCAGATTTTCAAAAGTATCCACCATAAAATATATTTTAATTTTATGATTAAACATTTCCTGAACCAAAGCCTCCACCTCATCAGCAGACCGGCCCGCCTGGGCTGCCCGGGCGCCGACCAGTACACCGAGTCCCAGCGCCATCGTTACCTTTCCGCTGTCGATAACGCGGATATCCCGGTCGGGCAGATTTTTTTTGGCCAGCATGGCGGATTGGATGGTACCGCTCATCTTGGAGGAAATATGCATAGAGATGACTGTAGAACCGTCCGCAGTCAGTTCTTCATATACCTCCTGAAATTCAGCGGGTGAAGGCTGAGAGGTAGTCGGCAGCTGTTCCGTCCCGGCCAGTTTCTCGAAAAAGGCCGGTATCGTAATATCGACGCCTTCGCGATAAATTTCATCTTTAAAGATTACCTTCAACGGCATTACGGTGATGTCATACGCGCTGCGCAAAGCAGCCGGCAGGTCTGCGGTACTGTCCGTTACAATCTTTACAGTTGCCATCTTCCATCATGCTCCTTTATCCCCAATTCAGAATCCCTCAGCCGTTAGGCTGTTCAAAAGCGCTTATCAACAGCCTTATTCAAGAGAAATCAAATAGTAGTACAGCGGCTGCCCTCCCTGGTGCAGTTCAAAATCAACCTCTCCGTATTGGGCGGAAAGTTTCTCTACCAGACTGCGGGCTTCCTCTTCCCCGACGTCCTGACCGAAATAGACGGTGACCAGTTCATAGACATCCGTAAGCTGGCCTGCCAGCAATTGCTCCACTACGCCGGCGGGTGTATCTCCCGTCACCACAAGTTTATCGTCAGCCAAGCCCAGGATTTGGTCCTTTTCAATCTTATGGCCGTCAAACTCCGAATCTCTGATAGCATAGGTAACTTCCAGCGTCTTGACATTCTTGCTCGCTTCTTCCATCTTCTCCCGGTTATAGTGCATATCGTTGGAAGCATTATAGGCCATCAGCGCCGCAATCCCCTGGGGAACCGTTCTGGTTTCCACCACTTGGGCGGGTTTCCCGGAAATAGCCACTGCCTGCCTGGCCGCAAGCAGCACGTTGCCGTTATTCGGCAAAATCAGGACTTCTTCCGCAAAGATATTATCAATGGCCTCCACAAAATCCTGGGTGCTGGGATTCATCGTCTGGCCGCCGGTGATGACGGCGTCGACCCCCAGGCTCTTAAATATTTCAATCAGTCCGCTGCCCACCGCCACGCTGACAATGCCCACATGCTTGGGCGCTTTGCCTTTGAGCTCGAATTCCTTGCTCTGTTCAGCCATGTTGTTGATTTGCACCTCATGCAGGGTTCCCGCATTGGTGCAATACTCCAGGACGACGCCCGGATGATTGGTATGGATATGTATTTTGGCGGCAGCGGGGCTGCCCACCACCAGAAGGCAGTCGCCTTTGTCCGTCAGAAAGGCCCGGATGGCCTCCAGGTCCAAGGGACCCTGCTTGGCTTTCAGCACGAATTCCGTACAATATTGGAATTCCAAAGAGCCTTCCTCAAAATAGCTGACAGCCGACCGGACTTCTTCCCGGGGGTTTTCTTTATCGTTTATGTATGTCGGCTCTTCGCCTTTTAATACTTTCAACATTCCTTCTATAATATAGACATAGCCCTGTCCGCCGGCATCCACCACTCCCGCTTGTTTTAAGACGGGTAAAAGATTGGGCGTTTTCTCCAAAGACAGCAGCGCTCCCTGCAGAGCGGCTTCCATGACGGAGACCAGCGTAGCGTCTTTGGCCCGGGCGGCGGACGCGGCAGCTTCCGCGGATTCTCTGGAAACCGTGAGGATCGTGCCTTCGACAGGATTCATTACCGCCTGATAGGCGGTAGATACGGCCCCGGCCAGACAAGCGGCCAGGTCTGCTTTATCGAGAATCTCTTTACCCTCCGTCCCCTTAGCGAAGCCGGCAAACAGCTGTGATAAAATTACGCCCGAATTCCCCCGCGCACCCATCAAAGCGCCATAAGAGACGGTTTTCGCCGCCTCATCGATACGGGCCTCCGTTTGCTGCTGGGCTGATTTGGCGGCCGACGCCATGGTTAGACTCATATTTGTCCCGGTATCGCCGTCAGGTACAGGAAACACATTTAACGAATCAACAAAACTTTTATGCTCCTCCAAATACTTACCGGAGGCAACGACCATTTTTGTCCAAAGATGGCCGTCTATTTGTTCATATATCACCCTCTGGCCTCCTCATCAGCTATCAAAAAATCAATCTTATTATACTTGCTTATACAAAACATCGTCAATTTTTTCCTCTCATATAAAGAAATATCTACAGACAAAATAAAATTTAACAGGGCGGTGAGGCAGTGATCGAAATTGACGACGCGGGCAGCGGAAGTCTGATCGGCGGTACAGGGATCGGCCTCTTCCGCCGTGAGACGCAAGAATATATTTTTAAAATTATTCCTCCGGTCTATTTTCAGGAACCGTATTTTTCGCAGAAAGCTTATCAGAAAAATGCCCTCACAATAGTCAAAAACGCGTTTCGCCGGCTGGAAGTCAGCCGTAACGAACCGGTCCGGGTCTGCCGGGGTTATATCTTTGAAGACCTGCACGCCTGGCTGAATGTCCAAGGATACAACTGGCGCTCGGTTAAAATTGAAGGTACCCTGCAAAGCAAGGTGGAAGCCTCCTTCAGCCTTTATTGCATCCAGCTGGGACTGCCCAGGGATTTCGTCCAGCATGCGCGTTTCGCTTTCGGCTTCCATCGCTTGCTGAAATGGGTCTTTGCCGACTTTGACGCCCGGGTGAAGTACTGCAAATCCGGCTGGAAAAGCTGGCGCAAGTGGAGCGTCGTCCCTCGGACAGTCTATCCCCAGATATTGGACAAAGAAATGTATTGTTTAAAATGCGGCCAAGTAATTCCCCGGCAGGCTCCAGCCGTCATCCTGGCCTACGAGACCAACAGAGAATGGACCGTCCCGCTGCATCCGGACTGCTGTTCTTATGAAATAAATCTTTCTTAAGCCTTAGGAATTGTACAGTTCCCCGGCGGGCGCCGGCAACAGAGCCGCTTCGGTATAACGGTTGCCGGCATTCCACAGAATCCATTCTTCCAGCCCCGCGTCATAGGTCGCCTGGATTTGCGCCCGGACCTCCGGGGCCCCGTAGCGGGGAGAGCCTAAATTAAAATCCTGCAGCCAGGGCCGGATAATAGCGCCGGACTCGACGCCCGCGCTTTTTTTAAGGCCGTCCAGCAAGGATGCTTTGACCACCTCATAAGGATAGGCGTTGGGATTGGTGAAGCCATAGTTGCCCACGCCGTAATGTGAAGGGTAGACCATGGGGCAGACATAGTCTACCTCCGCGATAATTTTTTCATATTTCTGCCCCATACCCATGTCATCCAGCGTCAATGTGGTCAGGCCAAAGACATCCGCCGCAGTAAAGACATTATATTCCGCCAATTGCTCCCGGGCAAAAGCCAGGAACTCTTTGATCACGTCCTCCTTGGACTGCCCGGTAGCAAAGGGATAAGTAGCGTTCTTGACATCCCCGTCGGTGGGGAAACGCACATAATCGAACTGGATTTCACGAAAACCCATTTTGGCCGCTTCTTTGGCCACATCCACCGCATACTGCCAGACTTCGCGGTTATGAGGATCTACCCAGGCCAGACCTTTACGGTCGCGCCAAGGCTGGCCGTCCGCCCTTTTGATGGCCAGTTCCGTTTTTCCCGAGGCCAGGGTAGGGTCCTTAAAGACGACAATACGGGCGATGGGGTAAATATTCTTTTCATATAATACCCGCATGTTCTCCCCGAGCTTAGCGCCCTTATGCGCCCGGGCCTGAATCTCCCGGGCCAGGGGAATATCCAGCGGCGCCGTCAAATAGCCTAAATCATCTTTGACGTCAATCACCACGGCGTTTAATTCCGTCTCATCAATGATGCGCACCAAATTATTAAACAAAGAAGGGGAATTGAAAACATTGCCGCTCATGTATAAGCCTTTGGCCTTGACTTTTTCTTTGCCCAAGGGCCTTTGGTCGGCGCGGTTAAAATCATGAATGCTGAGGAGCTTTTCCTCATAGGAGATCAGCCGGGCAACATCCCGCAGCTTCTCCTGATTCAGATAAATCGGATGGGTTTCCGGCCCGGCAGCCTGGGTTTGAACAGGACCTCTTTTTTCTCCGGCATAAAAAACGAATAAGATGACGATTCCTAAAACAATCAGTATTCCGGCAATACTGTATTTTCTCAATGTGTCCAACTCCCCGCTTCAACGATTGCTTCGACAGTCTACTGTTCTATTTCGACACGGAAGCGCTCATTCCTACTTTTTTCGGGAGCCAAATCCTGCTATTTGCTTTTATTTTACTAGCCTACTTTATCCAGTTCCCTTTCTATTTCATTGACCTGGGCCAGCAAACGCTGCAGTGTTCTCGTATCCTTGCCCGGCATTCTTGCAATTCTTTCAATTTGCTCCTTAATCGCCACAAAGGCTTCATAGACGCCGGTTTTTTCTGTCCGGCAGACCTGAGGTTCCGGTTTGCATACTTCCTGCGGCCTCTCCTTGCTGAAGTCATACTGCGCGCCTACGGTAGGGATAATAGCCTGCAGCCCGGTTTCGCTGTAAAGAACCCGCCGCAAATCCTCCAGCGCAGCGCCTTCTCCGTGCACCAGATAAATCTGTTCCGGCTGTTCCTTAAAGGCCCTGACCCATTCCACCAAACCCTTTTGGTCGGCGTGCCCGGAAAAGCCTTCAATCTTGGCGATATCCGCTCTGACCGCTACTTCCTCGCCATGGATACGCACTTTCTTCTCCCCTTCGAGGATCCTGCGCCCCAGGGTTCCTTCGGCCTGATAGCCGACGAACAGCACGGTTGACTCCGGACGCCATAAATTATGCTTCAGATGATGTTTGATCCTGCCGGCGTCCGCCATGCCGCTGGCGGAAATAATCACTGCGCCGCCCTTTAATTTATTTAAAGCAATCGATTCTTCCGCAGTCACCACATAGTGCAGATTAGGAAATTCGAAAAAGGCGACGGCTTCCGCGGCGCTGACATGGGCAAAAACCTCATCGGTGAAGAATTCCCGGCAATTGATAAAGACTTTGGTCGCTTCCACCGCCATAGGGCTGTCCACATAAATCTGCACCGGCGGGATTTTTCCCGCATCCATCAGTGTCTTCAAATGGTAAATCAACTCCTGGGTGCGTTCCACGGCAAAGGAAGGAATCACCAGATTGCCGCCCTTTTTCATAGCGCTCTTGATTACAGCCGCCAGTTCTTCCAGTTTATTGTCGGCATTAAGATGATAGCGATTGCCATAGGTAGACTCCATCACCAAAACATCCGTATGCTCAATGTGCGTAGGATCATCCAGAATCGGCTGCCCGATATTGCCCAGGTCGCCGGAGAAGACCACCTTTCTCTCCCGGCCTTCCTCTGTTATATATACTTCTATGATGGCGGAACCCAGGATATGACCGGCATCCTGGAAGCGTACGCGAACGCCCGGCGCCGGTCTGATTTCCTCCTCATACCCTGCTCCGATAAAATTCTTCAGGCATTCCTGCGCATCCTTTACGGTATAAATCGGTTCCAAAAGGGGCACTCCCGATCTGAGATTTTTCCTGTTCTTTCTTTCTACTTCCGTCTCCTGAATATGCCCGGAATCCGGCAGCATCACTTCGCACAGTTCTACGGTGGCCTTGGTCGTATAAGTCGGGCCGCTGAAGCCATGCTTATACAGTTTGGGGATCAATCCGCTGTGGTCCACATGGGCGTGCGTCAATAAAAGAAAATCAATCTGCTGCGGGTCAAACATAAATTTATCATAATTTCGTTCCTTCAGTTCTTTGGAGCCCTGGAACATCCCGCAATCCACCAGAAAATCAACGGAGTTGGCGCTGACCAGAAAGCACGAACCTGTAACCGTACCGGCCCCGCCATAAAAGGTAATTTTCACGTTTCCCCCGCCCTTTCTTTTTTTAGTTACTTCATTCTATCATATTATCGCCAAAATGCGGGCAAGAAAAAAAGGTCCCGCGTCGGCGGGACCTCTCGCAATTCCAATCAGTCAACTTGGGGCAGGTTTTTCAGATTCTCCCGGAGCGCTTCTTCGTAGAATTCCGCATCCACCATATCGCCGGCAAAATAGCCTTCATAGGCGGACATATCCAGGTGGCCGTGGCCGCTCAGGTTAAAGACAATGGAACGGGCCCGGCCTTCGGCTTTGGCTTCCAGGGCCTCGTCCACCGCCGCTCTGATGGCGTGGGATGATTCGGGAGCGGGCACGATGCCCTCATTGCGGGCAAAGAGAACAGCGGCTTCAAAGACAGCTTTCTGATTATAGGCCTTGGCCTCGAGGAGACCGTCATGATAAAGCTGGCTGACCAGCGGCGATTCACCGTGGTAGCGTAACCCGCCGGCGTGAATTCCGGCCGGAATGAAGTTATGGCCTAAGGTATACATCATCATCATCGGGGTCATGCCGGCCACATCGCCGTAATCATAGGCAAAGACGCCTTTGGTCAACGTCGGGCAGGCGGTCGGTTCCACAGCCAGCAGCCTGACTTTCTTACCCTGCAGCTTATCGGGGATGAAGGGGAAAGCAATACCGGCAAAGTTGCTGCCTCCGCCGCTGCAGCCGATGATCACATCCGGGTAATCATCGGCCATCTCCATCTGCTGTTTAACCTCCTGACCAATGATCGACTGGTGCACACATACATGATTTAACACGCTGCCCAGGGAGTATTTGGTATCTTCACGGCCCACCGCATCCTCCACCGCTTCGCTGATGGCAATAGCCAGCGAACCGGGAGAATCCGGGATCTCCGCTATGATCTTGCGTCCTATTTGCGTCTGGTCGGTGGGGGAGGCCAGGCATTCCGCGCCATAAGCCTGCATAAAAGAGCGCCGGTAGGGTTTTTGCGTAAAGCTTATTTTAACCATGTAGACTGTGCATTCCAAGTCAAACAGACTGCAGGCCAGCGCCAAAGCCGTGCCCCATTGTCCGGCGCCCGTCTCGGTGGAAAGGCGCTTGACGCCTTCCATTTTGTTATAATAGGCTTGGGGAAGCGCAGTATTTAATTTGTGGCTGCCCACGGGGCTAACGCCTTCATATTTGTAATAGATCCGGGCGGGCGTATCCAGCGCCTTTTCCAGGCCATAGGCCCGGTACAGCGGGGAAGGCCTCCATTTCTTATAGAGTTCCCTGACTTCCTCCGGAATCTCAATAAATCTTTCCCTAGAAACTTCCTGCATAATCAGGCTCATCGGGAAAATCGGGGCCAAATCCTGCGGTCCCAGAGGCTGTTTCGTTCCAGGGTGCAGACTGGGCTGCAACGGGTTGGGCATATCCGCCTGCACATTGTACCAGTACTTGGGAATCTTGTCCTCGGGCAGAATAATTTTGGTGATTCTTTCTTGGCTCATCTTACTCATCTTGCTCATCTCTCCTCAACTTATTAAATTTGGGAATATTAGTAGTAGTTTAACATGAGCAATGGCGACAAGGCAAATATTATTTTCAAAAGATTCCCCTAAGGAATGCCCGCAAAAACCCTGGAAAATGGGAAAAGAGTAAGCATTCTTGGTTTCTTTTACAAAACCGTGCTTACCCTTTTCCCTCGAGATGGTACTCCAGCGGAATACGCCCCCTTTTTCTCCCTGATCATCTCTCCTGCTGTCCCGGCCTAGGATCCCGGAACATCTCCCGGATATTTCTTCCGTGAGCAGTTGAATGTTCATCCCTCCATCCTGATGCTTTCACCTCAGTCTGGTATTCATCCCATTCCCCTGCAGGTATCCGCTTCATTCTCTTGGCTTCCTTGATTTACTCTATCAGTACACCGGCTGCTTACTGGAAACATTTTACCGTTTCTTTCTTCCGCCTGTCAGGGAGCTTACTTAAACCTTGTTGGTTTTTTCAGCTTCCGCTTACTGAAACCCTGTGGGTTCTTTCAGCTTCCTTCCTTTGAATACCTTCGTTAAATCCGTTCGGCTTTGAGTTTGAAGTTTCTGATTTTCAGGGTTCCCTCGAATCCAACCTTTCGGTTTTCTTCTGGGTGATTCTTATTCTAAAGCACGCCGGCCTTACTGTCAACAGGTTTTGCGCAGTTTTTTAAAAATTCGGATATCTCGTTCCATTCCCTCTAAGTGAACCCTTGATCATTCGTCTTTTGGGAAACGGATACTGATTATACGAAGGCGGTCTGTCTATAGCAGAAATTTATCTTCGTGTTTTCATAATTATTCAATACAGTTCCCGGAAAAATATAATATAATAATTGTTGTTAAAGATTTTTTCATCCTAAACACAGGGAGTCCTCTATGACTTATAATCTTTTGTCTTTCAAATCTTCCATCGGCACCCAGAAATTTGCCTATAACGACAACTTAAAAGAGTATTGCCCTTTTTGCGACCGAGAGCACCTGACCGATATCCTGGATAAGGACGGCAAGCTTCTTCTGGTCAAAAATAAATTCCAGGTTCTAGAAGACGCCTATTTGACCGTACTAATCGAAACGGAAACTTGTCAGGACGAATTTTCCAATTACCCGCGCGCGTATCTGCACCGGGTCATGCGCTTCGGCTTCAAACATTGGCTGGCCATGGAATCCTCCGGCGAGTATGCTTCCGTCCTATACTTCAAGAATCACGGCCCCCTCTCGGGCGGTTCCCTCCATCATCCCCATATGCAAATCGTCGGGCTGAACAAAATCAACTATCAGGAAAATATCTCCCCGGAATCCTTTATAGGCGTGCCGGTCCACCAAAGCGGCAATGTCGAGTTCACCATTTCTACAAAGCCGCTTGTCGGCTTCACCGAGTTCAACGTCATCCTGCCCGATTTAAATGAGATCGATACTCTGGCCGATTACGTCCAGACAGCTAGCCACTATATTTTAAACCACTTCAATCGCTGCAAAAGCTATAATATTTTCTTCTATCACCTGGATCGGACCTTTTACGCCAAGATTGTGCCCAGGTTCGTCACCACGCCCGTCTTTGTGGGCTACCGCATTTCCCAGGTTACCGACCGCATCTATAAGACTGCAGCGGAAATACGGGAGCTGTATTTTACTTAATAAAATTATATCCTGCCTTCAGCTTCCAACGCGAAAAGATACAAATAAAAACAGGGTAACGGTCTAAACCGCTACCCTGTTTTTATTTCTGGATTACGCCCTGCCATCCAGCGTCACATAGGGCCGTATTTCCAATACATTCTTATATGCCGGGCGGATGATTTTGCCCTGGCTGACCAGTTCTTCGATACGGTGCGCACACCAGCCGCTGATGCGGGAAGCCGCGAATATCGGCGTAAACAGTTCCTTGGGGATATCCAGCGCCCGGTAGACAAAGCCCGAGTAAAAGTCCACATTCGCAGCCATCTTCCCTTTGCCGAGGGCTTCCGGGCCCAGTCTTTCCACCGCTTCATACAAAGCGATTTCTTCTTCCAGGCCTTTTTCTTGGGCCAGCTCGACGGCTTTTTGCTTCAGGCGGACGGCCCGGGGATCGGATAAGGTATAGATCGCATGACCCAGGCCGTAGATCAAGCCCGTACCGTCGCTGGCTTCACCGGCAACTATTTTCCGGAGATACGCCATGACTTTGGCTTCATTATTCCAATCCTTTACGTTACTCTTGATATCTTCCATCATTTCGAGAACTTTGATATTGGCCCCGCCGTGCTTGCCGCCCTTGAGCGAGCCCACCGCCGCAGCCATGGCTGAATAAGTGTCCGTACCGGTGGTAGTGACAACCCGGGCCGCAAAGGTGGAGTTATTGCCGCCGCCGTGTTCGGCGTGCAGCACCAGCGCCAAATCCAGAACGTCGGCTTCCAGTCGGGAAAATTCGGAGGTCGGCCGAATCATCGCCAGAATATTTTCCGCCGTGCTCATGCCCGGCTCGGGATTATGGATATGGAGACTCTTTTGGTCATAATAGCGGGCCTTGGCCTGATAGCCGTAGGAAATCAGGGTGGGGAAGCGGGCTATCAGTTCAATGGACTGCCGCAGAATGTTCTGGAGACCAAGGTCATCAGGATTGCTGTCATAGCAGTATAAGGACAGGACGCTGCGAGCCAGTTTATTCATAATATCCGGACTGGGGGCTTTTAAAACCATATCTTCGGTAAAACCGTCCGGCAGCTTTCTGTTTTCGCCCAGCAGCTGGTTGAACATACTGAGCTTTCTTTGGTCGGGCAGTTCGCCAAATAACAGGAGGTAACAAATTTCTTCGAAACCAAAGCGCCGGTCTTTCTGGAAACCGTCAATCAGGCTCATGATCTCATAGCCGCGATAATATAGCTTGCCTTCATCCGGAATCTTCTGACCGTTCTCCAGGCGATAGCCGTAAACGTCGCCGACCCCGGTCAGCCCCACCAGGACGCCCGTCCCGTTGGCATTCCGCAAACCCCGCTTTACGTTATATTTTTCGTACAAGCCGGGTTCGATTTGGTTATTATTCTCCATGATTTTGGTCAATTCTTTTAAATAAGCAACGTTATTCGTTTCCCGATAATCATCATAAGCCAGATACATCTGCACGACCCCCTGCTGTGCTTGTCTTGTAAAGCAAACACCCATTTATTGTATTATTGTATACAATTAAACAATGTGCGTCAATCAAATTTTAAATGGATTTCCAAATATATATTGTATACATGCTGATCTTTTGCTGTTTTGCCCTCTTCCCGTTTATCCCGGATATTCTTGGCAAAAATATAAGTAAAAAAGGCAGGTTATCCATGGAATCTACACTGAAGACCCTTCATTCTTTTAAAAGGTTACCCCGGCATATCGGCGTTATCCCCGACGGAAACAGGCGTTGGGCCACAGAGCACGGTCTGCGGAAGGAACAAGGCTATGCATCCGGGATCGGACCCGGTTTTGCCTTATACCGGCATTGTTTGGAACTGGGCATCGAGGAGATGACCTTTTACGGCTTTACCCAGGATAATACAAAAAGGCCTTCCGTCCAGCGGATCGCTTTTCAGAAGGCTTGTGTTGAGGCGGTATATACGCTGTCTCATCTGGATGCCTCCTTACTGGTAGTCGGCAATACGGACTCTCCCCTCTTTCCCCGGGAGCTGCTTCCCTTCGCTGGAAAAAGAGTTGATTTCGGCCAGTGCCGGATGAAAGTAAATTTTTTGGTGAATTACGGCTGGCAGTGGGATTTGAGCCAGGGTCTGGCACAGCTGCACGCTGCCGGCCCGGCCAAGGAAACCTTCCTGGGCGGCATCGGTTCATCGGAAATCTCCAGGATAGACCTGATGATCCGCTGGGGAGGACGGCGCAGATTGAGCGGGTTTCTCCCCGTGCAGACCATTTATGCCGACTTTTATATTCTGGACGCGCTATGGCCGGACTATACGGCCGAGCATCTCTATGAAGCCCTGCATTGGTATGAAGAGCAAGATATCACGTTGGGCGGTTAGTTTTGCACATCAAATAGCTCTTTGGCCTTCTTTAATTCCTCACGAATCGGAATGCCTTGGGGACAGTGTTCTTCACATTTGCCGCATTCTACGCAGTTCAAGGCTCTTTGTTTGGGAGCCAGCATATAGTATTTGGCGTTCTCCAGGTTACGGTCGCCAAAAATATAATAATCGTTATAGTGGGTGAAACAGCCGCTGATATTGACGCCGGACGGGCAGGGCATACAGTAGCCGCAGGCGGTGCAGTTAATTCTGGTCCTGCTTCTGAAGACCTGCTTCGCCTTCTCGATAATGGTCGCGTCCCGGGAAGTCAGCACATTGACTTTTCCGCTCTCCGCCGTCTGCACGTTCTGTATCGTCTGTTCCATGGTGGACATGCCGCTTAAGACTACGGAGACTTCCGGATGGTTCCAGACCCACTGCAGGGCCCACTCAGCCGGCGTTCTTTTTATCTCAGCCATACTAAAGACATCCATGACCTCCTCCGGAACGTTGATGGTCAGCTTGCCTCCCCGGAGCGGTTCCATAACCGAAATGCCCAGGCCGCGTGCCGCGGCATATTCCAGTCCCGACCTGCCGGCCTGAAAATCTTCATCCATATAATTATACTGGATCTGGCAAAAGGACCAGTCGTACGCATCCACAATTTCTTTAAACAAGTCCGCTTTGTCATGGAAAGAAAAACCGGCGTGTTTAATCCGTCCGTCTTTAATTGCTCTATCCATGAATTCAAAGAGACCGCCTTCCTTCATTTTCGGCCAGGTTGCGGCATTGAGGGAATGGGCCAGATAGAAATCGAGGCGGTCTGTTTCCAACCGTTCAAGCTGCTCATTTAATAAGCGGTCAAAATCTTCCGGGGTCTTCACCAGCCAGACGGGCAGCTTGGTCGCCAGCTTTACTTTCTCGCGGTAGCCGTCTTTTAAAGCCTTGCCCACCAGCGGCTCGCTTGCTCCGGGCTCCTTCATGCCGACGCCGTGATAGGCATAGGCGGTATCAATATAGTTGACACCATGATCAATGGCATACCGAATCATTTTAATCGCCTCGGCCTCATCGATCTTGGTGATGTCTCCGTCTAAGATGGGCAGGCGCATACAGCCAAAGCCCAGGATGGAAACAGTTTCATTGGTTTTGCCGAATTTTCTGTATAACATAGTATCACTCCCCCCGGTTTCATCATAATAATATAGTGCTATTTTCTCTTAGAGCAGAATAATACCAGTATTATAACAGATATTCAATTTTTATTTCTACCCTGCGTCCGCATTTTTATATTGAATCTTACGTGAAGTTTAAGTATAATAGCATTAATTTATTGCAGATAGGATATAAACGTTGATAAGGAAAAGTAAGCATGACGGCGGCTTCAAGCGAGCCGGGAAGGGTGTAAGCCCGGCAGCGTCCCATGCCGAAAGCAGCCTTGGAGTTTCGTCTCGAAAAAGCGGTTTTCCGTTACAAGGGGCGACGCATTCCCGGCGTTAACGGGGCAGAACTTTTCAAGTTCTCTTAAGAGAGCGCCCCGGCGCTAATTAGGGTGGTACCGCGAATATACCTTCGTCCCTTGGTGGATGAAGGTTTTTTTATTTCCAAAGAAAACAAAAACTAAGGTTATAGGAGCTGAAATGAATGATGGATGAAATTCTGGAAATCCTGGAGAAAAACTGCCGCTATAGCGAAGAACAGATTGCGGTGATGACGGGCAAGAGCGTACAGGAAGTGCATGAAACAATCGCTAAATATGAAAAGGATAATGTCATCGCCGGTTATAAAGCCCTGATCAACTGGAGTAAAGTCGGCGACGAGAATATCACCGCTTTGATTGAAGTCAAAGTTACGCCCCAAAGAGGCGAAGGCTTTGATAAAGTGGCGGAACGGATTTACCGTTTCCCGGAAGTGAATGCCTGTTATCTGATGTCGGGCAGTTTTGACCTCTGCGTCATTATTGAAGGCAGCAGTATGAAAGAAGTAGCCTACTTTGTGGCCGAAAAGCTGGCCCCGCTGGAGTCTGTACAAAGCACCGCCACCCACTTCGTCCTCAAGAAATATAAAGATAAAGGCACGGTCTTTGACGATAAGCCCAAAGACGACAGGGAGGCTGTGTTCATATGAGAATTGAAGATCTGGTGCTCCCTAAGGTGAAGGAACTGCCGCCTTCCGGCATCCGAAAATATTTCGACCTGATCAATGAGATGGATGACGCCATTTCCCTGGGCGTAGGCGAACCGGATTATACCACGCCCTGGAATATCTGCGAAGCAGGCATCTATTCTTTGGAGAAGGGCCACACCCATTATTCTTCCAATGCCGGTTTTATCCGCCTGCGTGAAGAAATCGCCCGCTATGTCCAAAGCAAATATCACTTAAGCTATGACGCCGCAACCCAGGTGCTGGTTACCGTGGGCGGCAGCGAAGGCATTGATTTGGCCCTGCGCTCCCTGGCCGGACCGGGGGATGAAGTCATCATTCCGGAGCCCTGCTTCGTGGCCTATCAGGGCTGCGCCAGAATTGCCGGCGCTACGCCGGTCAGCATCCGGCTCCGGGCGGAAGACCAATTCAAGCTGACTCCGGAGCTCCTGGAGCGTGCACTGACCCCCCGCACCAAAGTGGTGATCCTGCCCTTCCCCAACAATCCCACCGGGGCGATTATGACCAAAGAAGAACTGGAACCTCTGGTGCAAATCTTAAAGGATAAGCCGCTGATCGTTCTCTCCGATGAGATTTATGCGGAGCTTACCTATGAAGGCAGGCACGTCTCCATCGCTTCTTTTCCCGAAATGAAAGACAAAACCGTTGTCATCAACGGTTTTTCCAAGGCTTTTGCCATGACCGGCTGGCGTCTGGGTTATGCCTGCGGGCATCCCGATATTATCAAGGCCATGGTCAAAATCCATCAATATGCCATTATGTGCGCGCCCACCACCGCCCAGTACGCCGCCATAGAAGCCTTGCGGACCGGGGAGGCTGCGGTAACCGAAATGCGGCTGGAATATAACCGCAGGAGGCGTGTCCTCCTGGACGGTTTCCGTAAGCTCGGCCTGGATTGTTTTGAGCCCCTGGGCGCTTTCTACGTCTTTCCCAGCATCCAGTCTACGGGTTTGTCCTCGGAAGAATTCTGCGAGCAGCTCTTAATCAAGGAAAAAGTCCTGGTCGTGCCCGGAACGGCCTTTGGCGAGTGCGGCGAGGGCTTTGTACGGGCCTGTTACGCCTCTTCCCTTGAACAAATCTCGGAAGCCTTAAGACGTATTAAAAAGTTCTTACATCTTCCCCTTGGCCATTAATTTAGCCTGGGGCACTCTCCGCAAGACAACAGCCAGAACCGGGGCAAACAAAGCGCCTGCCCCCAAGAGCAAAAACGGGATCCCCCAGTTTTGCGCGTAAATAGGGGCCACATCGCCGTTGAGCCAATCCAGCACTTGGCCAAAGAAGATGGGCGACGCGATTGTCATGGTATAGCCGATGGCCGACTGCACTGCAAGTGCAGTCGTTCGTATTTTCGGCGCGACCATATCCGTCAGTCCGGCTTTATAGATAGCCGAATCGGCAATAACCCAAAAACCGATCCAGAAAGCCAGCAAAGTAATCGCTACCAGGGAGTGTCCATACAAAAAGCCCAGGAAGAACTCGGCAATCAGGCTGCAGCAAGCGGCAATGATAATTGCTTTGGTTCTTCCTGCTTTATCGGCAAACATGCCCCATAAATA
>JAVEYA010000054.1:0-15187 GCA_034003745.1 Clostridia bacterium
AGGCCCTGGAGGAGAAGACAGGAAGGGGAGAGGACCGGTGATCGATAAAATTCTTTCCAATCCCAGCACCAGTTGGACTGTCGCCGGTCCCAGCCGGCAGATCGTTTTGAGCTCGCGCATCAGACTGGCCAGAAATCTCTATAAATACCCGATGAATGCTTTTTACAATAAAGACAGTGCCTGCCTTGTTTTGGCTGAAATAGAAAAGGCTGCACAGGACATCAAAGAGCTCCAGCTTTTCCGCCTGGATGAATTGACCGAATGGCAGAAACAGATCCTCTTCGAAAAGCATTTGATCAGCCGTGAGCATATGGAAGAGAAGCCGCATAAAGCTATTCTGCTGAATCAAAACGAATCTGTCAGCATTATGGTCAATGAAGAAGACCATTTGCGTATACAAGTCTTGCTGCCGGGATTGCAGCTGGATAAGGCCTGGGAAGAGGCCGACAGAATCGATGACCTTTTGGAAAACCACCTGGAATATGCTTTCCATGAAGAAAAAGGTTACCTGACCTGTTGCCCGACCAATGTGGGTACGGGGCTGCGGGCTTCGGTGATGATTCATCTGCCCGGACTGACCGCCGCAAAGCAGGCTGCTAAAATATTTAAGACTTTGGGACAGCTGGGTTTGGTGGTCAGGGGATTATATGGCGAAGGTACGGAAGCGACAGGGTATTTGTTTCAGATCTCCAATCAAATCACGCTGGGACATAAGGAAACGGAAATCATTCAGAATCTGACGGCAGTAACCAGGCAGCTAATTGAGAAAGAAGAAGAAATACGCCGTCTTCTTTTTGCGGAAACGCCCCTGGAGATCAAAGACCGTGTCGGCAGAGCCTACGGTATTTTGAAAAACGCCGTTGTTTTAACCTCCCAGGAAGCCTTAAATTACTTATCGGATCTTCGCCTGGGAATTGACTTAGGCTTATTAGACCCTGCTGTTGTGAATGTAGAAAAAATCAATGAATTGATGGTGGCCTCCCAGCCGGGCTTTTTGCAGAATCAGGCTGGCCGGGCCATGGAATCCCTGGAAAGGGATGCGGCCCGTGCGGAATTATTTAATAAAATGCTACCTGACAGGAGGTAATGAATATGTTTGCGAGATTTACACAAAAGGCTCAAAAAGTTGTTTTTCTGGCCCGGGAAGAGGCTAAGGCCATGAACCATCCGGCGGTAGGTACGGAACATTTGCTGCTGGGCCTGATTAAAGAAAATGAAGGGATCGGCGCCAAGGCGCTGGGCAATCTGGGTATTGAAATCAATACGGTACGTAAGGTCATCAAGGATTTGACCCCTCCCGGGCGGGAGGCGCCTGCCGAAGAGATCGGTATCACGCCCCGGGTCAAGAAAGTCTTCGAGCTGGCCAATGATGAGGCGCAAAAATGGGGTGTAAACTATGTGGGGACGGAGCATCTTTTAATGGGGCTGATCCGCGAGGGCGAGGGTGTGGCTGCCCAAATCCTGTCTGAATTGGGGATATCGGCGGAATCTATCAAAAAACAGGTGCTTACGCTTTTGGGCGGTACGCCTCCCGCCATCAACAATAACCTGCCGGGGAAGAAAGGATCCGCCCCTGCGCAAACCCCCAGCCTGAATGAATTTGGACGAGATTTAACCAATCTGGCCCAGAACGAGAAAATGGACCCGGTCATCGGCCGGGAAAAAGAAATAGAACGCGTTATCCAGGTATTAAGCCGCAGAACGAAGAATAACCCGGTCTTGATCGGCGATCCCGGGGTCGGAAAAACGGCCATTGTGGAAGGGCTCGCCCAGCGCATTAATAAGGGGCAGGTGCCGGAGACCATCCGGAACAAGAGAGTGGTTAGTCTGGATATGGCCGCCTTGATTGCCGGCTCCAAATACCGGGGGGATTTCGAGGAACGGCTGAAAAAAGTTATGGAAGAAATCCGCATCGTCGGCAATGTCATTTTATTCATTGATGAAATGCATACGTTGATTGGCGCCGGCGCGGCGGAAGGGGCCATTGACGCCTCCAATATTTTGAAGCCTGCGCTGGCCCGGGGAGAATTACAGGCCATCGGCGCTACGACCATAGACGAATACCGCAAGCATGTAGAAAAAGATGCTGCGCTGGAAAGGCGCTTTCAACCGATTATGGTGGATGAGCCCAATAAGGAAGAGGCGCTGGCTATTCTCTACGGCCTGCGGGACCTGTATGAAGCCCATCATCGCGTCAAAATCATGGATGAAGCGCTTAAAGCAGCTGTAGAGCTTTCCTCCCGTTATATTTCCGACCGGCTTTTGCCGGACAAAGCCATTGACTTAATTGATGAAGCCGCCTCCAAGGTGCGCTTGAAAGCCCATACCACGCCGCCGGATTTGCGCCAGCTGGAAGGGCAGATCGAGAATCTGAATAAAGAAAAAGAAGCGGCCATCATTGCCCAGGAATATGAAAAAGCGGCCGAACTGCGGGACGCGGAGCAAAAGGCCGTCAAAGAACTGGAAGAATTCAAAGCCAGATGGGAACAGGAAAAAGTCAAAGACGAACAGTTCGTCAATGAAGATGATATTGCCCAGGTAGTCTCCAGTTGGACCGGCGTACCGGTACAGCGTTTGGCGGAGGAAGAATCCGCGCGGCTTTTGAAGATGGAAGAAATCTTCCATGAGCGGATCGTCGGGCAGGATGAAGCCATTAAAGCCATTTCCCGGGCGATCAGAAGAGCCCGGGCGGGCTTGAAAGACCCCAAACGCCCCATTGGCTCCTTTATCTTTGCCGGCCCTACCGGCGTAGGCAAGACGGAAGTGGCCAAGGCGCTGGCGGAAATCATGTTCGGCGATGAGGACGCCATCATCCGGCTGGATATGTCCGAATACATGGAAAAGCATACGGTGGCGAGATTAATTGGCGCGCCGCCCGGCTATATCGGCCATGATGAGGGCGGACAGCTGACTGAGGCTGTCCGGCGCAAGCCCTATTCAGTAATACTTTTAGACGAAATCGAAAAAGCGCACAGCGACGTCTTCAATACACTGCTCCAGGTCATGGAGGACGGCCGTCTGACGGATTCCAAGGGGCGTACCGTCAATTTCCGTAATACCGTAATCATCATGACTTCGAATGTCGGCGCCACCACTTTGAAAAAAGAGCCTACTGTTGGTTTTGTGGCAGGCAATCAGGAAAAAGATGAATACGGTCGGATGAAGAGCCGTGTTTCGGAAGAAATCAAGAAATCCTTCCGTCCCGAGTTCTTAAACCGGATTGACGAGATCATCATTTTCCATCCTTTGAACCGGGAGCATCTGGTCAACATCGTTACCCTGATGGTGAACGGCCTGATTAAACGTCTGGCTGAGCAGGATGTGCAGATAGAAGTATCCGCCGAGGCCAAAGACGTCATCATCAAAGAGGGATATAACCCGACTTATGGGGCGCGGCCGCTCCGGCGCGCCATCCAGAACCTCATTGAAGACAGGTTGTCCGAAGAAATGCTGGCCGCCCGCTTCAAGAAGGGCGAAAAGATATTGGTAGACGCTGAGGACGGCAAGATAATCGTTAAGACCAAAGCGGTAAAATGAATAAATATGGGCGGCCGGAGTTTTTACTCCGGCCGTTTTTAGTTTGCAGGAAAAGATCGTAAAAACGAGAAATCTTCTTAATTAGACTGATTACCGTGCAAAGGAGAAAGAAGTTGTCCAAGCAAAAAAGCAAGTATGTCTGTCAAAATTGCGGGTTTGAAACCATGCGCTGGCTGGGCCGCTGCCCGGAATGCGAAACCTGGAACAGTCTGGTCGAGGAGCTGGAGAAAAGCGCTAAAGCCGGCAGAAAAATAAAAGAAGACGGCAGAAAGCCGGCTTCTTTGGAGCATATTGCGCCGCTGGGGATTGAGCGGATCGATTTGGGGCTCTCCGAATTAAATCGTGTACTGGGCGGGGGGCTGGTGCCGGGCACGGCGGTACTTCTGGCCGGGGACCCGGGTATCGGCAAGTCTACACTGGCGCTGCAGGCTGCCGCCAATGTGGCCGCCCAGGCGAAAGAAGTTCTGTATATCTCCGGAGAAGAATCAGCCCAGCAGATTAAACTAAGGGCGGACAGGATGAATCTTTCCGCAAATAAAGTTTTGGTCTGGTCCGAGACAGATTTGGAAGCAATAGAAGAAGAGATCCGCTCTCTCCGGCCCGCCCTGGTTGTGGTGGATTCGATTCAGACCGTCTGTACTAAAGAGTTGGAGTCGGCTCCGGGCAGTGTCGGGCAGATCCGCGAGGGGACGGCCCGCCTGGTCTCTTTGGCCAAAGAGTTTCATATCCCGGTAATCATTGTCGGACACGTTACTAAGGAAGGAAGTATTGCCGGTCCCCGTGTACTGGAGCATATGGTAGATACGGTTTTGTATTTTGAAGGTGAGCGGTTTTACCAGTACAGGATTCTTAGGGCGATTAAAAACCGCTTTGGTTCTACCTTTGAAATCGGCGTCTTTGAAATGAAAAATGAAGGGTTGGCGGAAATAATAAACCCGTCGCTTTTCTTTTTGGCCGAACGGCCGAATATTGCGCCGGGTTCAGTGGTAGCCGCCTGTATGGAGGGATCGCGGCCGCTACTGGTGGAAATTCAGGCCTTGGTGAGTCAGAGCGCTTTTGGGCAACCGCGCCGTATGACTACGGGAATTGAGTATAACCGCGCTAATTTAATTTTGGCTGTGCTGGAAAAAAGAGTCGGCTTGAATTTTTCCTCCCAGGACGTCTATTTAAATATTGTCGGCGGCGTCAAAATTCAAGAGCCGGCGCTGGATTTAGCCATTGCGCTGAGCGCCGCCTCCAGCCTGAAGAACAAACCGGCTCCCACGGGTCTTGTAGCGATGGGGGAAATCGGCCTGACCGGTGAAGTCAGAGGCGTGTCTCATCTTTCCAAAAGGCTGCAGGAAGCGAAGAAATTGGGCTTCACGATTTGTCTTGTTCCTTCCGGCAGCACCATTGAAAAAGTTACCGGCCTGGATATCTACGAAGTCAAAACGGTGAGCGACGCCCTGCGTATAGGATTAGACTAAAATAGGCTGTTTATCAACAGCCTATACGAATGACACTGCCGCCGGCAAGATACTGGAGCTGGTCTCCCATTGTTTCCTTAAGCAGTTTGAAGGCTTCCAACCCGGTGCAGTGGCCGGTAAAATACTGCGCGCCTGTGCCCTTGAGAAAGCTGCCGATCCGGTTAACCAAGGGGGCCGGCTCAGACTGGCCGTTCCCGGGGTTAAAGAGATGGAATCCGCCCAGGACATGGGTGGGAGTGATTTGATATTTTTGATTCAGATGCGTGATGATATTGACAATGCCTTTATGGGCGCATCCGGCGATTAAGACGGTATGCCCATTTTCTGTGATGACCAGGTTCTGCTCATGGGCAAAATCATCTTCTACAACGGCGGAGCCGTTATCCATCAGCAAATCCCTGGCCCCTTCGGAGAGAAGCCTGTTGCCTTGAATATTGGAATATAAGGATAATCCCTCATCAAGGCGCAGAAATTCATCCACAAAGACAAAACGGGGATTGGACTCTAATTCCTTGGCCAGGCCGACATATTTAACCACATCAGGGGGCCTCCTGACATAATGTCCTGCAAAAGCCTTTTGCTGCAAGTATACCTTTGCTTGGGAGTTTATTTCCAGGAAATATTTCAGTCCGCCGCCGTGGTCGTGATGTCCGTGGGAGATGATCAGCAGATCCACCTGAGATAAGTCTACACCAAGCTTTTGGGCGTTGGCCATGAACAGATCGCTGGCCCCTACGTCAAAAAGCAGCTTATGCTGCTTCGTTTCGATGTATAAACTAAGTCCATGTTCTGTTCCGATGCCTTCCGCACAAGCGGTGTTTTCCACCAGGGTTTTAATCAGCATAACAGCAGCCTCCTCTATCCACTGGGATATCTTCTCCGCGCAGAAGCGCTTCGTTTAATGGGCATATGCCCACTTCTATTATAGTCCATTCAGGTAGGATAGCAAGAGAGAAATCATCCGATGTTTTAACGGACCGGTGACAATAAAGCCTGGCCCAACAAAAAAAGATACCCTGTGGTATCTTTTATTTATGTAGTATGGCTTTATCAGGTCATATTAAAATTTCCCAAAGTAGATACCTTGCCGTTTTCCTCCTCAATAACTTCCTGCAGACTGATGCCCAGCGTCGCGCATAGAGCTGTGAAATAAAAGAGGTTCTTGCCCATTTCGTTGATGACGATATCCCGGCAATTTTCACACAATTCTCCTTCCAGATGGGAAGAGAAGAGGACTTTTAAATCTTTTAGACTGGCGTCAGGGGGAAGCGGCTTTTTTTCAGCATGTATCTTCAGACAACCGCAGGAGGTAACGCTTTTGGTAACCGCACGGTTTACGGCGCCCGTGGAGACGACCATTTTAGAAAGAAGATCGAGGATGCTTTGATGACGCAAAAGGTAGGAAGAGACGGTTTCCTGAAAATCCTCACATCGCACAGAGGTCATATTTACCCCCCCTAAATTTTAGCTGGTTGATACTGTTATTATAAATATAAATCTTTTGTCCTGTCAATGAAGGGAGATAAGCCAAGGATTGCCGGACCTTGAATAAAGGACGGCAATTGAAAATGGGAGGGAAGTTATTTATAAACAATTGGACAAAAAAGCATTGACGTAAATTTTGGAGCTATGATATAATATATAACTTTTGACATACATGAATTTCTTTGCTAAAATAAAAACAGAGTGTAAGTCTCTGGAGGTGATTAATTGTTCAGCATTGGTGACAAAATTGTCTATCCTATGCATGGCGCCGGAGTCATAGAATCTGTTGAAGAAAAAGAGATACTCGGAGAAATGAAGCGTTACTATGTTATGCGCATGCCTATCGGGGAAATGAAAGTCATGATCCCGATCTCCAATGTTACGGATATAGGATTAAGAAAGGTCATTGATGAGGACGGAGTATCCAAAGTCCTGACCATTTTAAAAGGGAAGGACTCACCGATGTCGGCCAACTGGAACAGAAGATACCGCAGTAATATGGAAAAGATTAAGAGCGGGAATGTCTACGAGCTGGCCGAGGTAGTCAGGAATCTTTCATTGAGAGACAAAGAAAAAGGGTTGTCCACAGGGGAAAAGAAAATGCTGGATAATGCCCGGCAGATCCTTTTGAGCGAACTCATCCTGGCTAAGGATATCAAAGAAGACAACATTAAAAATTTAATTGAAGAGTATATGGCTTAACGGTAGAAAGTCATCTGCCGGTAAGCCATATATAATTTATGTTAAATATTGGTTTTTTCTTGCCTATTTATTTTGGCTAACTTATAATAGAACAGAAGATTTAGTCGGCGCAAAGGAGGTGAGTGAGATAATCAGAAAAATTGTGAGGATCGTTATTGCCGTTGCCTTCCTTGCTGCCGGAGTATATCTGGGCTATGCACTGACGAATAGCGGCTGGTTGACCGTTGCCAACTTGCAAATCAGGTTGGTGATTACTGTTTTCCCCGGTGTTATTGCCGGGTTGATCGGTTTTAGCGTTGCTCCTTTCATCATCAATTTGGTCATACAAATGACGGAATGGGCAGAAACAAAGCTGCAGAAAATGCCTTTTACCGATTTGTTTGGAGCGGCGATAGGCCTGATTGTTGGACTTATAATTGCTTATTTATTAGGGTCATCCTTTGCCAGAATTCCTGTGGTAGGGAACTATATTCCCATATTCGTAAGTATTTTTTTGGGTTATATGGGGATGAGCATTGCCCTGAAAAAGAAAGAGGAACTGTTCAGCGTATTTTCGATTTTCCCTAGAATCGGCAAAGACCGGGACAGAGGTTCTCTAGCCAAACAGGAATTAAAAAATTTGCTGCCGTGCGCCCATAAAATTGTCGACACCAGCGTCATCATCGACGGACGTATCGCCGACATCTGCAAAAGCGGATTTGTGGACGGCGTGTTGGTTATTCCGGGATTTGTCCTGGAGGAATTAAGACATATTGCCGACTCCTCCGATGCCTTGAAAAGAAACCGCGGCAGGAGGGGTCTGGATATCCTGAACAAGATCAGGAAAGAACTGGATGTCATGGTGCAAATTAATGAACAGGACTTTCCTGACCTGGCTGAAGTGGACAGCAAGCTGGTCCGGCTGGCCCAGGTCATGAACGGCGTAGTGGTTACCAACGACTATAACCTGAATAAGGTAGCGGAACTGCAGGGCGTAAAAGTTTTAAATATCAATGAATTGGCCAATGCCTTAAAACCGGTCTTTTTGCCCGGAGAGGAAATGGTCGTGCAGATTATCAAAGACGGCAAAGAATCAAAGCAGGGCATCGGCTATCTGGACGATGGGACAATGATTGTCGTAGAGCAAGGAAAGAAATTTATCAACCAGACGATCCTTGTAGTGGTTACCAGTGTACTGCAGACGGCGGCTGGCCGGATGATTTTCGCCAAGCCCAAGTTTAACGATAACAGGGCGGTATATGAGGTGGATGATGCGATTAGCTAAAGTGGTTGCGTTGCTGCCAAGCGCCGGTCAGGGAACAAGAATGGGGGCGGGTGTAAAGAAACCTTATCTGGAGGTTCACGGCCGCCCCCTTTTGACGTATACGCTGGATGTTTTTGAGCAGCATCCCCTGATTGACGGGATGGTCATCGTGACGGAAGCTGAATATGTCAGTTACACCCAGCGGGAAATTGTGGAGAAATATGGCTATACTAAGGTTTTGGCTGTGACTGCCGGAGGCAGGGAAAGACAGGATTCCGTCCTATGCGGGCTGAAAATTCTGCCGGAGGAAACCCAATGGGTCGCAGTACACGATGGGGCCAGGCCGCTGGTCAGTGCCGGGATCATTAGCCGGGTTCTGGAGGAGGCTTGGGCTAAAGGGTCCGCAGTAGCGGGCGTGCGGGTGAAAGATACCATCAAAAAAGTCGGCGGCGACCTCTCTATAACGGAGACGCCTGAACGCCGGCTGCTTTGGCAGATTCAAACCCCCCAGGTTTTCCGGCGGGAGCTTTTGGTACAAGCCTATGAACGGGCAGCTGCCGAAGGTTGGACGGGTACAGATGACGCCTCTTTTGTGGAGCGTCTGGGCGAGAAGGTCTATCTGGCGGAGGGAGCCTATACCAATATTAAAATAACAACGCCGGAAGACCTGATTTATCTGCAGGCCTTACTGGAGGTGAAAGATTAATGCGGGTCGGTTTCGGTTATGATGTACATAGGCTGACCAAGGAGCGCCGCCTGATTTTAGGCGGTGTGGAGATTCCGCACACTCAGGGATTGCTGGGCCACTCGGATGCCGACGCCCTCTTGCACGCGGTGATGGACGCGCTCCTGGGAGCTGCGGGATTGGGAGATATCGGCGAACATTTCCCCGACGGCGATACGGCTTACCGGGATATAGACAGCCGCCTTTTATTAAAACAGGTCTATGCCTTGTTACGGGAAAAAGGGTATCGCTTGGGCAATCTGGATTGCACGATTGTGGCGCAAAAACCTAAACTGGCTCCTTATAAAGAGGAAATGAAGCAGAATATCGGCGCTATTTTAGAGATGACGCCGGAAAATGTGAATATTAAGGCTACGACTACGGAAAGCCTGGGATTTGCCGGAAGAGAAGAGGGCATCGCCTGCTATGCGGTTTGCACTCTTACACAGAAATAGACCAAGCTTTTGGATGGAGGAATCAACATGGAAGAAGTACGGGTGAGATTTGCCCCGAGTCCGACAGGACCGCTGCACATCGGCGGCGCGCGTTCGGCGCTTTTTAACTATCTGTTTGCCAAAGCAAACAAAGGAAAATTTGTCTTGCGCATTGAAGATACGGATTTGGAACGCTCCAGCACGGAGTCGGAAAAGAATATTATGGACTCCCTGCGCTGGCTGGGCCTGGATTGGGATGAAGGACCGGACAAGGAGGGGCAGTATGGGCCCTATC
Source organism: Clostridia bacterium (assembly GCA_034003745.1). Lineage (GTDB taxonomy): Bacteria > Bacillota > Peptococcia > DRI-13 > PHAD01 > JAVEYA01. The sequence continues at coordinate 9,887 of JAVEYA010000054.1, forward strand.
GTCAAACCCAAAGGGTACATTTCTACCGTGAATATACGGAAAAATTACTCTCCCAGGGCCTGGCCTATCATTGTTACTGCACGGAAGAAGAATTGGAAGCCCAACGGCAGGCTTTTGCGGAAAAAGGCGAACTGCCCCGCTATAACGGACAGTGCTATCATTTGACGCCGGAGCAAAAAGCCCGTTATGAACAGGAGGGACGAGTACCGGTTGTACGTTTCCGCGTGCCTGCCGGACAGGATGTCCTTATCCCTGACCTGGTGCGCGGCGATGTGGTCTTCGAAAGCGAAGGCATCGGCGATTTTGTTATCGTCAAATCAGACGGTTTGCCTACCTATAATTACGCGGTGGTCATCGACGACGCCCTGATGAAGATTACCCACGTCATCCGTGCGGAAGAGCATCTTTCCAATACGCCCCGGCAAATTTTGCTATATGAAGCGCTGGGCTTTGCCAAGCCGCAGTTTGCCCATATTTCCCTGATTCTGGGCCAGGACCGCTCCAAAATGAGCAAACGGCATGGATCTACCTCCGTTGTCCAATATCGGGAATTGGGCTTTTTACCGGAAGCCGTGGTCAATTTTTTGGCGCTGTTGGGCTGGTCCCCCGGCGGCGAAGAAGAGGTAATGAGCCTGGAGAGGATTATTGAACAGTTTTCTTTAGACCGGGTCGCCAAAAATCCGGCGGTTTTCGATATGGATAAATTGCGCTGGTTAAATGGCGTCTATATCCGGCAAAGCAGCCCGGAGAAAGTGGCGGAGCTGATTACGCCTTATTTGAGCCAGGCCGGCTTTGTTTCCGGAAAGCCGGATGAACGTGAGAAATCCTGGATTGCTTTGGTGGCCGCCGCTTTGCAGGAGCATCTGGCCACAGGAAGCGAAATCGTGGAACATATGCTCCTGTTGACCGGAGAAGAAGTCAGCCTGGAAAGCGCTGAAGCCGGGGCCCTTTTGCGGGAAGAAACTTTCCCCGTCGTGCTCAAGGCTTTTCAAGAAAAAATCGCAGCGCTTCCTGAATTGACGCCGGAAAACATCAAACCGCTTTTAAAGGAATTGACCAAGGAGTTGAAACTGGGCGGCAAACAGGTCTACATGCCTTTAAGAATCGCTTTGACCGGCAGGATGCATGGTCCGGAGCTGTATTATATCATTCCGATCCTGGGAAAAGAGCTGATCCGGAAGCGCCTGAGCAAAACAGCCGCTCTCTATTGACAACCGGCTAGTCTTTTCAATATAATGAATCCAATACCATAAAGATACGAAGGCAATGACAGGGAGAGTAGTCAAAACGCTACCCTCAGAGAGGATGGGCCGCCGGCTGAAAGCCCGTCCGGGAAGATTTTGCACGAAATGCCCCCTTGAGCCGTGGATTCGAACCCTAAGAGTAGAGTCCGACGTCTTACCGCGTTAAGGTATCAAAGTTAACCTGAAGTTATATTTGGAGTCTTTGTTTTCAGGTTAAGCAGAGTGGAACCGCGTATCTCATCGCCTCTGATCAGGCGATGAGATTTTTGTTTCCTCAATAAAAGACGAAAGTGCAGATAAACAGAGTTCTAGAGGGAGGGATTCACCATGTTCTCGCGAATAAAAAAAGATATCAAGGCAGTATTTGAAAGAGATCCGGCCGTCAAAAGCGTTTTGGAGGTCATCTTATGTTATCCGGGCTTTCATGCGGTTTTGATTCACCGTTTGGCGCATAAACTCTATCGACGGAAATTCTTTGTCCTGGCCCGTTTTATTTCCCAAATCAGCCGCTGGCTTACGCAGATCGAGATCCATCCGGGCGCCAAGATCGGCGAAGGGCTCTTTATCGACCACGGTTCCGGCGTGGTTATCGGGGAGACCGCGGAAATAGGCGATAATGTAACCCTTTATCAGGGCGTGACGCTGGGCGGAACAGGCAAAGAAAAAGGAAAAAGACATCCCACTATTGGGAATAATGTTGTTGTAGCTGCCGGTGCGAAAGTTTTAGGCTCGTTTAAGGTAGGGGATAACGCCAGAATCGGCGCCGGCTCCGTTGTGCTGAAAGAGGTTCCTCCCAACTGTACGGTGGTGGGCGTGCCCGGCACCATTGTCAAGCGGGAGAACGGCAGAAAAGACGAAGCGGGCTTGGAAAGACTGGAGCACCATAAATTGCCCGACCCCGTGGCCGAGGCGATTACGAATCTGCAAAACCAGCTGAATACCATGCAGGAAAGACTGGAACGATTGGAGAGGGAAGCTTGTGCCGAAGAACAAACTGAAAGTCTATAACACCCTGACCGGGGAAAAAGAAGAATTCATACCGTTGCACGACGGTAAGGTCAGCATGTATGTATGCGGGCCGACCACCTACAACTTTATTCATCTGGGGAACGCCAGGCCGCTGGTTGTCTTTGATACGGTGCGGCGATATCTGGAATACCTGGGCTACGAAGTAACGTATGTGCAGAACTTTACCGATGTGGATGATAAAATCATCAAAAAAGCGGCGGAAGAAAAAATCCCGCCCCGGGACCTGGCGGAGCGCTATATTCAGGAGTATTTCCAGGACGCCGACGCGCTTTTTGTAAAAAGGGCCAGCATTCATCCGCGCGTCAGCGAACATATGGACAATATTATCGGTTTCATTAAAGGCTTGGAGGAGAAAGGTTTTACCTATGAGGTAGAAGGGGACGTCTACTATGCGGTTTCCGCTTTTGACGCTTACGGGAAACTTTCCGGTCGCTCCCTGGAGGATATGCAGGCCGGGGCCAGGGTAGAGGTGGACAAGCGCAAAAAGAACCCGGCCGACTTCGCTTTATGGAAGAAGGCCAAGCCGGGCGAGCCTAGCTGGGATAGTCCGTGGGGAGCGGGCCGGCCGGGCTGGCATGTGGAATGCTCGGCGATGTCCCGTAAATATTTGGGCGATACCTTTGATATTCACGCCGGCGGAAGCGATTTGGTTTTTCCCCATCATGAAAATGAGATTGCCCAGTCCGAGGCTTTGACCGACGCGCCCATGGCCAGATACTGGCTGCATAACGGCTTTATTACGGTAAATCAGGAGAAAATGTCCAAGTCTTTGGGGAATTTCTTTTTGGTGCGCGATATCCTGGAAAAGTTTTCACCGGCTGTGGTCCGTTTCTATCTATTGGCTACCCACTACCGCTCTCCGCTGGATTTTGCCGACGACAAACTGGCCGCTGCCCAAAAAGGTCTGGAGCGTTTACAGACGGCTTCCCGGCTGCTCAATGAGTATTTGCAACAAGAAAAAACCGGGGAAGCTGCAGGATCCTCAAGGAAGGCCGGAGCGCTTCAAGAGGAACTTTCCGGCTTTGTCCGGCAGTTTACCGAAGCCATGAATGACGACTTTAATACCGCCTTGGCCATCGCTGTTTTGTTTGATCTGGCCCGTTTCCTCAACACCGGCATTGCTTCTGCTCCGACGGGTGCAGCCGAAAGAGAAGTCTTAACGGCGGGAGCCAAAATCTATCATGAGCTGGCGGAAGTCCTGGGCTTGTCGCTGCAAGAATCCCGGGACGGCAATTCGCTCTTGGTGGATGAATTGATGGCGCTTATTTTGGAAATTCGCCGGGAAGCACGGGTTAAGAAGGATTATCAGACGGCGGATAAAATTCGGGATACCCTGAATAAACTGGGGGTTATCCTGGAAGATACGCCCCAGGGCGTCCGTTGGAGAAGACAGTAAGGGGGAAAAGAATTTGTGGATTTTGCCGCAGACCGACCCCCGTGAAATGCCTGCTTTGGCTTTGGCCTATATCGGAGACGCGGTTTTTGAATTGTATGTAAGGGGATATTTATTGAGCCGGGGCCTAAGAAAAGTGCAGAACCTGCATGTACAGGCCTCGGGAATGGTCCGCGCTTCCCGTCAGGCCTGCTTTTTGCATGCCCTGGAGCCCCTTTTTACGCCGGAAGAACTCGACGTGGCCAAAAGAGGGCGCAACGCCAAATCAGGGCATATCCCCAAAAACGCCGACATGGCGGAATATCGTTTGAGTACCGGCTTTGAGGCTTTGTTGGGCTATCTGTTTTTGCACAGGCGGGAAGAAAGAATCGCTGAATTGATGGAGCACTTATTTCGCCTGGCGGAGGCAGACGCAGATAATTGATAACAGGAGTGGGAGGAGATTATATTATGAGTAAAGCGGATAATATTTTTATAGCGATGTGTAGGGATATTCTTGCAAACGGAGTATCATCTGAAGGTGAGAATGTAAGAGCTAGGTGGGCTGATGGAACGCTTGCTCATACTATTAAGAAATTCGCTGTTGTTAACAGATACGATCTATCAGATGAATTCCCAATACTTACATTAAGACCGACAAACTTAAAAGCTGCAATTGATGAACTACTCTGGATATGGCAAAAGAAATCAAATAATATCAAGGATCTCAATAGTCATATTTGGGATAGCTGGGCAGATGAAGAAGGTTCAATAGGTAAAGCTTATGGATATCAATTAGGTATTAAGCATAAGTATCGTGAAGGTGAGTTTGACCAGGTTGATAGAGTTATATATGATTTGAAGTATAATCCATGCAGCAGAAGAATTATTGCTAACATGTATAACCATAGTGACTTGCATGAAATGAACTTATATCCTTGTGCCTATAGTATGACTTTTAATGTTACCGGCAGAAAACTAAATGCTATACTTAATCAACGTTCACAAGACATTTTAGTAGCAAATAACTGGAATGTGTCTCAATATGCAATTCTTGTGCACATGCTAGCCCAGGTAAATAATCTTGAGGTTGGAGAATTTGTACATGTTATTGCTGACGCACATATATATGATAGGCATATACCATTAATTAAAGAGCTAATAGAAAGGGATCCGTATCCAGCGCCAGAATTACTGATTAATCCAGATAAAAAGAATTTCTATGACTTTAAGGTGGAGGATTTTATGTTAGAGGGTTATCAGAGCGGAGAACAGATTAAAAATATTCCCGTTGCTATTTAAGAAGGAGAAAAAGATGAAAGCTATTGTTGCAGTTGATATGAATTGGGGAATTGGGTATAAAGGCAATTTGCTGCTGCGGATACCCGAGGATATGCAGTTTTTTAAGCAGATGACTCTAGGCAAAGTCGTGATAATGGGCAGAGAGACATTTGAATCATTACCAGGGAAAACGCCTCTGAAGGATAGAATAAATATTATACTAAGTAAAAATATGGACTCTGAGAATGTAAATATAATAGTACGCCGTTCACTTAATGAAATCTTCCATGAGCTGAAAAGGTATAATTCTGATGATGTTTTTGTTATAGGCGGGGAATCAGTATATACTCAACTCTTACCCTATTGCACTGAAGC
>JAVEYA010000055.1:0-15187 GCA_034003745.1 Clostridia bacterium
ATCTGATCCCAACGGTAATAGAAGCAATTACTTAATACCTCCCTTCCATATAAAAGAGGCTGTGCCAATCCGGCACAGCCTCTTTGCTTCTTTGCAATTTTTCGGGATTGCCGCTAAAGCACCCAGGCTTTCAGAATAAAGAAAAAGGCAATGGCCTCCAGAAAAAAGACCAGGGAAAACAGTCCGTTCCATTTATAACTCACTTCCTGAGGGGAGCACTCCAGCATCCGGGAAATGGTGAGGACATTCCCCGCAAAAGGAGAGAGCACGAAAGAGATAACGGAACCCAGGAGTAAAGAAAGAGCGATTAATATCTCATAATTGGGGATTTGGATAATCGATACGAAGATTTTCCCGATCAGCATGGTGGAGATAAAGGGATGAATACCCACCAAGGATAAAAGGATCAATAGGGGCGGAATCAGCAAAAAGCTGTACGGGCCAAATACGGCTACGCCGCTGTTCAATCCGGACTGTAAATAGGAGATTAAACCGGCTTGATTGACCGCTTCCGCAAAAATTCCCATGGCGATAAACAAAGCGGCTAGATCCCGGGCCACCAGAATGGAGTTATCCCAATAGGTCTGCCAGGCTGAGGCCAATCCAGGCCTTTTCCGATACCGCCAGATCCAGACCAGGGCAATTGCCAATCCTGCGGCGATTACACGGGTCGTGCCGGTCAGGATATGTTGATTTTCCATGACAAATATTGCAGCGATCAGTAAGAGGGAAATCAACACCAGGCTGCGGATTTTACCCTTGCCTTCATCCGCCTCCAGAACTTCATCCGCTCCCGGAACGGATTCAGGGTACCCCTCCGCTGCCGCATGATCACCGGCTAAAACCGCCTGATCTTTCAAGTGCAGTTTTGCTTCCAATAAAACAGAGGTCAATAGTCCCAAAAAAGCCAGAAAAACGGCAGGTAATAAGACATACAGCCATTTAACCCCGGTTACTTCCAGGACCAGAACTACATTGACGGTACCCGGTCCCCACAGGGTCACCAAAGAAAAGCTGCGGCTTAAGGCACTGGCCAGAAAACGTTTGTAATCAGGAACCATCTTCTTTAACGAATCCTGGAAAATGGTCACCAGCATGGGGACGCTGCCGAATAACATAAAGCTTCCCAGAACATGGGTAATCAAGCTTAGAAAAACATATAAGGATATCTGGCGCTTGTATTTGACTTGCAGATAGCGCTGCAGCGCCTGATCATAATTCCCGAGCTTTAAGGGTATGGCAAAAACCTGCAAGACCGCGACAATAGCCGCAATAGCAAGCATGGAGTTGACCCCGCCCACCAGGACCCCAAAAGACAGCTCGAATTTTACGAAGAGAAATAAGGACAAAATCAAAAAGACAAAGGTGGGCTTTTTATAGGACCCGCTTAAAGCCGGCAGACTGCTGAATAGTATAATAAGTCCGGTAATACCCGTCAGATTATTTAGGTTCACTGGAGAAACGGGAGCCGCTATTAATAATCCGGAGGCAACCAGAATGGCAATCTTGCAAATGGTTTGTAACATCTTTCTCTGCCTGAGCAGTTCACCTGCCTTATTTGTTATTCCATGACACCAATATTATCAGGAATGACTAATTCTGCCTCAGTCCTTCCCTGTATTTCTTCCACAGATATTCCCGGCACAAGTTCTTTGAGTACAATTCCTTCTCCAGTCACTTCCATCATTCCCAGTTCTGTGACAATGATATCTACCTGACCGGCAGCGGTCAAGGGTAAGGAGCACTGTTTAAGAATTTTGGGGCTGCCGTCTTTACTGTTATGTTCCATGGCGATGATTACTTGTTGCGCCCCTACGACCAGGTCCATCGCGCCCCCCATGCCCGGCGCCATTTTCCCCGGGATCATCCAGTTGGCCAGATTCCCCTGGGCATCCACCTGTAATGCGCCTAAAACAGTGGCTTTCACATGACCGCCCCGGATGATGGCAAAGGACATGGCGCTGTCGACACAAGCGCCCCCCGGCAATATGGTCACAGGCTGGGCGCCCGCATTGATTACATCCTTATCTTCTTCTCCCGCAGGAGGTCTTGGCCCTACTCCGACAAAACCGTTTTCAGACTGAAAGATGATCTGGCTTTCCGCAGGCAAATAATCGGCCACGGCCGTGGGCATGCCAATCCCCAAGTTCACCACATCTCCGTCTTTAAACATCCGGGCAATTCTTTTGGCAATTATTTCTTTCGGGCTGGACATTCTCTTTTCCTCCTTGCCTCAATCTTTACTGGGAATAATCATATCTACTAAAATACCGGGCGTCATTACCTCATCAGGATCAAGCGCGCCTGTTTCACAAATTTCTTCCGCTTCCACGACGACCAGATCCGCAGCCATAGCCATCAGCGGATTGAAATTCCGGGCAGAGCGCCTAAAGACCAGGTTGCCGCTCAAATCGGCTTTCCAGGCTTTGATCAGGGCAATATCCGCCCTCAGGGGAAGTTCCAAAAGATAGATTTTACCGTTGATTTCTTTTCTTTCCTTCCCTGTTTCCACCATGGTGCCTACTCCGGTGGGCGTTAATATTCCGCCTAATCCCGCGCCGCCGCAGCGGATCCGCTCGGCTAGGGTCCCCTGGGGAACCAGTTCCATCTGAATTTGGCCGTCATGCATCTGCCGGCCGCTTTCCGCATTGGTGCCGATATGGGAAACAATGGCTTTTTTAACGCGTTTGTTAACGATGAGCTTTCCAATTCCCTTATCAATAAAACCTGTATCATTGGCAATGAGGGTGATGTCTTGTACCCCTTTAGAAATGAGCATGTCTACCAGCCTCTCGGGCGTACCGACCGCGAGAAATCCGCCGATCATGTAGGTCAGGCCGCCGGCAAACAGCGCCTCGACCTCTTGCAAAGCCGCAATTTTATTCATCTTCTCCCCCTATTCCTGGCCGCAGTTAAGTTTTTTCAAGAGCCAAACCATATTTTGTCCCAGGACCTGAAAAGTTCGGATCCCTTCTTCATCTTTTTGAATATCTCCGGGCATTTTCCCCAGCGCTAGATTCCAGTGGATAGACCCCACCGTAACCATCTGGGAAATACCAAACATCAGATTGATGGCGGAATAAGCAAAGGTTGCCCCTGCTTTGGTGGCCACGACCACGGGCGCTCCGACCTTGCCGCGGAACATAAAATCATTGGCTTTGGCTACGAAGTTAGCGCGGTCTATCAGTGCTTTGACTTCCGAAGTCACGTTGCTGGTATAAACCGGGGAGCCGATGATTATCCCGTCAGCCTCCAGCATTTTGTCAATATACGCATTAAGATCATCATCCGTACGGACGCAGTGTTTATTCCGGTTTTGGGCACACTGCCTGCAGCCAAGGCAACCCAGGATTTTCTTGCCGCCCAGCTGAATCATTTCCGTCTCAAATCCAGCATGCTGGATTTCCTGCAGCACGATACGGATAGCCTGGGCGGTATTTCCATTTGGATGGGGACTTCCGTTGAACGCAATTACCTTCATACAGTTCCCTTCTCTCTTAGAATAGTGACCAATTCCAAGCAGGGTTTGGGGTTGCACAAAGGATGTTGGTTTTACCAACATCCTTTGTAAGGAGTATTTGCTTTCACTTTTTACTTATTTACCCGCTCTGAGCCGGGTAAATGCTTTGGCGCTTTCCTGCAAAACGCTGTTAACCATCGCAATGTCATTCATATAGCCAATATATTGGGCGCCCATTTTGATATATTTTTCAGCATCCGCCTCATTGCCCACCCAGATGCCTACGGCTTTTTTATATTTCGCGGCGGTAGTAAATATCTTTTCCACAAGCGCCACCACTTCCGGCGCATTCACCTGACCGGGTTTACCCACAGACTGGCTCAGGTCTCCAGGACCCGCAAACAAAACATCCACCTCGGGGACCTGACACAATTCTTCAATCTGGTCTACCATTTCTTTATTCTCTACATGGACCACCACCAGGGTATCTTCATTGGCGGATTTAAAATAAGCATTTTTGTCCATGTAGCCATAATTCGCGGCCCGCTGGGTGAAATTCATCCCTCTTCTGCCGGACGGATAGTACTTGGCGGCAGGCATGGCGGCTTTAACCTGTTCAACCGTGGTAAGTCCTGGGATCTGCACCCCGCTTGCCCCGGAATCCAGCGCATGGGCAATATGCTCTTCAGCACCGTTGGGTATCCGGATGATCGTATGCAGATTTACGCCGTCGGCCGCCCTGATCAGGTTTTCCATTTCCGAATAACCGAAATTGGCATGTTCATTATCCACGATAATGAAGTCAAACCCGGCATAACCGATCATTTCCACCAGAGCGGGGCAACTCAGCTTGAAAAAGGTCCCGCAGACCACTTGCCCGTCTTTAAGCTTTTGTTTTAAATCGGCCTTTAACATAATCTTTCTCCTGTTCTCTTATTTCTCCAGCTCTTTCAGATACTTGGTATAAGTTTCAGTATATTCAGGCCGAACAGGTGTGAAGATATCAATGTTCAAAACCGGTTCTTCCGTATTGAAAACGTGGATATAATGCTCCACATTCGGAGGAACGACGATCCAGGTGCCCGGCTTGCAGCGGATCGGCTTGCCGTCTACATAATAGTCGCAGGTTCCCTGAATGATGATCACGATCTGCTCATTGGGATGCGAATGGGGCTTGGTCTCATGGCCTTCTACAATTGCGCCGATGGTAGCGCTCATGGTCTTGGCCGACATACCGAAAACCACTCTGGTAATGCCTTTTCTGATTTCTTCCCATTCCGGATCGGTACCCTTCCAGTCGCCCCAGTTGCCGTGATCTATTCCGCTGTAATCAATTTTATCATAATCCATACCCATAATAATTTCCTCCTTTTATTTATAATCCCATTAATTTGGCCGGTGTTTCCTTGGCCATTTTATTAATCTCCGCTTCCGTAACTTTGCAGTGTTCCATGATTCTTACAATAAATTGATATAACCCTTCCACCGGCGATCCATTGCCGACCTGTCCGTAATCGGAATCGATAACCAGCTGATCCAGGGGAACGATTTCCAGAATCTTGCTAATTACATCATAGGAAGTTACGCCGGCCATGGCAGGCTTGAAAACGCCGGCATTCAGTTCAATATAGGCGCCCATTTTGGCCCATTTTTCAATTTGCTCGTAGCTGGCGCCCACCAAAAAGAAGGGATGATTCACAAAAATGTTTTTAACACCCGCTTCCACAGCTGCCGGAATCAGGGCGTCAATCTCCCGGGCGCTGCCGTGACCTGTGGCAAAAACCAAATCGGGTTTCGTCGCCACAAATTGGAGCACTTCGTGCACCTCCGGCAGTAACTTCCCTTGATCATCTGCGTAAATAATCGGCTTTTCCGGTATAGACATCGGTCCGGAGCCGGGAAAATGGCCTTTGTGCTCTACCATATGATGATTGGAAGAGACAGTGGGCATCCAGACGAATTTAGCGCCCATGCCGTAGGCTGCGTCTACTGCTTTAACATTGATCCCACCCACAGAATTATTCAGCGCAATCCCGCCAAAAACCTTGATTTTGCCCTCACCCAGGAACTTTTCCACCTGGTTGGCGCTCATCATCGTCGGAAAATAGTGATCCTTCACCACGAAGGCCCGGTATCCGGCCTGCACGGCATCTTTCAGCATCTCACCGGCGTCCACTTCTCTTTTGGCCACAGACGGACCCGTATGAACGTGAACATCAACAATTCCCTGCAAGATTTCCCTCATCATTGCACCTCCTTTTGTATATGTTACATAATATTTGATATTTTATATGATAACACGCACATTATAAGTTGACAATAGAAGCTGACGGTAAGACGATTATTTCGTCATTAAATTCGGCAGGTACATGACCAGATCCGGCAAGTACGCCAGGGCCATCGTGATAAGCAAGGCCACCAGAGCAAAAGGCCAGATCGACTTAAACAATTTAGTCAAGTTAATGCCGGCCACGTTGGAAGTAACAAAAAGCAGCATCCCCACAGGCGGCGTAATTAAGGCCACAGTCATCATCAGAGAGAAGACCAGCCCAAAGTGAATTTCATTCAGGCCAATAGCCGTGGCCACCGGAATCAAAACAGGCGCGAAAATTAATAAGCCCGCCGTTGCTTCCATCAGGCAGCCTACGACAACCATGACCGCCAGCATCAAAAGGATAATGACATTTGGATTATCGGAGATATTCAGTAAAGTATCAGAGACCAATTGGGGAATATGGTCGATGGCCATAGAATAAGCCAGAATATTGCCCATAGCGATGATGAACAGAATAACCGCCGCTGTTCCGGCAGCCCTTCCCAGCATCTGCGGGATCTTTCTGACGTCCAGGGCCCTGTAAAACAGACCTGCGGCCACAGCGGCAACGCAGGAAATAGCGCCGGCCTCGGTAGGAGTAAACACGCCGGACATAGTGCCGCCGATCATGATACCCGGCACCATTAAAGCCGGAATAGCGCCCCACAGGGATTTTAAGGCATGTCTCGCATTAAAGGTATACAAGGATTTATTGGTCTCGGCGTCAACGCCGTACTTGTTTTTCCGGGCAAAGATAAAAACCAGAACTGCGTACCCGATCGCCAGCAAAAAGCTGGGAATAACGGCGGCATAATACATCTTCATAATCGAGGTGCTGGCGATAACGCTGTAAATAACCAGCACGGAGGAGGGAGGCAAAATATCCAAAACGCCGCAGGCGGCAATCAGGGAGCCTGTAAACTCTTCGCTGTAGCCGTCTTTCTTCATATCGGGAATCATGGTTTTGCACAAGATGGAGGACACGGCGTTGGGAGAACCCAGGACCGCGGAAAGGACGCCCGCAATCACAATGGTGGCATACCCCAGTCCGCCCCGGATCCAGCCGATTAAGTCCCGGACCAGCTGCAGCAGTCTCTGGGATACGCCGGACTCGCCCATCAGTTCCCCGGCAATGATAAAATAAGGAATGGCCGAGAGACCTGAGTTATTGATACCGGCAAAAATTCTCTGGGGCATGACGAATAACATGTCCGGATTAACGGTGAACATATGCACCAAGCCCGTGGAACCAAGAACAAAGGGGATGGGCATTCCGACAATTAAAAAGACGAGAAAGGCAATTAACGCTATACCCATGCTAACTCACCCCTTCCTTGATCTTCCCGAATAACTCCACAAAATGCTCCAAAGCGAAAAGGATCATACAGGCAAAACTGATGGGCATAGCTAAGAAAACGATCCCCATGGAGATGGGAAAGCCTACGCTGATTTGCCGGTATACCGCCGGATTCATCACCGACTTGGTAGAAAAATACATTAAGACAATCAGGATAAAAAAAGAAATGATTTCCAAAAGCGTTTCCAGATAAAGCTGAATTCTTGGGGGCATAAAATTAGTGAACAGGTCTAAAGGGATCAGGTTTTTCCGCCGGTAAGCCACGGCGCCGCCATAAAAGGCTACGCTGACCATCAGATACCGGGCTAATTCCTCAGACCACTGGAAAGACAGGGAAAAAACATATCTGCGAAAGACTTCAACCGAGGTAACAATAATCATTATAGCCGCGAACAAAGCTACAACAAAAATAAGAACTTTTTCTATTGCCAGGCATGTTTGATGAAATTTTGCCATGCTTGACCTCCGTTCCAGCAAAGATTTGCCTTTTCCGTAAGACTATACTTTATGAGACCTCAATTCCCTCAGGGGAATTGAGGTCTCATGGATACTATTTTTGGTAAGTTAATACGGCCTATTTAAATTTGTCGATGAAGGCTTTGATCAAAGGATCTTTCGCGCTGTATTCATCGTATAAGGGGGCAACCGCATCGATGAAGGGCTGTTTGTCTTGAACAACGTTGAACTTCACGCCGTTGTCTTCACATTCTTTTCTCAGTTTCTCTTCGGTTTCCGGAATGAATTCTTTAATGTTCTTGACTTGGCCTTCGGCAAAAACGTCGAGGATCAGCTTTTGGTCGTCTGCCGACAAGGTTCTGAACCATTTACCGTTAATAACGGCCGGACCGGGATAAGGATAGAAGCCGATTTCGGAGATATACTTAATAACGTCATAGTGTTTCTGAGAACCGGCGGAAGTAATGTTGATCTCTTCTCCGTCGATGGTCTTGTTCTGTAAAGCGGTGACGACTTCACCGTAGGTAATAGCCATCGGGTTAGCGCCGATTAATTCCATAGCCTTCTGGAGGATAACGGACGGAGCCACTCTCATCTTGACGCCTTTAACATCGGCAATAGTGTTAACAGGCTTGTCAATGGTAGCAAAGTGCCGCATGCCGTTTTCATGCTGAGCCACGATTAAAACGTCAAATTCTTCTTCCACTTTCTTGGTCAGGGCTTTCCATTCATCGCTGTTTAAGGCTGCCCACTCTTCTTCATAGTCGGAGATCAGGAAAGGAAGCTGCATAGCCTCTAAGAGGGGGGTATAGGAACTGAACATCCCGATACTGAAAGCAGCGATTTGGATCTGGCCGGCCATGACTTGCTGGATCAGGTCCTGGTCCCCGCCGATGGTGCCTTGTCCATGATAGGAAACATTAAGTCTGCCGCCGGATCTTTCGGTGATTTCTTTCGCTACCCACTGGGAAGCCAGACCGGAGGCCATGTTGTTTTGTTCGTTGGAACCATACGTGATTTCAATTTTCGCAGGCGCCGGGTCGGGTGTGGCCGGGGCGGGCTCCTTTTTGCCGGAACACCCTGCCAGAAGTACTGCCATAAACAACACTAAGGTAACCAGAGCAACTAATTTTTTACTTTTTCTCATTTTCATCCTCCTCCATTTTTTTAGAACACAACCTGAACCTTAAGTTCACTCAGCTGCCAAATCCCCCCTTGCAATGTGCGAAGATTCCAAAAGCGAAAGACCACCGCTGATCAGGAGTAGGGTGCAAGTTTAGAATCGGACGTGTTCCTTCCCCTTCAGCTGCAAAATGGTCCTGGCCTCATCCGGTGTGGCGGTCTGTAGTCCCAAGCGCTCGGCGACTTCTTTGATTGCCGTAACCTGCTCGGCGCTGGCTGTGGCCAAGACGCCGGGCTTGATGTAGATATTGTCTTCCAGGCCCACCCTGACATGACCGCCCATAGCCAGCGCCACCGCCGCCAAAGGCATTTGCGCCCTTCCCGCGGACGCGGCCGACCAGTTGAACTCCCCCAGGAGTTCCCGGGCTGTTTTATGCAAATAAACCAGGTTGTCAACGGTAGCCGGGATGCCGCCCAGAATTCCCATTACAAATTGCAGGTACACAGGCCTTTTAATCAACCCTTTTTTGAGGAAATAGGCAATATTGTTGATCATCCCTACGTCGTATACCTCAAATTCAGGCCGGGTATTGTATTCGTTCATGGTGGAAATGTATTTCTCCAATCCCAGGAAAGTATTGGTGAATACATTATTCTTGGTGCCCTCCAAAAAGGGAATCTCCCAATCATATTTGGGCTCTTTAATTTTTTCCGCTATGGGCGCCAGCACAAAATTGACGGAACCTGCGTTACAGGAGGCCAGTTCCGGCTGCAAGGCCGGCACCGGGGCCAGGCGTTCTTCGGCTGTCATCATCTGGCTGCCTCCGGTGGTGATGCAAATAACCACCTCGCACCGCGCTTTGATCTCACTGATGATTTGCCGCATTAAGCCGATATCTGAATCAGGCCTGCCTGTCTGGGGATCCCGGCCGTGGATATGCACCACCGCGGCGCCCGCTTCATAGGCCTTTACTGCATCCTCAACGATTTCCTGCGGGGTAATCGGCAGATAGGGGCTCATGCTGGGAACATGCACCGAACCTGTAACCGCCGCTGTTATAATCACTTTATTTGCCATCCTCGAACCTCCCGTTGTAATCTTTCTATAAATAACATTATAATTTCATTTGATTTATTATATCATATCAAATATCATCTTCCAGGTAAACAATTTGTTATATCTTTTATAAAAATTTTGAATTGCTTATATAATAACAAGGTGCTGCTTATTTTACACGTGGTGCTTTGTACCAATTATGTCGCAGGAAAGTCCTGCAAGATTTCCTCCAATGTCCGGATAACATAGTCTCTTCCGCACTGGATGACGACGCTGCCTTCCATACCGCTTCCCGTACCGTCCGTCAGGGCTATAAATTCTTCCGCGCCCCCGCTGTATGCCTGGGCCGCCAAATCTAAAAGCAGTTTTTTCCCTTGGAGGCCGCTTGAGGAAATTTCAGGATAGAAAGGGGTTTTCAGGATTCCGCTGTAAGCAAGCCCCGGTCCGCCGGGAAAAGATAAAAGTTTCCAACCGTCCGCCGGATTTTCCCAGATGCCGCAGGCTGATGCCGCCGGATTACCGGGACAGCCCAGAACGCCGCCGGTGGGTCCTTTTATTCCCGGTATGCGGATGGTGCAACCCAAAAGAATTGGCCGGGGCGCCGCCTTTACAAGCAAAGCGGCCAGAAGCTCGTCCAATTTTTTAGGGGAACAAAGAGCCGGTACAGTAAAGCCATCCATTAACTCTTTCAACCGGGCAAAAAACGCCGGTTCAAACCGGAAATGCCTGCCGATCACAAGATAGGGATGCTGCTCTTTGGTCAGTCCGCCTGTAAGGAAGAGATCCTGCAGCCTGTAGACTTTCAAAGACATCTCACCTGGCCTCCCAAAGGATATTGCGCCAGTACCGCCTGGGCGGTTTGCCGGGAGATGGCGGACAAATCAAGCCCTTGCGCCAGGCCGCGCACAATGACGCCGGCGGCGGCAACGGCTTCAACAAAAGGCCCGGGCACGTTGGCGACGATTGTTTGTCCTAGCTTGCCGATGATTAAACGCGACCAGAGATGTCCGTTATATCCGTATATTTCTTGGACCTGCCGGTCTGCCAACACCTTCTCCAAAGCAAAATGCGTCACATCGTCCGCCAGGGAGGGATCGTACGCCTTTCCCCCGCCGGATCCGCCGATGAGAACAATAAGATCGCTGTCCCCATAAAGCTTCAGGACGCGGATGATTTCTTCCGTTTCATCCGCCGCGGGCTGCGCCCGGATGACGAGAGCCTGGGGATATTTTTCCAGAATGATTTCCAGGATAGCCGGACTGTTGGTATCCAGCACCACGCCGGTCATTATCTCATTTCCCGTAGGAATCACCACGGCCTTTTGGATCATCAAGGCAGCCACCTCTCCTTGGGGCAGGCGCTTACCGGTCCCTGGGCCAGCAGGTCGACATCCGCCTCAAGAGCTTTTTCGGCCGTATCAATCCGGGCTACCTCGGCGGCTGTCACGCCTTCCGTCAGGGAGATTGCTGTGATAATCCCCTGTTCATCCCCCAGGATGGCTTCCGGTTCCAATCCGTAGACGTCCAGTTGCAAAGAAGAACTGGTCACGCCGATAACCCGGGCGGGACGCCCCAGCTTCTCCTGCAGCGCCTTCTCCAGTTCAACCGGCTTCATCCCCTTTATTTTCAGGCCGGTAATTTTAACGACCGTCTTATCGACATAAGCAATAATCCGTTCTGTCATCTCAGACAGCCAGTTCTATTTTCTTAAAATAATCCTTGGAGCTGACCCGGCGAGGTTCCACCAGACCGGGAATGATTTCATCGGCTCGGGCGATAATTTCCGCTCGGTCAAGCTCAGGCGAGGGCTGCTCCAATCCTTTCCGGGAAATTCCCACGCTTTCCAGCTCCAGCCAGGCCCTGGGGGTAATCTGATCAAGCGCAATCTCAGCCGCAAAAGCATGGGCTACAGACAAGACAGCGGGAGAACATCCCAGCTCCCTTCCCGGTACCAGGCCACATTCCAGCACGTCCAGAATGTATCGGGCCAAAACCTCTTTGGGCGCCGCCAGACAAGGAATCGTAGCCTTTAAAGTCTGGGCGTAGCCGCCGCTGTTATGGGCCGTATCCCCGGCTTTAAACTGCCTGGTGGGAAAGACGCGGCCAAATTTTTCCGCTACGGTCATGCCAATCCCCACGGAAATCACACCCCCGGTGATGGCAAAAACGATATCTCCCTCCCGCATCGCCTGCAGCTGGCCGAGAATCGGCAGCAGCATCTCTTCCATGGTGATGACATTCATGACCTCCGTGGCGGAGTTGTTGTTTACCGCCTTGCCCGTCATACATACATTGTGCACCGGAATAAGTTTTTTAGCGGGATCGGGACCCCGGAAAAGCCTGCGGCCGGGATACAGTTTAAATAAGGGCGCCAGATGAGGCTCTTCTTCGACCAGCTCCTCCGTTACTTCGATCTCTTCCATATGCAGGACCCCGAATTCCGGATGGATCTTGCCTCTGTCCCCCGCAGCCATCGCGATGATCGCCCCGGGCACAATGATCCCGTCACTGGTTGTGGTTACAGCCTCCATGTCAAAAACATTGACGGCTACAGGACCGCCGATCTTCTGTACGATCATTTCCAGAGCTGTTTCCTCAGATAAGCCCGAAGCCGCTATCTCCTTTTGATCGACCAGAGCAATGTTGATAGGCGCTCCATGCTTGGAACCAACCCCCATGGGCAGATAACGAAAGGATAATTTACGCATATAGCTCCCCTCCTAATGTCGGCCTATCGTAGGGCGACGGTCTTCGATATGTTCGAATCCTTCCAGTTCCACTTCTTCCGTGGGATGGATAATATTGATCACTTCCAGAATCGCTTTGGTCGGATTACCGTCTTTATCATAACCCTTTACAATGACAGTATGCATTGTTTCCGGGACACGCGGCATGACCACCACTTCCACTCTGGAAGTTTCCTTGTCGGCAGCGATCTTTTCCACGGAATCTTCGATCCTGCCCGTCCGCAGAGATTGCATTTTAGCGCACTTCAGATTTTCAAGTCCTTTTATTTTTAACGTTTTATGAGGAGATTGTCTGATGACAGCCCCTTGCACCTTGAGTTTAAACTCGGGCAAACTGGTATGCATTAGTCTCATATCTGCACCTTCCTTTCTAATCTAAATTTATTTTAACGCATTTAATTCAATTTATTTAGCCTGTTCCCGCAGCATCGGGCGAAAGTCCGGGTGGGCAATAGAAATCAGGGCTTGGGCTCTTTCCCGGAGGCTCTTGCCGCGCAAATCGACTACGCCGTATTCTGTAGCGATATAATGAACCTCATTTCTGGACGTCGTCACTGCCGCGCCTTCGGCCAGACGGGCCACAATCTTGGAGGTTTTGCCTCCTTGCGCTGTGGCAGGCATGGCGATAATGGATTTTCCTCCCGCGGAACGGCTGGCTCCCCGTACAAAGTCCACCTGTCCGCCCACCCCGCTGTACTGCCGGGAACCGATGGTATCGGCGCAAACCTGGCCGGTTAAATCGATTTCCAGGGCAGAGTTGATACTGACCATTTGGGGATTGCGCGCGATCACATAAGGATCATTGGTATAGTCGACGGGATATATTTCGATGATGGGGTTATCATGAACAAAATCATACAGTTTTTGGGTACCCATCAAAAAGTTTGAAACTATTTTTCCGGGATGATAGGTTTTGGCCTTATTGTTAATAACGCCTTCTTCTACCAATTCCATCACGCCATCCGAGAACATTTCCGTATGAATGCCCAAATTCTTCTTGTCTTTTAAGAATTTCAGCGCGGCGTCAGGAATAGCGCCGATACCCAGTTGCAGGGTGGAACCGTCTTCGACCAGCTGGGCGATATGATAGCCGATTCTTTCTTCAATATCGGATATTTTGGGGCGGGGCAGTTCCAGGAGGGGCCGGGTATCCTCCACGATAAAGTCTAGATCGGATACATGGACAAAGGTGTCTCCCAGGGTACGGGGCATCCTTTCGTTTACTTGGGCGATAACCACCTTGGCCACGCCGGCGGCAGGCTTGGTGTAATCGACAGAAATGCCAAAACTGCAATAACCGTGTTTATCCGGCGGGGTGACCTGAATCAGGGCCACATCAACCGGCAGGTAGCCCTGGCGAAAAAGCCGGGGTATTTCATGGAAAAAGCAGGGCGTATAGTCGGCCCGGCCCTCATGTACGGCCTGGCGTGTGGAGCCGCCCACGAACAGCGCGTTGTGGCGGAAATGTTTCTCCATACCCGGTTGACAGTACAGCGCCTCCCCCATGGCCACCATATGCACGATTTCCACGTTTTCCAAACGCTGCGCCTGGTTCACCAGGGCATCTACCAGAGGCTGGGGTTCACCGCAGGCATGGGCAATAACGACCCGCTGATTTGACTTTACTGCTTTTAATGCTTCCTCCGCGGTACACAGCTTACTTTTGTACATCTCTTTCCAATTCATAGCAACTCTCCTAACCCCAAATGATATTATATATCTTATTATATCAAATTATAATATTTAAAAAAAGACTGAAAAGGGAGCATCCCCGTTTCCGGTCTACTCCCTGACAATCCGGCGGATTAGTGCTCCCTGTTTTTTAAATGCTCGATATGCATCGCTGTGGATACTTCCTTTTGCTTCCTAAGGATTTCCGAGGCTTTTTCCCCATCCTTACTTTTGATCGCTTCCACCATCGCGATATGTTCAGCCAGGGATTCCGCGTTCCTTTCGGAAAGGGATTCGAAAATGGCCCGGGAATGCTCCGATCTTCCCCAAAGGGTGGTAATCAAATCATAGAGTATTTTATGGGGGCCGGCGCCATAGATAGCGTGATGGAATTCCACATTCAATCTGCCGTATTTTCTGTTTTCTTTATTCCGGACCGCTTCTTCCATTTCCAGAATGATTTTTTCCAATTTGGCCATGATCTCATCGTCAATATAGGGGGTGGAAAGTTTAATCGCCAGGGTCTCCAGTTCTATCCGAATCATCATCAGTTCTTTATGCCGTTCCAGGTCAAAAGAACTTACTCTGGCTCCCACATGCGGTATCACTTCAACGAAACCGTCCTGCTGCAGCCGGTTAATAGCCTCGCGAATGGGCATGGGACTAACATTATACCGCTTGGCAACCTCGGAAATGATGATTCTTTCCCCCGGTCTTAGTTTGCTTGTGATAATTTCTTCTTTTAAGCTCTCGTAGATGTACGAATTCTTTGTGCTAAACTCCATATAAATCTGTCCAATCTTTTAGTAGAATTTAAAATGCGTTCTAATATACTATATTATATCAATAATATTTTGTAAAGCTATTAAATCGCTATATGTTGTTGTTCTGTGATATTGTCACCATGTAACTCTTCTGTGAAAATGTCACTATGAGACAGGAGAGAATTACTTTGACAAGAGAAGAAATGAAAAGAGTTTTAGTAATGCAAAAGCTGGTTGATC
>JAVEYA010000056.1:0-14947 GCA_034003745.1 Clostridia bacterium
GCTCCTGGGCCAGAATGTCAATTCTTACGGCAAGGACCTGGCGCCGCCGGTCAGTTTTGCCGATTTGCTCCGGCAAGTCAATGAGATCGAAGGCATCCGCCGTATCCGTTATATGACTTCGCATCCCCGCGATTTTTCGGATGCGCTGCTCGCCGCAATGGAGGAGGCCGGCAAAGTCTGCCCGCATTTCCATCTGCCTGTGCAGTCCGGCAGTAATACGATCTTACAACGGATGAACCGCGGATATACCCGGGAAGACTATTTTCGCCTCGCCGGCAAAATCCGGGCCGCCTTCCCGGCAGCAAGCCTCACCACAGATTTGATTGTCGGTTTTCCGGGAGAGACGGAAGAAGATTTTCTGGACACCTTGGACATGGTGGAAAAGGTGCGCTTCGATTCCGCCTTTACTTTTGTTTATTCTCCCCGGGCCGGCACGCCCGCAGCGGTGATGCAGGGACAAGTGGAAGCGGCGGAGAAAAAAGAAAGACTGAAAAGATTAATGAAACTGCAAGACGGCATCAGCCTGGAAAAGAACAAGAAGCTGCAGGGGCAAATCCTGGAGGTGCTGGTGGAGGGTTTCAGCAAAACCTCACAGGAGATGCTGACCGGAAGGACTGCGACGAACAAGGCCGTCCTTTTTCCGGGTCCGGCCTCTCTGACAGGGCAGTTCGCCCATGTAAGGATTACCGCCCCGCAGACCTGGGTGCTGAAAGGAGAATTAACCTGATGTTGGGCAATACCCCGATGATGCAGCAGTACCAGCAAATTAAGCGGCAATATCCCGATACGCTCCTTTTCTTCCGCCTGGGTGACTTTTATGAAATGTTCGGTCCGGACGCCACACTTGCCGCCAAAGAACTGGAGATCACTCTTACGGGCCGGGAGGCCGGTCTGGAGGAACGTATCCCTATGTGCGGCGTACCTTATCACGCGGTGGATACCTATCTGGCCCGGCTGATTCAAAAAGGCTATAAAGTGGCCATCTGTGAGCAAACGGAGGACCCCCGGACAGCCAAGGGCATTGTCAAGCGGGAAGTCATCCGGGTGGTTACGCCCGGAACCAGCCTGGACGGCCAGCTGTTTACGGAAGAAGGCAATAATTACCTGGCCGCGGTCTGCCTGGAAGAAGGGACCTGGGGACTGGCCTTCACCGATTTTTCCACAGGCGAGTTCCGGGTCACCGATTTTATCGGGGCTAATGCTCAGGCTGCGCTGAGAGATGAATTGAGCCGGATCAATCCGGCGGAAATACTCATCCGCGCCGCTAGCGCGGAAACAGTGCGGCCGCTGGCCAAAGGCGCGGTCCTGACGTCCCTGGAGGAGGATATCTTTTCCTACCGGCAGGCCCGAACGCTGTTAGCCGGCCATTTCCAGGCGGATTCGCCGGAATCCCGCCTTCCCGCTGAAGCCAAGGCGGCAGTGTGCAGCGCCGGCGCAATCCTTTATTACCTGCAGGAGACGCAAAAGGCCCCGCCCCAGCAAATCAGGCAGCTCAAGATGTATCAGGCCGAGTCCTTCTTGATGATTGACGCTGTTACTTTTCGCAATCTGGAGATTACCAGGACCCTTCGCGCCAATGAGAAGAAAGGAAGCCTCCTGGAGATCATGGACAAGACCCGGACCGCGGCGGGTTCGCGCCTGTTGAAAACCTGGCTGCAGCGGCCCCTGACGGACAGGAGCGCATTGGAAGAAAGGCATCAGGCCGTGGAGGTATTGCTCCAGCACTGGTCTTTACGGCAGGGTTTGCGCAAAAGCCTGGACGAGGTTTACGATATGGAGCGCCTGACCACCCGCATCTTGTATAAAAGAGCGCTGCCCAGAGAATTGCTCGCTTTGAGAAACTCTCTGTCGGTACTGCCTGAAATAAAAAGTATATTGTCGAATCTGCTTAATTCTGTTTATTTATCCGGATTAACATCGGAACTGGACACGTTGGAGGATATCCGGGCGCTTTTGGAGCGGGCCGTCTGCGATGAGGCCCCTCCCAATTTAAACAGCGGAAATATAATTAAAGCGGGCTTTCACGAAGAAGTGGACCGGCTGCGTACCGCCGGTCAAAACGGGAAAAAGTGGATTGCCGCGCTGGAAGCAAGCGAAAAGGAGAAGACCGGCATCAAATCGCTGAAGGTCGGGTTTAATAAAGTTTTCGGCTACTATTTTGAAGTGACGAGAGCCAATCTGGCGCTGGTGCCGGAATATTTTCAACGCAAGCAGACCCTGGCTAACGGTGAACGGTATGTTACCGAGGAATTGCTGCGGCTGGAAAATGAAGTCCTGGGCGCGGAAGAAAAGCTCCTGGCCCTGGAGGCGGAAATTTATGACAGCCTGCTGACAGAGGTCGGCAGCTTCCGGGACAGAATCCAGAAGACCACCCAGGTCCTCTCCCAGCTTGACGTCCTGCAGTCCCTGGCCGAACTTGCCGCGAAGAACAACTATGTCCGTCCGCAGCTTTTGGAGAAAGAAAAAAATATCCTGGAATTCAAAGGGCTGCGGCACCCGGTGGTAGAAAGGCTGCTCGATTCGCACAGTTTTATTCCCAACGATCTGGAGATTGCCACTGAGGTAATCCTTTCCATTATCACCGGTCCGAATATGGGCGGCAAGAGTACTTTCTGCCGCAGCGTCGCCTTAGCCGTAATCATGGCCCAGGCCGGCAGCTTCGTGCCGGCGGAGCAGGCGGTGATTTCCCTGCGGGACAGAGTTTTTGCCCGCGTGGGCGCCAGCGACGATTTGGGCAGCGGCCAAAGCACTTTCATGGTGGAAATGAACGAGGTGGCCAATATTCTGCGTCAGGCTACGCCCCATAGTCTGGTCATTCTGGATGAGGTGGGCAGGGGGACCAGTACTTACGACGGTTTGAGCATGGCCTGGGCGGTCAGCGAATATCTGGTCTTAAGGCAAAAGGCTAAGACACTGTTTGCCACCCACTACCATGAACTGACCCAGTTGGAAGAAAATATCCCCGGCATCCGGAACCTGTCGGCCGCCGTACGGGAGAAGGGGGAGCAAATCATTTTCCTCCATAAGATCATCGACGGCCCTGCGGATAAGAGTTACGGCATTCAGGTGGGGCGGCTGGCCGGACTTCCGGCTGAAGTCATCGAACGCGCGCACGCTGTTTTGCGGGATATCGAAGCTGAACACCTGGGGCGAACAATTGTTCCCACGGGACAGCCGGCGGCGGCGGCAGAGACCGCCCCGGCGCAGACAAGCTTCCTCACCGAGCAGGAGGAGGAAGTCCTGGGGCGCTTATCGGCTCTCGATCTGAACAGCATCACGCCTTTGGAGGCGTTGAATATATTGGCGGGATTGAAAAAAATGATTAAGTGAGTACTTATCAAAAGGCTCCGGAGGCGCCTATGTATATTGGGATCGACGTCGGCGGCACCTACACCGACGGCGTAATTCTGGAAAATTATAAACTGTTGAAATATACCAAGGCCTTAACCGGGCAGGATGTCGGCCTTTCCATCCGGACGGTGCTGACGGAACTGCTGTCCGGGCTGTACTCCGCCCGGATAGAAAGGCTGGTCTTAAGCACTACCCTGATTACCAATCTGCTGGCCCGTAAGCAGACGGAGGCGGCGGGATTACTGCTTTTGCCCGGCCCCGGGGTGAATCCCCGTTCCTTAAAATTTGCCGCTCCCGCGGTGATCTTAAGCGGCGCCGTGGATTACCGCGGCCGGATTATCGAGCCTGTCAACCCGGCTGAAGTGGATGCCGCTGTCCGGAAGCTGCTGGACCAGGGTATCCGGCATATCGGCGTGGCCTGTAAATTTTCCCAGCGAAATCCCGCTTTGGAGCAGGAGATTGTCCAAAGCCTCGGCCAAAAGTATCCGCAAATCAATGTCTTGGCTTCCCACGAGGTACATGGTTTATTAAATTGGGTGCGCCGGGCCAACGGCACGGTTTATCAAATGCTGGTCAGCCGGGAGTATCAGGCTTTTTTGGCGAAAATTGAAGAAACGCTTCAACAGCTGAATATCAAATGCCCCGTCTATATCCTGAAAGCGGACGGAGGAACCCTGCCGCTGCAAGTTTCGGCAAAATATCCACTGGAGAGCATTTATTCCGGGCCCGCAGCCAGCGTTTTAGGCGCGCTGGCTGCGGGGGGACCCCATCTTACAGCCGTTATGCTGGATATTGGCGGTACAACCACCGATTTGGGACTGATTATTAACGGCGTCCCGCTGTTGGCCGGCAAAGGCGCGGAAATAAACGGCCATCCCATTTCCTGCCGGTCTCTGGCGGTATCCTCACTGTCCCTGGGCGGCGATACTGCCGTAAGTGTAAAGAACGGTCAAGTCTCCCTGGGGGAGAAGAGTGGACCGGCGCTTTGCCTGGGCGGCCCGCAGCTGACCATTACCGATATTCTGGTGAGCTTAGGTTTAAGCGCCATCGGAAATAAAGATGCCGCCAAAGAAGGTGTCTTCGCGCTGGCCCGCCTACAGGATCTTTCCCCGGAGCAGCTTACGGAGGAAGCGCTGGAACTATTCCTGCAGGCCATTGAGATAAGGCTGGAAGAAATGTACCGGCGCTGGGAGGAGGAGCCTGCCTATCGGGTCTGGCAGCTCTTAAACCAAAGGTATGCACGTCCCCGAACGCTTGTTTGTATCGGCGGCCCGGCTCAGGCGCTGGGACAATTATTGCGTCAAAAAAAGGGCTGGGATATGCTTATCCCCGAATTTTCCCCGGTAGCCAACGCCATTGGCGCGGCCCTGGCCAAAACAACGCTGTGGCTGGATTTCTATGCCGATACGCAGCAAAAAGTATACTCCACCAATATCGGGGGGATCGGCGGAAAACTGCCGGATACTGTCCGGACATTGGAGGCGGCGCGCTCCTTTGCCTCCGGTAAATTTGAAGAAATCCTGGATTCCTGGCAGCAAGAGGAGAAAATATCTGAAGTGATTTATGAAGAAGGGTTTAACAGCATCCGCGGCTGGGATACGCTGGGCAAAATCTTTCAGCTGGGCCTGCAGACGCCGCCCGGTTTAAGCGGATTTCCGGAAGGGGCAGGTGAGCGCCGTGGCTGAGCTTATACGCCGGGACCAAAAGACCGGCTTGATTTTCTTTCCCGCCTTTGATTGGGCCATTACGCCTACACACCCCGAACGTGAGGAAAGACTGCTCTATACCCGGGATCAGATTTTTGAAGAAGGTATTCTCGACCATCCCGCCATTATTGAATACAAACCCCGCTTAGCGAATACGACCGATATCGAACGCGTCCATTTCTGCGTACCGGATGCTGCGGCGCAGACTACCAACGCGCACCTGATTTCCGCCGGCAGCGCCCTGAAGCTGGGGGACGCCCTGATCAAAGGAGAAATCAAGAACGGCTTCGCCCTGGTCCGGCCGCCGGGACATCATGCTATGCGCATCGTCCATGGCAACAGGGGTTTTTGCAACATCAATAACGAGGCGATCCTGGTAGAATACCTGCGTTCCAAGTACGGGCTGCGCCGTGTGGCTATTGTTGATACCGACGTCCATCACGGGGACGGCACCCAGGACATCTTCTATCACGATCCCGACATCTTGTTTATCTCGCTGCACCAAGACGGGCGCACCCTGTATCCCGGCAGCGGCTTCCCCAACGAAGCGGGCGGGCCGGGCGCGCATCATGCCACCGTCAATATCCCGCTGCCCCCGGGGACTACAGACGAGGGCTTCCTGCGGGTATTGCGCGAAATCATCCTGCCGGCGCTCCAGGCGTTTCAGCCGGAACTGGTCATCAACTCAGCCGGTCAGGATAATCATTTTACCGACCCCCTGGCGAATATGAAGGTCACCGCCGCGGGCTACGCCCGGCTCACCGCAGAATTAAAGCCGGATTTGGCTGTCCTGGAAGGGGGCTACGCTGTGGAAACGGCGCTGCCTTATGTTAATCTGGCTATTCTCCTGGCCCTGGCCGGGGAGGATTACAGCTGTGTCGTCGAGCCGCAGAAACGGCGGGCCGACTTCAGAGTTTCCGTTGAAATCACCAGGGAAATCGACGCCCTGATTAAATACTGGCAGGATAGATTCAGCCAACGGCCCCCGGACAAGGAGAGCCTCTTTGGTCCTGACCGCGTCTATAAAAGGCCGCGCAGCATCTATTACGATACCGACCAGATTCAGGAAAGGCAAAAAGAAACCGTCTGGTATTGTCCGGATTGCCCGGGAATCTACCAGGTCAGTTCCTTCGCGCAAAAAGCATACGGTCAAGGATATGACATTCTGGGAATTTCCATACCGCTGTATGCCTGCCTAAGCTGCCGGAAAAAAGCCTATGAGTTATGGGAACAAGTCCTGCGGGAGCACAGGAAGTCCCCCCGTTATGATTTTTTATATCTGCAGGATAAGCAGAGTAATCTATATCTTAGAGAAAAAAGGTGAAAGAAATGCCGCGTATTCATCTGTTGGACAGCCAGACAGCAAATCAGATCGCTGCGGGTGAGGTCATCGAAAGGCCGGCTTCCGTGGTCAAGGAATTGGTGGAGAACGCGCTGGACGCCGGCGCGCGCAATATCTTTGTGGATATCGCCGAGGGCGGCCTGGCGCTGCTCCGGATAGCCGACGACGGTAGCGGCATGTCGCCGGAGGACGCCTTGCTGGCTGTGCAGCGTCACGCTACCAGCAAGCTGCAGCAGATTGAGGATTTAAACGTAATTACCACGCTGGGGTTCCGCGGGGAAGCTCTGCCCAGCATCACCGCCGTATCCAAAACCCAGATCATCACCGGTGAAAGAGAAAGCGCCCAGGGAACAAAAATTGTTCTCGAAGGCGGCCGGGTCCTGCTGGCGGAAGAGGCCGCCGCCTCCGCCGGGACGGTGATTACCGTAGCGGAATTATTCTATAATACGCCCGCCCGCAAGAAGTTCATGCGCTCGCCCGGCTATGAAGGGGGGCTGATTCATGAACTGATGCTTTGTTTCGCTCTAAGCCATCCGGAAGTAAATTTCCGCCTGACCCAGCAAAACAAGGAAATCCTCAATACTACGGGGATCAACACGATTCCCGAGCTTACAGAAGCTATCTACGGCAAAGACGCCGCCGCAGGGCTCATCGCACTGAACAAAGAAGGCCCTTATGGCAGCCTGCAGGCCTATATCACCGCTCCGGGCTATCAGCGTTCCAACCGGAAAGCGCTTCATTTTTTCGTCAATAAGCGCCGGGTGGTCACGCCCGAACTGCTGCGGGCCGTAGAAGACGCCTATGAACATCTCTTGCCGAGGGGGCGTTTCCCTCTAGCGGTCATTCATGCCGCGCTTCAGCCGGAACGCATCGACGTGAACGTCCACCCCAGTAAACTGGAAATCCGCTTCAAAGATAATGCCGTCTCCCGGGAGCTTCTGCTGCTTTTGGAAGAAGGGTTGCAGGCCGCGAAGGCTATTCCGTCCTATACCCGCAGCATTACTTTTCCGCCGTCGCTCCAAGAAGCCGCGGCAACCCAGGAAGCCTTCAAGCAGTTTTACGTCTGGGAAAAACCGCTGCCGAACGAGCAGTATGCCATACCCTGCGAGGAAACACAGACCGCCGAAGTTCCCGCAGCTGAGAATTGCGGCGCAGCTGAGACGCCTTCGCCTGCGCAGGACAGACCACTCCCGCAAGAGGGCGTCGCCCCCGTAGCGGAGGGAGTGCCGGAGTCCGCAGTTCCGGAATCGACCAAGCTCCCGCCGCTTAGAATTATCGGACAGCTTACGCAAACTTTTGTTCTGGCCGAAGGAGCGGAGGGGCTGTATCTGATCGACCAGCACGCGGCCCATGAACGGATTCTTTTCGACCGCCTGCTGGAAGAAGCCAAAAGGGGCCGCGTTACGAGCCAGGTCCTGCTGGAGCCCATACCGCTTACCCTTACGGCGCTGGAAGAGGAGACGGTCATTAACGGCATCCTGCCGCTGACTGACCTGGGGATTATTTTGGAGCATTTCGGCCCGCGCAGCTATCTCCTGCGCGCCGTACCCTGGTCCCGCCGGGAAGACCCCCAGGATTTTTTCTATGAACTCCTGGAGAAACTCCATAATAAAACAGCCCAACTCTCTTCCGCCGATATTAAAATGGAATTTCTGCTTACCGCCTCCTGCAAGAGGGCCATCAAAGCCGGACAGAAGCTCTCGCCCGAAGCTTTGGAAAAATTGCTGCGGGATTTGAACGCCGCGGCCAACCCCTTGGTCTGCCCCCATGGCCGGCCGGTGTCCATTCTGGTATCGCACCAGGATATCCTTAAGGCCTTTCACAGGAAATGAAGCGCAGGAACACGAGGTAAATATGCTGAAAGTTGCCGTTACCACCTCAATTGAAGAAGCCGGCTTAAGCGAATCCGCCCGGCAGGCCGCCGCAGAGCTGGGGATTGCCGTCCTGCCCAGAAGGAAGAAAAGCCTGGAGCAGCTCCGTGTGGAATCCGGCCTGGACTATTTGCTGGTTATCGAAAAGGACAGGGCCGTTTTAAAGGGGGAAACCACGCTGGCCTGGCATCCCGGCATGGCCGTGCCTAAAATCAAAGCGTTGCGCGCAGGGAAACCGGACCCCTTGCTGGAGGCGCTCGGCCTTACACCCGGCGCCAGCGTTCTGGATTGCACCCTCGGCCTGGCTGCCGACGCGCTCCTCATCGCCTTTGCCATAGGCCCCGCCGGCCGTGTAACCGGTCTGGAAGCTTCTCCCTATATTGCCTTTATCACCAAACAAGGCCTCCAAAATTATGACGGGCCGCATGTCCGCCTGCAAGGCGTCCCGGAACGTATTCATGTACTTAACCGCAATTATCGGGAGTATCTGGAGGAAGCCGGGGAAAACAGCTTTGACGCGGTCTATTTTGATCCGATGTTCGGCTACCCGCTGAAGAAATCTTCCTCGCTCAATGCCTTACGTCCTTTGGCCAGTTATGATGAGGTGACGCCTTCAGTTATCAGGCAGGCCTTGCGTGCAGCCAAAAAGAGCGTGGTTATGAAACAAAACGCCCGCAGCGAAAAAGCGGACGAACTGCAGCCGGATGAAATCTGCGGCGGGCGATACAGCCCGGTAACCTACTATGTCTGGAAGAAATGAACGCAGAAGAAAGACAAAAATAATGAGGGTGTGAAACGCCCTGATTTTGGTAAAGATAAGGAGGATAACAGTTTGCGTCTGCCTTTGCTGGTAATTCTGGGGCCGACTGCCACCGGCAAATCCGCGCTGGGCGTTGATTTGGCGCTGGCGCTGGAGGGCGAGATCATTTCCGGCGATTCGATGCAGGTCTATCAGGGCCTGGATATCGGCACGGCCAAGATTACGCCCGCTGAAAGAAAGAATGTACCCCATCATCTGCTGGATATCAGGAAACCGGATGAAAGCTTCAGTGTGGCGGAATTTCAGTCCTTAGCCGCAGAGAAAATCGAAGAAATTGCCTCCCGGGGGAGGCTGCCGATTCTGGTAGGCGGTACCGGGCTGTATATTCAATCCGTTATCGATGATTATCGTTTTACCGCGCAGAAGGACAGCAGCGCCTACCGGGAAGAACTGTTTCAACTGGCTGCAGAGAAGGGGAACGCATGGCTGCACGCTTTATTGTCCGAAGTGGATGCCCCGGCGGCGGCGCGGATTCATGTGCATGATTTGAAAAGGATTACACGCGCTTTGGAGTATTACCGGCTTACTGGTTTGCGCATTTCTGACAATAAAGGGGCTGTTGACCCCGCTGGAAGCGGCAAGTATCAGGCGCTGCTGGTCGGTTTAACCATGAACCGGCCCGAGCTTTATGCCCGCATTGACGCCCGGGTTGATCAGATGCTGGAGGGGGGCCTCCTGGAAGAGGCGCGTTCTTTGCTGGAAAAGGGATATCATCCTCTGTCCCCGGCTTTGCAGGGATTGGGCTACCGGCAGATGATCGCTCATTTGAAAAATGAACTCGGCTATGCGGAAGCGGTGGAGCTGCTGAAACGGGATACCCGGCGCTTTGCCAAGCGGCAGCAGACCTGGTTCAGGCGGGATGCACGCATCCATTGGTTTGAAATTGACAAATACACTGATTATCAGATATTATTGGATGAAATCATCTCCTTAACCGGCAGGACTATCCGGAACAATGTAGAATAATATCAGGGTGAGACAAATGATTTTCGGGGGGACCGCAGTATGAAACAACTGATTAATTTGCAGGATTCGTTTTTGAACCAGGTGAGAAAGGAGAACGTACCGGTCACCATCTATCTCGTCAATGGTTTTCAATTAAAAGGCAATGTCAAAGGCTTCGACAACTTTACCGTCGTTTTGGATTTCGACGGTAAGCAGCAGCTTGTCTATAAACACGCTATTTCCACCATCTCGCCCATGCGGCCGGTGAATCTGAATCCGGAAAGCAAGCCTGTTTGAGGGTCTATGACCACAGGGCAAAATTTGGGGAGCGGCTTGAAAAGCCGCTCCCTTTAATTTTTATCTAATGACCCGCCGTTTATCTTCGGCCTTTTAGAAACAGTGCGGATAAGATCGCCAGCATCAGCATTCCCAGGAGGATGACCAAACATTCCTTAAGGGCAAAAGAGAAATGGTAGAGTATCTTGTATTTGATGTCGAAGGCGGCGTAACCCGTATCCTGCAAGCCCGCGAATACGGGCAGGGCGGTGAGGCCGTTCCAGAGCGCCTCGGGCCAGGCCAACAATCCTGCAATCAAGCCGGCCAGGAAGGCCTGCAGAATTCTTGAGCCGTAGTAGAGACGGGGGCTGATGCCGGAACCGGATAAAAAACTGGTCACCTGGGCCTGAATGGAGAGTCCGCTCCAACCGAGGATGATGCTGCCGCCGATGGCTTTTACCATAAAGGGCAGCTCATGGGCTGACAGCTCCTGCAAGCCCAGGGTCATCTCCCAGAATCCTTTGGTCACGGCTACGCTTACTTCGGCCGGGAGACTGAGACGCTGCAGGAGAAAGGCAAACGCCTGGGACATATAAAAGAGCAAACCGGCTCTATTGAGAATGGTGGTCAATACGGCGAAGAAAACAACAAAACCGCCAATCTGAATGATATTATTCGTTCCGTTTTTGACGGCTTCTTTTAAGATGTTGCCCAGGGGCTTGCGCTTGCGTTGCTCCTGAATGAAGACATGGAGGCTCTGCCGAAAAATATTCCGGGTGGAAGAAGGAAGACGGGGAACGCGTTCGGCCGATAACCCCAGCAAAATCCCTAAGAGCAAGTTGGAGAGATAGTGGGCGCAGACCAAGACCATTCCAAGGGCGGGATCATTGAACATACCGATTCCCACTGCAGCCAGGATGAACAACGGGCTGGAATTATTGGTGAAGGAGACCAGGCGTTCGCCTTCCTTCACTGAGCATAAGCCTTCCTCATAGAGCCGCCGGGTCAGGATGGCGCCAATGGGAAAGCCGGAGGTAAAGCCCATGGCCAGGGCAAAGGAAGTTGCGCCGGGCAGGTTAAAAACAGGGCGCATCAACGGCTCCAGCAATTCGCCCAGGACTTTAACCAATCCAAAACCCAGCAAGATTTCTGTTATAATAAAGAAAGGTAAGAGTGAGGGCACCAGGACGGTAGCCCAGAGTTCCAGTCCAAAGCTGGCGCCCTGGTAGGTTTCTTTAGGCCAAACCAGCATGGAGAGCGCCAGCAGGCTTACACTCAGGGCTAAAATGGCATAATAGAGATACTGTCTTTTCCTGCGAGAGCCGAAGAGCATGAATAAAACACCTCAGTAATTATACTGAGGAAATAATCCGGGTAGACCTGAAGATTGACAGGATAAACCTCAAACCATTAAAATTTTCTTGAAATAATTATAGCGGAATGTTGTGATAGAAGGTGACGTCCATGAGCAGAAAACTTGGCCTGGTCTTAGGGGCCGGCGGCGCTAAGGGCTTGGCCCATATCGGCGTTTTACAGGTTTTGCAGCGTGAAAATATTAAAATTGACCTCTTGGCCGGCTCCAGTATGGGGGCGCTGGTTGGCGCCGCCTATGCGGCCGGAACGGATATCGATATCCTGGAAAAGTTCGCCGGAGAGATCAACCAATCGTTGATTATGGATATGAATCTTCCCCGTGTCGGACTTTTAAAAGGCGACCGGGCCCTGGAATTGATTCGGCTATTAACCCATCAAAAGAATTTTGATGCGTTAAAAATTCCCCTGGCGGTGGTGGCCACCGATATTCACAGGGGCGAACCCGTTGTCTTCCGGGAAGGCAACGTGGCGCAAGCCGTGCGGGCGAGCATTTCCATTCCCGGCGTCTTCAACCCGGTCAGAATCAACGGCAGGCTCCTGGTGGACGGAGCGGTGACGGAACGCCTGCCGGTATTCGCGCTCCAGGAAATGGGGGCGGACTATATTATCGCGGTGGATGTTAAAACCTTCTCCCAGGGCGAAGAAGCGGTAAAAGTAAGAAACATTTATGATGTAATTATGCAATCCATTGAAATCATGGAAGGGAAGGCGGCTTCACGGAGCATGGAAATGGCGGATTGCCTGATTACGCCGGATACAAGAGCCTTTTCCATTACGGATTTTTCTTGCGGCGTCCGGTGCATTGCCGCAGGAAGAGAGGCGGCCCTGTTAAAAACAGACCAGATCAAGAGCGATTGGAGTCGGCTGAGGACATCCTTGGCCAGGTGACCGGCTGCCGGTAATAATCCGGGTTGCCCTGCCGGACCGTCTTTTCCGGATAGAGGAGGGCGTAAAGGCTGCCCGCCAGGACGTCCATCTCCCAGAAAACACGGAACGCCGCATCGCCTGAGGCATGTTTTTCCGCATAGGCTCCTTTGGTGATCAGGGGCAGCGCCGCCTCTTTTTTAATCTTCCGCAGTATTTTTTGACCTGCTGCCGTAAACCCCAGCACGCGCAGATAAGGCGGCCCCGGGAGCAGATACGCTTCTTTTTCCTGGGTATAGCCCAGCAAAAGATGGATCAGGAAGCGTTGCAGGCGGGTATAGGTATAGCGCTTGGTTTTTAGGAGCGCCAGAAATTCCCGGCAGCCGGCTGCTTTTTGCGCGATTTTACGGATCCTGTTTTCCAGCCCTTCATTTACCTCAATAATGTTTTGCAGTTCTTCTGCCGTACTCCTGCGCAGCAAACCCATCAAAAGGCCGTCCAAGGCTTCCATAAATACCGGACCGCGTCCGGCGCCGCCTTCGCGGTCGATTATTTCCAGCGTGGACGGCGCCAGATATCCGACAAGCGAAGCGTTGTCCCCACAGGAAAGTTTGCGCCGGATGGCGGTGGCGCTGGGGAATTCCCGGGGAAGGAGGGCGGTTTCATCATAAGCGGCGCCGCTTCTTTGGACGGGCGCCGGAGTAAGAGGAATATTTTTTTCATGCAGGATTTGCAGGTAAGAGAGGGCCAGCACATTGTTGGGGGAGGCCAGCATAGACGGAGAATCAACGTCCCCGCCAAGGGCTTTGGCCCGCGCCGCCGGAAAGGACAGGCCTTCTTTCAGGGCGGTTCTGAGGTCTTCTTTGAATGCGGCGCTTTCCCCGGCGATAAGTTCCGCAGCGCGCGAAAGTTTGTTCAACTCAGCCGTTTCCGCGCCAAAGGAGAGATGGGTAACAACGCCGGTTTGATAAAGTGTTTCCACGCCGCCCCGGGCGAACCAATAGGCACTGCGGGTGGCGTAGAGGGCCGGCAGTTCCAGGACGAGGTCGGCGCCCTGGGCGAGGGCCATTTCCGTTCTGGCCCATTTATCGAAAATGGCCGGTTCACCCCGCTGCAGGAAGTGTCCGCTCATTACGCAGATGGCGGCGGCGCTTCCGGTTAATTCCTTTGCTTTCTGCAGATGATAGCGATGGCCCTGATGAAAAGGATTATATTCGGCAATGACGCCCACAATGTTCATATTTCTTCTCCTGTGCAATAGATAATCTTGAATAATAATTCACAAAAAAATAATGTTTAAATAGGAAAAACCAAAACAATAGCGAATAAGTTATTGTTTAATGAGAATTATACCAAAGGAGGAAAAAATAATGAATCTGCTTGACCAAATAAAGCAAAAAGCGGCATCGCTCAAACGCACCATCGTACTGGCTGAAGGAACAGATGAAAGGACCGTCAAGGCCGCCGCCATTATAGCGACCGAAGGCATTGCCAACATCATCGTACTCGGCGACCCGGCCGCCATCGGCGAACTGGCTAAGAAAAACGGCGTTGATTTAAAAAATGTAACGGTATTGGATTATATCAACTCCAAAGAGTTTTCCGATTACGTGGATACTTTGGTGGAAATTCGCAAGTCCAAAGGCTTAAGCAAAGAAGACGCCGCCGCGCTGCTGAAAAATTCTCTCTGGTACGGCACTATGATGGTCTATAAAGGCCTGGGCCACGGTATGGTAGCCGGCGCGCAGAACACTACCGGCGACGTGCTTCGCCCCGCGCTGCAGATTATTAAGACGGCGCCCGGTATTTCCGTCGTCTCAGGCGCCTTTTTGATGATTATTCCCAAGAAAGAATTTGGTGAAGACGGCATTATGATTTTCGCCGATTGTGCTGTTACGCCCAATCCCACTGCGGACCAGCTGGCGGAAATCGCCTATGCTTCGGCCAAGACCGCTAAATCTTTAACCGGCATGGACCCCAAAGTGGCGATGCTGTCTTTCTCCACCAAGGGCAGCGCCGAGCATGAGCTGGTCAGCAAAGTCAGAACCGCTACCCAGATTGCCAAAGAAAAGTTTCCGGATCTGATTATCGACGGCGAACTGCAGGCTGACGCCGCTATTGTTCCTAAAGTGGCCGCTTCCAAAGCGCCCGGCAGCCCCCTGGAAGGAAAAGCCAACGTACTGGTCTTCCCGGATCTGCAGGCGGCCAATATTGGCTACAAGCTGGTACAGAGAATGGCCGGCGCCGAAGCCATCGGTCCGGTGCTGCAGGGCATGGGCAAGCCGGTGAATGACCTCTCCCGGGGCTGCAGCGTAGAAGATATTGTCAATACCGTGGCGATGACCTGCTGTCAGGAATAATCCTAAAAACGATGTCTTTTCTTGACATAAACGCTTTT
>JAVEYA010000057.1:0-14619 GCA_034003745.1 Clostridia bacterium
AAAACCCTGAATCTGGAGCAGGTGCGGATGGTGGTGCTGGATGAAGCGGATGAAATGCTGGATATGGGTTTTATCGACGATATTGAGATGATTCTGGATAAGGTGCCGGGCGAACGCCAAGCTTTGTTCTTTTCCGCCACCATGCCTTTGCCGATTCAGCGGCTGGCGGAGAAATATTTGAAGGATCCCCATTTCGTCACCATCAGTAAAGAAAATCTGACCGTTCCGCTGATTCAGCAAAACTATTATGAAGTCATCATGATGTCCAAAGTGGATGCGCTCTGCCGCATCCTGGACTATGAAAACTATGAATCGGTGCTCGTCTTTTGCCGGACCAAGCGCGGGGTGGATGAGCTGGTGGCAAGCCTGCAGATGCGCGGTTATTTTGCCGAGGGGCTGCACGGGGATATGACCCAGGCGCAGCGCGATAAGGCCATGCGCTCCTTCCGGTTGGGAGAAACAGAGCTGATGGTGGCCACGGATGTAGCGGCCAGAGGACTGGATATCGAAAAGGTCAGTCATGTCATCAACTATGATATCCCCCAGGACCCGGAATCCTATGTACACAGAATCGGCCGGACCGGGCGGGCCGGACGCGAGGGCAAAGCGCTGACGCTGATCGTGCCCAAGGAATACCGGCAGCTCAGAATGATCGAACGGCTGCTCAAGTCTCAAATCGAAAAAACGCCGCTGCCGACCTTTCAGGATGTGGTGCAGCAGCAGAGCGAGAACATTAAAAGTTCCCTTGATTCCCTGATCGCGGACGGCAAGTTGGATAATTACCGGGACATCGCTCTCCAGCTCTTGCAGAATCATTCTGCCGAGTTGATTGTGGCGGCGGCCGTTAAGTATGCGCATATTCAAAAGGGCGTGGAGCTGATTAATGAGAATGCCGTTTCCGAAATAGTGGATACGGGCGCTCAACCGGGCATGGTCAGACTGTTCTTTACCATCGGGCGCCAGCAGAATATTCGTCCGGCGGATTTAGTCAAGCTTATCAGCGATGAGACGGGCATTAACCCCAGGGCCATCGGCAATATCAGCATTTACGACAAGTTCACCTTTGTGGAAGTACCGGAAGACCACTCCTCCCGGGTCATTCATATCATGGACAGGAGCAATCTCAAAGGCAAGCGCGTTTCCGTTCAATTTGCCCGCAGCAAATAAAGTATAATTTCCTGTAAAAATCATAATTGACAAACCATCCCAAATAAAGGTACAATAGAGCCAAGTCGAACATATGTTTTGGACAAGGAGGAGTTCAGGTGTCGGATAAAAAGAAAGCTCTGGAGGCAGCGCTCTCAACCATAGAAAGACAATTCGGCAAAGGCTCTATTATGAGGCTCGGCGATTCGCGGGCTAAATTGCAGGTTAGTACTGTTTCCACAGGTATCCTCTCTTTGGATATGGCTCTGGGCGTAGGCGGCGTGCCACGGGGCAGAGTGGTGGAGATCTTTGGGCCGGAATCCTCCGGCAAGACGACCGTGGCTTTGCATATTGTCGCCGAAGCCCAGAGAAACGGGGGCACAGCCGCCTTCATTGACGCCGAGCATGCGTTGGACCCGAATTATGCGCAAAAACTGGGCGTAGATACGGAAAACCTGCTCGTCTCCCAGCCGGATACCGGGGAACAGGCTCTGGAGATTGCCGAGGCCCTGGTCAGGAGCGGCGCGATAGACGTGATCGTAGTCGATTCGGTGGCCGCGCTGGTACCCCGGGCGGAAATTGAAGGCGATATGGGCGACGCCCATGTCGGCCTGCAGGCCCGCCTGATGTCCCAGGCCCTGCGCAAATTAACCGGCGCCATCAGCAAGTCTAATACCATCACCATCTTTATCAACCAGATGCGCGAAAAAGTCGGCATTATGTTCGGCAACCCCGAAACCACCCCCGGCGGTAGGGCGCTGAAGTTCTATTCGTCCATCCGCATGGACGTCAGAAGAATAGAAACCCTGAAGTCCGGTTCCGAAATGATTGGCAGCCGCACCAGGGTGAAAATCGTCAAGAATAAAATTGCCCCGCCCTTTAAGCAGGCGGATTTCGATATTATCTATGGGGAAGGCGTCTCCAAAGAGTCCGGCATTATCGAACTGGGTGCTGAGCTGGATATTGTTGCCAAGAGCGGAACCTGGTATTCCTATAACGACGTCCGTCTGGGCCAGGGCAAAGACAATGCCCGCCAGTACCTGAAGGACAATCCGGAACTTGCCGCGGAAATAGAGGCCCGCATTAGAACCAGTATCATGCCTGCCAAACTTGAAGCTGCCGACGAGGCCGCCGAAGACTAGGTATGACAGAATCTGCTTATGGCTTTGCCGTGAAAAAATTATCCCGACGCGCTTACAGTGTCAAGGAACTGGAAGATAAGCTCCGGCAGGCGGGGTTTAACGCCGCTGAGGCCGGGGAGACGCTGGAACGGCTGTTGGCGTCCGGTTATCTGAACGACCGGGCTTACGCCGAGAAAATGTATGACTATTTCACCAGCCGAAAGCCCTGCGGGCCAAGGGTCCTCGCACACCAGCTGGAATTTAGGGGTATCCCGGATGCGTTAATCCGGGAGTTGCTGCAAAATTATTCCGCCGAGAAAGAATGGGAACTGGTGCAGCTTACGGCGGCAAAATTACTGCGTACCCGGAAAGACGTCTCGCCGGACGCGTTCATCAGGCACTTGCAGCGTAAAGGTTTTACCCTGCAGAGTGTCAGAAAATGCCTTCATTATCACGGAATAAAATATGTGGACAAATCTTGACAGCGATTTCAAGAAAGATTATTATGATAATGGATATTTACGGTTGATTCGTTTTCCATCACGGATTTTAGCTATATATTTTTCACCTTTAATATATATAGACTTTAAATCAATACGGGTTGATTTTATTAGAAAGTTGATACTTGACCCATTTTCAAGGGGATTAGTATAGCTTCCGGATCCGTTAAAATGATGGTGGAACGTTTAAAACAGCCGATAAAATCGGTTGTTTTTCTTTTTAGTCCGTGAAAACTAATAGGAGGTGAGTCGTATACTAGAACTTATCATTACCGGATTAATCGCAGTTATAGTAGGCTTAGCAATCGGATATATCGTCAGGAAAAAAACTGCTGAAGCGAAAATTGCCTCAGCCGAAGAAGAATCCAAAAAAATTGTTGATGAAGCGAAGAAGAATATTGAAGCGCGTAAAAAGGAAGCTATTCTGGAAGCGAAGGAAGAATCCCACCGTTTACGGGTGGAAGCCGAAAGAGAAGCACGTGAACGCCGCAATGAACTGCAGCGTGTGGAACGCCGCTTGATTCAGAAAGAAGAAAGCCTGGATAAGAAAACCGAAGCGATTGAAAGAAAAGACGAAAATCTGCAGAAACAAGACGCGGAACTGCAGGAACAAAAGAAAAATGTAGCTGAAGTATTGAAAAGACAAATGATGGAATTGGAAAAGATCTCGGGATTATCCTTTGAACAGGCCAGGGACATCCTGTTGTCGCGTGTCGAAGATGAAATCAAGCACGAAACCGCCATGTTAATTAAAGATTATGAAAATCAAGCCAAAGAAGAAGGCGAAAAGAAGGCGCGGGAAATTATCTCGCTGGCAATTCAGCGCTGTGCGGCCGACCATGTGGCCGAATCCACAGTATCCGTTGTCGCCCTGCCCAATGATGAAATGAAAGGCCGGATCATCGGCCGTGAAGGACGCAATATCCGGACCCTGGAGACCCTGACCGGCATCGACCTCATCATCGACGATACGCCGGAGGCGGTTATTTTGTCGGGCTTCGACCCCATCCGGAGAGAAGTGGCCCGTACCGCCCTGGAAAAATTAATTCTGGATGGACGCATCCACCCGGCCAGAATCGAAGAAATGGTGGAGAAGGCCCAGAAAGAAGTAGATCAGCGTATTCGTGAAGAAGGCGAGCAGGCTACCTTTGAAACAGGCGTCAACGGCCTGCATCCGGAACTGATCAAAATGCTGGGCAGACTGAAATTCAGGACAAGTTACGGACAGAATGTCTTGAAACACTCCATCGAAGTGGCCCACCTGGCTAAAATTATGGCTGCGGAAATCGGAGCGGATATTAATCTCGCCAAGCGCGCCGGTCTTCTGCATGACCTGGGCAAAGCCATCGACCATGAGGTGGAAGGACCGCACGTGACCATTGGCGCGGATCTCGCCAAGAAATTCAGGGAATCGCCGGAAGTGATTCACGCCATTGCGGCCCATCACGGCGACGAGCCCTTCCAGTCCATTGAAGCAGCCCTGGTGGCTTCCGCCGACGCGATTTCGGCAGCTCGTCCGGGCGCCAGACGCGAAACGCTGGAGAACTATATCAAACGGCTGGAAAAACTTGAGGAAATCGCCAATGAATTTGAGGGCGTGGAGAAATCCTTCGCCATTCAGGCCGGCCGGGAAATCAGGATCATCGTAAAGCCCGAGAAGATTGACGACGCGACCTCCGTAAGAATGGCGCGGGATATCGTCAAGCGCATCGAGGAGAATCTGGAATACCCCGGACAGATTAAAGTGGTGGTCATCCGGGAAACCAGAGCTGTGGATTTCGCGAAGTAAACCTCTGATATGACTTAATGGAATTGCCATCTGATAAGACTCAATGGAATACCCGCAAGCATTGAGATAGACCTGTGAGACTACACGGATAAATTAGACTACACAGATAAGAGACTACACAAATCGATCCCCGTGAGCATTTAGAAATAATATTACGGCTTGCTTTAATGCAAGCCGTAAGTTTTAATTCGGTGACGAACCGCGTATGATAATGATGTTAGAAAAAGTATAGATAAGTGAGGAATCCTTATGGATGAGAAGTTTCTGCGTGTGTTGATGGTGGGCGATATCGTGGGCCGTCCCGGCAGAAAGGCTGCAGTAGGCTTGTTAAAGAATTATCGCAAGAAATACGCCTTGGATATTATCATTGCCAACGGCGAGAACGCGGCCGGCGGCAATGGCCTGAATAAAGGCTGCGCCGAAGAGTTATATAATGCCGGCGTAGATATTATCACTATGGGCAACCACACCTGGGACAAGAAAGAAATCCTGGAATTCATCGATCATGATCCCACCTTGGTAAGACCGGCTAATTATCCGCCGGATACGCCCGGACGCGGCAGCATTATCTATTCCATAGGCAAGGTTAAGCTTGCCGTAATGAATCTCTCCGGCCGGGTTTTCCTGCAGCCGTTGGATTGTCCTTTCCGGGCGGCGGATATGCTGTTGGAGCAAATCAGCAAAGAAACACGCCTGATTCTTGTTGATTTTCATGCCGAGGCCACCTCGGAGAAGATTGCTTTCGGCTGGTACATGGACGGCCGGGTCTCGGCTGTTGTGGGCACCCATACCCATGTGCAGACGGCAGATGAAAGAATCCTGCCTCAGGGAACGGCGTATATTACGGATGTGGGCATGACCGGCCCGCGCGACTCCGTATTGGGCATTGACAAAGACCTGGTTATTAAGAAATTTATCTCCCAGATGCCGGCCCGTTTCGAAGTGGCCGCGGGCGTCGTACAATTCAACGGGATCATTCTCGATATCTGCCGGACCACCGGAAAAACCCTCCGTATCGAGAAACTGAACGACCTTTTCCAGCTGGAGTAGGAATTTTTATTCCAGAAATTAAAGGAATTCCCAATAGCATGTAGAATAGATATTATAAT
Source organism: Clostridia bacterium (assembly GCA_034003745.1). Lineage (GTDB taxonomy): Bacteria > Bacillota > Peptococcia > DRI-13 > PHAD01 > JAVEYA01. Next base: position 5,666 of record JAVEYA010000057.1, read on the forward strand.
ATTCTAACAAATACATAGGGGTTGGGAGGGTAACAACTTTGGAAGTTTTGAAAGTCTCAGCTAAATCAAGCCCTAATTCAGTGGCAGGTGCCTTAGCCGGTGTTATTCGAGAAAGAGGCTGCGCAGAAATTCAGGCTATAGGGGCAGGAGCTTTGAACCAATCGGTAAAAGCAGTAGCCATAGCCAGAGGATTTGTAGCTCCCAGCGGTATTGACCTGATTTGCATTCCCGCCTTTACCGACATCATTATCGACGGCGAGGAAAGGACGGCCATCAAGCTGATCGTGGAACCGAGATAAATAGATAAGACTTAAGCCTGTTCAGGGGAACAGGCTTTTTTTGTTCTGTTGGGAGGAAAATTTTAATACATTAAGGTATAATTGAAATAGTTTTTTCAGATAAACAGGGGAGAATGAGGGATGGATGATTTAATCATTGTTGACGGCCATTGCGACACGGTCCTGGAATACTTTAAACACAAACGCTCCTTCTGGGAGAAAAATAAGAAGGGACAGATGGATTGGCCCCGATTACGGGAAGCCCGTGTAGGCTTGCAGTTTCTGGCCTTTTATATCGAACCGGAATATAAGCCCGCCGGTTCCCTGGCCCGGGTGCTGGAAATGCTCTCTTTTTTCCGTTTCTGGCAGGAGGAAGCCCCGGAAGGGCTTCAGGTTATTCGGAGCAGAGAGGATTTATCCGCGTTACACCCGGATAGGACGGCTTTTCTTCTGGCGATTGAAGGCGGGGAAGTCCTGGAGGGGCGGACTTCCCTCCTGCGCATATTGCATGAGCTGGGCTTCCGGTCACTCGGACTGACTTGGAACCAGCGTAATCTGCTGGCCGACGGGGCCTGGGAGAACGCCTCCAAAGGCGGATTGACCCGGCATGGAACCGATACTGTGCGGGAGATGAATAAGCTGGGTATGCTGATTGACGTCTCGCATTTGGCGGATGCCGGCTTTTGGGACGTTTTAGCTGTAAGCGAAAAACCGGTGGCGGCGACCCATTCCTGCTGCCGGGCCCTGATGGATCATCCTCGCAATCTCACCGACGAACAGCTGGCAGCATTGGGCAGAAATAACGGGATTATCGGAATAAACTTTTTTCCCGGCTTCCTCAGCCCCGGCAAAGCCGGCATAAGCAACGTCGTTAGCCATCTGGAACACGCCGCCGCCATAGCCGGGATCGACCATATCGGACTGGGATCCGACTTTGACGGGATTAACAGGACGCCCGCCGGGTTGGAAGACGTTACAAAAATAGCGGTGATTCCCGAAGCGCTCTTGCAAAGAGGCTGGAAAGAAGCAGAAGTAAGAAAAATTATGGGAGGAAACTTCATCCGTGTCTTATCCGACGTATTGCCCTGACTGCGAGCGGGGCCTGGCCGACCTGCATATCCATACCAACGCTTCCGACGGTTCTTATTCCCCTCAAGAGATTATAGAGATGGCTTTACAACAGGGTCTGCGCTGTATCGCCATTACCGACCATGATACCGTTGCCGGAGTGGAGAAAATTGAGTTCAACAAAATCCCGCCTGGTCTGACGGTCCTTCCGGGTATTGAAATCAGCACGGAGTATCAGGGCAAAGAACTGCATATTTTAGGCTATGCGCTGGATATCTATAATCCTGGTCTGCGTCAGACACTGCAGGTACTCTCCGAGGCCAGGCGGCAGCGGATTGGCCGCATGGTGCAAAGGCTGGAAGAAGCCGGACTGCGTATAACCTTGCGGGAAGTGCAGGAATTTGCCCGAGACGCCGCCAGTCTTGGCCGTCCGCATATCGCCCTGGCTTTGATCCAAAACGGCTATGCCGCGGATATCAAGGAAGCTTTTCATAAATATCTCCTGAAGGGGAGGCCGGGTTTTGTGCCCCGCTACCGTCTGGCAACGGAAGAAGCCATTGCGCTGATTGTCCAGGCCGGCGGAATTCCAGTGCTGGCGCACCCCGGCAATGATCTACATCCTGCTGCGCTGCCGCATTTGCTGAAGGCCGGCTTGGGGGGAATGGAAGTGTTTTATCCGGAACACGACGAGGAGACCCGGCGTTATTATTATCATTTGGCCCTGCAAAACAAACTCTTAATTACCGGGGGTTCTGATTTTCACGGCCAGGAAGAAGAGGATTTTCTCAATTTCGGCAAGCTGCCCGTGCCAGCCGGTACCATAGAGATATTAAAAGAAGCTTTAAAGAGCTAAGAACGCTGTTTATAAAGCCGCTCCCCTGAATATACTACAATAGAAGATTTAATTTGGGAGTGGATACGATGGGCTATGAATTGGAAGTACTGCATCTCAGGCAGCGCGTCAAGGAATTGGAAAGGCAAGTGGAGCAGCTCCGGCTGAGCAGGCGGGTCTTAATGAATCTGATTGAAAAAATGGAGAATGAAAGAAGGATTAACACGCTTAAACTCGAAAAAGAAAATAAAAAGCTGCAATCAGAAAATTGGCATTATGCCAAGAAATTGATGAAATATAACTGCTATCTGGCTGAACTGAAAGATGTGCAGGCATATTCAATGGAGGATTCATAGCTTGGGAAAATTGATTCTGGTTTCCGGCGGCGCCCGCAGCGGGAAAAGCGGGTTTGCGGAAATGAAGGCCCTCGAGACGGACAAGCCCGTCGCCTATCTGGCTACCGCACAGGCGCTGGATGAAGAAATGCGGGAGCGCATCGAGACGCACCGCGCCCGCCGTCCGGGCCATTGGCAAACCTTTGAGGAACCGTTTCAAGTGGAGAAGGTCATTAGAAAATACCAGTCCGCCTATCCTGTATGGATACTGGATTGCATCACTTTATACGTGTCCAACCTGCTGCTGGCGGCAACGGATGAAAGCAGGGCAGGGGAGCCGGCGGCAGATGCCGCCGAAATGTATATCCTGCGGAAAATCGAAGACCTATTGGAGGCTGTGGCCGACGCGGAGATTATTTTGTATGCGGTGACCAACGAAGTAGGCTGGGGGCTGGTGCCGCCGGATCCCTTGAGCCGCCTGTACCGGGATATCGCCGGCCGGGTGAACCAAAGGCTGGCCGCGGCGGCAGAGGAAGTCTATATGCTGATGCTGGGGCTGCCGGTTAAGCTGAAGCCGCAGTAATTATCTTATCAACAGGAGAGAAGAAGTGAGAAGTTTAATAATTGCCTTACAGTTTCTGACCCGTATCCGTCTTTTTAGAAATCTCTCGCTTAATGAAGGCGATTTTGCCGGCGCGATCAAATTTTTCCCCTTCATCGGCCTCTTGCTGGGTTTTATCCTGGCGCTGCTCTACAGTTTCGGCCGTTTCTTTCTGGAACCTTTCGCTCTGGCCGTACTGCTCGTCGTAGCTGAAATCATTCTGACGGGCGGGCTCCACCTGGATGGTTTGATGGATTCCTTTGACGCGTTTTTGTCCGGGAAAGACCGTGACCGGAAGCTGGACATCATGAAGGACAGCAGAGTAGGCGCCATGGGGGTGCTGGCGCTGGCTTGCCTTGTGCTGGTGAAGCTGGCTTTATATACCGAGCTTCCCCACAGACAGATGGTTCCGGCGCTTCTCTTAATGCCTGTGCTGGGCCGCTGGGCTGCCGTTTACGCCATCGTTTTATTTCCTTATGCCCGCACCGAAGGGATGGGCAGGACATTTTCCAGCAATAACGTTTCGGATTTGCTGATCGCTTCGCTGTTCAGCCTGGCGCTGTTTATCTGGCTGACGCCGTCGTTATATTTTTACCTGTCCCTGCCTGTTTTTGTTGTGTTTGCATTGTTTATTTGTGAGCGCAGCAACGCCCAATTAGGCGGTCTGACCGGAGATAGTTATGGTATGATTATTGAGTTAAGCGAAGCCGCATACCTTTTAGGGATGGTTTTGCTCTCGAAGATATAGAGGAAAACGACATGGGAACACGTTTATTTTTAGTCCGGCACGGACATACCCTCTGGAATCATGAATTGCGTTATCAGGGGCATACTGATATTGAGCTCAGTGCGGAAGGAATTGCGCAGGCCCAGGCCTTGCGCGACCGCCTTTCCCGGGAGAGCTTCGCGGTCATTTATTCCAGTGATTTGAGCCGTGCCTATGAGACGGCCAGGATCATTAATGAGGCGCACCGGCTGGAGATTCAAATCCGGACGGATTTAAAGGAAATCAATTTCGGCGTCTGGGAAGGATTAACCTATCATGATTTGATGGAAAAATTTCCGGATGAGGTCAGCGTCTGGCAAAAAACCCCGCATCTTTTAAAGATCGATAAAGGAGAATCTTTTAGCGACCTGCGGGACCGCGCGCTTGGAGCCGTCAAGGAAATTATCTCCCTGCACCGGGAGGGGGACGTACTCATTGTAGCCCACGGAGGAACGATCGCCGCCTTGCTTTGCGGCATCCTGGACGAGCCTCTGGAAAAAATGTGGGCCTATAAGCAAAAAAATGCGGCTGTCAATATCATCCGTTTCGGCGATGAGAGGGCAGTGCTGGAAGTATTGAACGATACCGCGCATTTGCCGGAATAACCATTTTAAAGAAAGGGAGAACGACGATGAGAAGGTCCTGGAAAATGATTTGGCATATTCCGCGACTCCTGAAAAAAGCCTGGCAGCTCTTCCGAGACCCTAATGTCTCCGGCATGTCCAAGCTGTTTTTGATTTTGATCGGATTCGGTTACCTGCTCTGGCCGTTGGATTTTATTCCCGATGTTCCCTTGTTGGGGCATCTCGACGACCTGGGCATTATTTTTTTGCTTTTAAACTGGTTTGTCAACCGCTCTATGCCCGACGATTATGTGGAAGCCGAGTATTACTTTAAGGATGAAGAAAAAAACAAATAAATATCCACTTTTCATGGAATATGGTATAATGCTATAAAAATTAAGCCAAGAAGGAGGTTGAACGTTTTGTCGGAGAGGTTTGATAAAGAAGGTTTGACGTTTGATGATGTTCTCTTGCTTCCCGCCAAATCCGAGGTATTACCCCGGAATGTGGATATTAGCACCAGACTGACTCAGACAATCAATCTCAACATTCCGATTATGAGCGCCGGCATGGATACCGTGACCGATTCACGGATGGCGCGGGCGATGGCCCGTGAAGGCGGCATCGGAGTTATTCATAAAAATATGTCCATAGAAGACCAGGCTGGAGAGGTGGATAAGGTCAAACGCTCGGAGCACGGCATTATCACGGACCCGGTGTACTTATCGAAAGAGCACACCGTGGCCGAAGCCCTGCAAATCATGGAACGCTATCATATTTCGGGGATACCGGTGACCCAGGGATTGAAGCTGATCGGTATTCTGACGAACCGGGATCTCCGGTTTGAAACCGATTATACCAAAAAAATTGAAGAAATTATGACCAAGGACAACCTGATCACCGCGCCGGTGGATACCACCCTGGAAGACGCCAAGGAAATCCTGGGCAAACACAAGATTGAAAAGCTTCCGCTGGTGGATAAGGACTATCACTTAAAAGGCCTGATTACCACTAAGGATATCGAAAAAGCCATCAAGTATCCCAACTCCGCCAAGGATAAGAACAGCCGTCTTTTAGTGGCGGCTGCCGTGGGTGTAACCGAAGATACCCTGAAGCGGGTCCGGGCCCTGGTGGAAGCCAAAGTGGACGTCGTTGTCGTCGATACGGCACACGGTCATCAGATTGGTGTAATCAAGACGGTGGAAGCCATCCGCAAGCTGTATCCTGAGCTGCAGATCATTGCCGGCAATGTCGCTACGGCGGAAGCCACCCGTGACCTGATCAACGCCGGCGCAAGCGCGGTCAAGGTCGGCATCGGTCCCGGTTCCATCTGCACGACCCGCGTCGTCACCGGGATAGGCGTTCCTCAGATTACGGCAGTAAACGATTGTTATCTGGAAGCGTCCAAATATAATATTCCGCTCATTGCCGACGGCGGCATCAAATTCTCCGGCGATATCACCAAAGCCCTGGCGGTAGGGGCCGATGTCGTGATGATCGGCAGTTTGCTCGCCGGCACCGGGGAAAGCCCCGGCGAGGTGGAAATCTATCAGGGCAGAAGCTATAAAGTATACCGCGGTATGGGTTCCGTCTCCGCCATGCGGGCGGGCGCCTCCGACAGGTACTTCCAGGAAGGAAATATTAACAAGCTTGTTCCTGAAGGCGTGGAAGGCCGCGTGCCTTATAAGGGCCCGGTATCCGAGACCATCTTCCAGCTCATGGGCGGCTTAAGAAGCGGCATGGGCTACACCGGCTGCGCAAGTCTCCTGGAACTGAAAACCAAAGCCAAGTTCATCCGCCAGACCGCTGCCGGACTGCGTGAAAGCCATCCCCATGACATCCAGATTACCAAGGAAGCCCCGAATTACAGTTTCAACTAATGATTTGCAAAACCCGCCGGCGAAAGTCGGCGGGTTTTAGTCACAGGCGCCGGAGACTATACGGATAAAATTCCCTGGTAAAGGGGATAAACGGAAGAAACATCCCGTGTCCCCCTGGTATAGAAATCCTCTCCTTAGAATAAAAATGTCTTAAAGAAGAAGGGGGGAGGGGATTCCCATCAAGATCATCTATCTTTCCAAACGGTCGCTGGCCAAATTCGCGCTGCTGCTCATCATCGTCATTGCCTTCAGTGGAGTTTTCAGCGCTTCCATCATCTCCAAGGCTTCGGACGTAGTTCAGGTGCTGGTGGCCGGCGTGAATAAACTGCATCCCATTTATGCGGTGGATACAACAGAAAAAAAGGTGGCTTTCTCCTTTGACGCCACCTGGGGGAGCACCAGAACGCCGCTGATTCTGCAGACCTTGGAAGAGTACGACATTAAGACGACCTTTTTTTTGACAAATATCTGGCTCAATTCCTATCCGCAGGTAGCCCAGGAGATTGTGGCCAAGGGGCATGAACCTGCGCTGCACACGGCCAATCATCCGGATTTGACCAAGGTATCCGAGGAGAGGATCCGTTCCGAGCTCTTGGAGAACGCCGCGAAAATTGAAGAGGTTACGGGGCAGAAGGCCTATCTGTTCAGGCCGCCTTACGGCGCGTATAACAACCGGGTCATTACCATTGCCGAAGAGGAAAAGATGGTGCCTGTGCAGTGGAGCATTGATTCTCTGGATTGGAAGAATTTATCGGCCGGGGAAATCACCAAAAGAATCACCGACAGAATCAAGCCCGGAGCGATCATTCTCTTCCATAACGACGGCGCCAATACGCCCCAAGCCTTAAAGCCGATTATCGATTACTTAACAAAAGAAGGGTACAGCATTGTACCCATCTCCGAGCTGATCTATAAAGAAAATTACTATATCGATGTCAATGGTATCCAGAAGGCCCGGGAAGTTCCCAAGGCAGAAGCGCCTGAAGCCGCGCCGCCGGGAGAACAGCCGGCGGAATAGCGCCTCAAATCACGGCCAATTTTCTTAAAAGTGTTATTTCTTCTAAAGCCCGTCCGGTGCCGCGCGCCATGCAAGTCAAGGGGTCGTCGGCAATGAGCACGGGCATTTTGGTGTGATGGAGCAGATATTTATCTATATTTTTTAAGAGCGCGCCGCCGCCCGTCAGCATCATGCCGTTATCGATGATATCCGAAGCCAGTTCAGGAGGCGTCCTTTCCAGCGTGGACTTAATCGCTTCCAGAATGGAAGCCAGCGGTTCGCTTAAGATTTCGCAAATTTCCCGGGCGGTTACGTTAACGCTGTTGGGCAGGCCGCTGGCCAGGTTCCGGCCTTTGATAAACGCAGAGGCGTCCTCAGGCGGGTCAATGGCGTAACCAATGTCTATTTTAGCCTGTTCGGCCGACCGTATACCGATATCCAGATTATAGCGCTTGCGGATATAGCGCAAAATGACCTGATCCAGTTCGTCGCCGCCGACACGGAGCGATTTACCTACAACCACGCCCCCCAGAGAAATCAGGGCGACTTCCGAGGTGCCGCCGCCGATATCTACCACCAGGCTGCCCCGGGGTTCCGCCACCGGCAGGCCTGCCCCGACGGCGGAGGCTACAGGCTCCTCGATCAGATAAGCTTCTTTGGCGCCGGCCTGGTAAGCCGCCTCCAGGACAGCACGCTTTTCCACCTGGGTGATGCCCAGCGGAATCCCGATCAAAACCCGGGGTTTGGCAATGGTGAAGCCTTTCATCGCTTTAGAGATCAGGTATTTTAACATGACCTTGGTAATATTAAAATCGGCAATTACGCCGTTCCTCAAGGGGCGGATAGCAATAATATTTCCGGGTGTGCGTCCGATCATCTTCTTGGCTTCGTTGCCGACGGCCAGGATGTCCCCGGTTCTTTCGTTGACGGCCACCACCGACGGTTCACTGAGAACAATGCCGCGGCCTTTCATAAAGACTAGGGAATTGGCCGAACCCAAATCGATCCCGATATCCTTATAAATCCTCAGCTTAAAAGAAAACGGCTGCTTAACTGCCATTATAACACCCCCAATATATTATATTCTTCGTGGCCGACCTCTCCGGTTTGTCGCAAATGATAATGTTTTTGCAGTTTTTTAACCGCGTTTTCAGTGGAGGGACCGTACAGGCCATCCGGCTTCCCCTGGTAGAAGCCGCGATTCCGAAGTTTCTGCTGGATAAATTTTGCCGCCGAACCGTTATCCCGCGGCTTTAGCCTTTGCAGTCCTCCGGACATATAGCCGAAGGGGTTGCCCACTACCGTGACTTGCGTGCCTACGTCAATCCAGGGGTAAAGGACCTCCACATCGCGGTTCCACATGCGAAAACAGCCATGACTGGCCATGGAGCCAATGGACCAGGGGTTATTGGTTCCGTGAATCCCATAGACGCCCCAGGGCACATCCAGGCCCATCCAGCGCGTGCCGAAGGCCGGACCGATATTAACGCCTTTGTTGCGGACTTTCCAGTTACCCAGGGGGGACGGGGTGATAGCCTTGCCGATCGCAATGGAAAAGGCGGCATAAGGAAGACCGTCGTTTAAGACAATCAATTTACGGCGGAAGGTGTCAACTAGGATTTCTACTTCACCGG
>JAVEYA010000058.1:0-14584 GCA_034003745.1 Clostridia bacterium
TTAAAACCTGCAATTACGATGACCTTCTTGGGTCCAAAAATCATCGCGCTTACTCTGTTCCCTGTCCCATCAACGTTAACCAGCTTCCCGTCCAAAGTGACCGCATTCGTGCTGCTGAGGAAACAATCGCAGACCTGCTGTTGGCGCCGCATCTCCAATTTTTCTTCCGGGCTGAGCGACGGGTCCGTATGGTCAAAAACCTCCTTGCCTGTTTTCCGAATTTCCTCTGCAATTCCCAGTTCCTTGAGCGTCATGGATGTTCCCAAGCCAATACTTTTACTGTCTTCCATCAGTTCGAGCGCTTTTTGGGCCGCCTCTTCTTTTGTTTCCACATAGATAGCTTTGAAATTGTTTTTTGTTAAAGCCTCTGCCGCTTTGCGGCCCATGACTTCCTTATGCCAATTCTTAGGCATTCTAATCCCTCCTGATATTGATGATTTTTTCCGTAAGCTCATCGTAGACGATATCAATCAGGATTTCTGTAAACTTGTTTACAAAGGTCTTATTTTTGTTTGATAATGTAATGTTTTTTATCTTTGATTAATATCTGGCTTTGTATCAACTTCTGTATGGCCTTAGATACCATCACCCTCGATGTACCCACCATAGAAGCGATATCCTCCTGGGTAAGTTTCATCTTGATGCGGGTCCCTCCATTATCAGGCTCCCCATGCTCCTTGGCTAAATGCCTGAATAAGCTTATAACTTTCTCCGGCGTTGTCTGCGTATTTAATTCCAAAATCTTTTCCCAGCTTTTATACACCTGATTGCTGAGATTGACAAAAAGCTCCCAGGCCAAATCAGGATTCTTTTTCACCAACTGCTCCAAGATTTCCCGGGACAGATAACATACCTTAACATTCTCCAAAGCGATGGCTGTAACCGGATGAAAAGATATTTTCCTGAAAAGGGTGCTCTCCCCCAGAATTTCTCCCGCATTGATGACATGTACCATGGTTTCCTCGCCGTCTTCCGTCAGCTTGGTCAGCTTAAGCGTCCCTTCTTTGACGATATAGCAGGAATCGGCAAGCGCTCCTTGTTGAAAGAGGTATTCACCTTTCTTTAATTCTTTGGTAATAGACTTAATGCAAACCGGTTTAAAAGTTGCATTATCCAGTCCGGTGAAGACAGGTCTGTTTTGCAATTCCTCTGTATGCATTGGCTCATCCCTCCTTTTTATCTTTCCGGCAGGTTATTAATAATTGTTTACCTTTTTAAAAGAAGTTACCTAATTATACCGTAACTTCTTTTTTTGTTTTGTAAATTTGTTAACAGAATACAAAATTGTTTTTAACTATACTGGCCACAAGGAACGGATTAAAAAACACTGGCTTACAGGCATCCTCTTGCGCTTTTATAATTCATCGAATAAAATTTGACTATAGGCTAAATACAGCGCTTGTATTTTAGCCTATTTTCATTTATTATAATATTATGATATAATGGCCAAAAAAACCGGCGTCCCATTTCGGCCTGGAAGGAGCCCTGCCATGCAATATCTTCTGCTTTTTTTAGAAGGAATTATCACCTTCATCTCCCCTTGCCTTTTGCCGATGCTGCCCATCTATATCTCATATTTTGCGGCGGGCGAAACAGACAAAAGTAAAACGCTGACCAATTCCCTCGGCTTCGTTTTGGGTTTCACCCTGATTTTTGTCATTCTGGGCGCTTTTATGGGTTCCTTAGGGGAGCTGCTGCGCGAGTATGCCACGCTACTTAATATTGTTACGGGTGTGATCGTCATCATTTTCGGGCTGAATTTTTTAGGCATATTGAACATAGGATTATTAAATCATGTCAGCAATAACCGCAGGGAGGTCAAAAATCCCGGATTTCTTTCTTCTTTGCTGTTCGGTCTGGTCTTTTCCATTGGCTGGACGCCCTGTGTAGGCGCTTTTCTGGGTTCCGCCTTATTCATGGCTTCCCTGAGCGGGTCCTGGTTAAAAGGCGTCACCATGCTGCTGGCCTTTTCCTTAGGGCTGGGCATCCCTTTTGTAGCCAGCGCGCTCTTAATCGACCGGCTCAAAAGTACATTTGATTGGATTAAGAAAAATTATCGTGTAATTAACGCAGTCTCCGGCGTCTTGCTCATCGTCATCGGCATCTTGATGGCCACGGGCCAAATGGGATATTTACTATCGCTTTTGACTTAGTAAGGAGGATACTATGAATACAAAAACCCAAACCCTGTTTTTAGCATTGGCATTTGTCGCCTTGATTGCCCTGGCGGTTTTCGCCTATAACGCTTTAAGTGAAAATATAATTCCGCAAAATATCGGCATTACACCGGCAGAGGGAGAAGGGTCCAATCCGTCCGAGGAAGCGGAAAAAACTGCAGCGCCTGATTTTACGGTATTCGATGCGGACGGCGCTGCCGTCAAACTCTCGGATCTGTTCGGCCGGCCCATCGTCTTAAATTTCTGGGCCAGCTGGTGTCCTCCCTGCCGGGGGGAGATGCCGGACTTCCATGCGGTTTATCAGGAGATCGGTGAAGAGGTTACTTTTATGATGGTGGACCTGGTGGACGGACGCCGTGAGACCAAGGAGAGCGGAGAAAAGTATATCGCCGAGCAAGGTTTTACATTTCCTGTTTACTTTGATCTGGAGCAGGACGCTGCCAGGATTTATGGCATAACCTCTATCCCTACTACGATCCTGATTGACCCGGAAGGGAATATCGCAGCCGGAGTTCGGGGTCCCATCGACGCAGAAACTCTGCGCAAAGGTCTGAAGGACTTATTTGGGCTGGAGAAGAAATAATTATCCGGTAATTGGCATGTTTTTTGCTTATATAAATAATTTAGGTGATAATAAATGTCTCAGCCTGAAACAAGAAAAATAAATGCCCCCTCTATCACAGAAAACGTCACGGTGTACCGCTGGCTGGTCCTGGCTATGAATACGGCGCTGCAAGGGATGCAATCCCTGATTTCCACTTCCACCGGCGTGCTGGCCCCCTTCATTATCGCTGATTTAGGCTTAACCAAATCCATGATTGGATTTGCCGGGGGAGCTGTACATATCGGGATGGGCTTTACCGCTATATTGGCAGGAAGGCTCACAGACAAACACGGGGAGAAAATTGTCCTGATCCTAGGCGGTATCCTGGCCGGCCTGGCCATTATCCTGACTTCCCGCTCAGCCTCTTTTTTTGTCTTTGTGGCACTGCTGCTTTTGACGGGTATATTAAGCGCTGGAGCCACCCCCGCCGGGAGTAAGGCCATCGTTAAATGGTTCCCCCCGGAAAAACAAGGGCTGGCGCTGGGCATCCGGCAGACCGGCGTTACCCTTGGCGGTTTTACGGGCTCTTTGCTCCTGCCGTTTATTGCCCTGAACTGGAACTGGCGGCTGGCGCTGGTGACTGCAGGGATCATCTTCATCCTGGGCTGCATTGGTTTCTTTTTTACTTACAAAAGCAAACCGGCTGACCAGCAGCCGGCGCAAGACAAGAAAACGGAGGATTCCATTGATAAATGGTCTTTTCTAAATGATTCTAACATCTGGTTCATTATGGCGGTTGCCATCCTCTACCAGGGGGCGCAGTACATTATGATCACCTATCTGGCCCTGTATGTCCGGGACACCTTAAATGTGAGCGTAGCCACGGCCGCGCTCTGCCTGACCGCCACCCAACTAGGCGGCATGTCCGCCCGTATTGGGCTGGGTTACGTCAGCGACACGCTCCTGAGGGGCGCCCGTAAACCGATTCTGGTCATACAAGGTTTTGTGATTATATTCGTAGCCTTGACCCTCCTGACCTTTAATGAACATACTCCTTTATGGCTGGCTCTGATTGTTTCCTGGTTTTTCGGTATGTCGGCCATGGGCTGGAATGGTCTGTACGTCGCCTTGCTCACCAAGACCGCCGGCCAGGCGCGGGGCGGGGCTGCCGTCGGGTTAGGCGTTTCCATGATCCAAATCGGGACATTCTGTTTTCCTCCGCTCTTTGGCCTGATGATTGATCTTAGCGGTTCCTATTTTATCAGCTGGTCGTTCCTGGCAGCCATGATCTCGTTGGGGATGCTGCTGTTCCTCAAAATCCACGAACCGGCTCATCCATAAGAAAAACTGCGCTGCCGTTTCTTTTTGCAACATATTATGTTACATCCTGATCATTTTGTATTTTAATGTTTTAACTTGTTTAACACCGCTGAACCAATACTGTCTACGGTTACCCGGGCAAAGCTCTTCTCCAGGATTTCACCCAAAGCGCTCACGACTTTGTCCAGCGCCTCACGGCTGACGGTAAGCGGCGGTTCCAGCCGGATGACCTGGGGATTGTTCAGCGTGTAAGCCGTAATAATGTGATATTTGTTCAGCAATTCCCCCGCCACTAACGTAGCGAAGTACTCGTCCGCCGCACGCGCGATTCTGCCGAAAGACAGCTTGTCTAAGAGCCCGGAAACGGGCTGGTTGAACTCCAGACCGATTAAGAGACCTTGGCCCCTGACCTCCTTAAGCAAATGATGCTTATCGGGCAGGGCCTTTATTTTTTCCAGCAGATACGTCCCTTTTATTTCCGCCTGATTGGCCAGGTCTTTGCCGGTAATCTCCTGCAACGCGGCAATACCCGCGGCCATAGCGAAGGTGTTGCCGCCGAAAGTGGAGGTGTGCAGCGCGTATTTTTCAAGGCCGCCGTACACAGCATCCCAAATATGCGGAAGCGTAATGCAGGCGCCCAGCGGGAAAATACCGCCGCCCAGCGATTTGGCCGCACATAGGATATCAGGCACGACATGCTCATGCTCGCAGGCGAACAAGCGGCCGGTCCGTCCGAAGCCTGTCTGGATTTCATCGGCAATCAATAAAACGCCGTAACGGCTGCATAATTCCCGCACCCCGGCAAGATATCCTGCCGGCGGGACAATGACCCCGCCCTCTCCCTGAATAGGCTCTACAATAAAAGCCGCTGTATCCTGCGCAGCTAATTTTTGCTCCAGCGCGTTCAGATCGCCAAAGTCTACCGCTGCGCAATCCGGCAAGAGCGGGGCAAAAGGCGCTTTATATTTATCGCGTCCGGAGACGGACAGGGCGCCGAAGGTTTTGCCATGGAAAGAGCCGGTACAGTAAATAATCTTACGTTTATCAGGCCGATAAGCCCGCGCAATCTTCAGCGCGGCCTCCACCGCTTCCGCACCGCTGTTGCAGAAAAAAACCCGCCCGAGGTCCCCGGGTAAAATTTGGGTCAGATTATGCCCCAGCGCGGCAGCCAGGGGATTGAGGGAAGCCTGTAAGAGATTGGGACGCCAGGCAACCGTCTGCACTGCCTCCAGGACGGCAGGCGGGTTGTGACCCAGGTTCAAAGCGCCGTAGCCGCCCAAAAAATCCAGGTACTCCTGTCCGTCGGCATCCCGGACCGTAAAATTTTCGGCTTGGACGAACTGCTTATCAAAGTCCAGGAGGGACACTACTTTAGCCAGGCTTGGATTGACATAACGGCTGTAATATTCACGGATTTCCTGCCGGTTGAAGCGGGTCGCTTCCTCCAAAGAAATCAGCTTCATTTTTTTATTTCACCTCAATAATAATTCTTCCACAACTCTCGCACTTGTACAGTTTTTTTCCTTCTTTAATGCGCAACATTAAGGAAGAAGACACGGAGATACGGCAGCCCGAGCAGATTTCTCCTTGCAGCACAGCGATGGGATTGTTCGGTATTCTCTTTTCCGTCTCCGTATACAGGCTTAACATTTCCGGGGTGAGCTTTTTCTTCACTGCGGCCAATTGCTGGGAGACCTCCGCCTGCTTTTGTTCCAAGAACAGGCTTTTTTCTTTATAGACTTTCAGCTCTTCGTTATAGGCTTTCTTCATCTCGCGAAGCTCGTCTCTTATTTGGCTCCTTTGTTGTTTCAATTCTTCGGCTTTCTTCATTTTATCCCAGTATTGGGCATCCGCCTTCTCTGTTTCCTCTTCCATACGGTGAATGGACTGCTGTAAACCAAGCAGTTCTTTTAACTGCCCGCCTTTAGAGCTGTATAACTTTTCCTTGACTTCTTCAATTTTGGCGTTTACTGTGCTGATATGTTCGGAGACCAAAGCCGCTTCTTTTTCTTCCCTCTCCGCTTCTTCCTGCAACAGCAAAATCTGCGCTTCCATATTTTTTATTCTGTCCAGCATCTTTTTCAAGGCATCCAACAAAGGTTTCAGCTCCACTTTTCGTTTCAGGGCCCGTTCCGCCTGAGAAAACGCCTGTAATTCCAGCAGCAGTTTTTCTTGTGTCATAATCCCCCGCCTTTCTTCGCCTATGTCCAGCGTAAATAGAAGGATAGGCCCAAAGCCTATCCTTACTTATAAATAACAAAATGGATCCGTACATATTTGTGATACAGTTACTTGGACATCATTTTTCTGTAATTGCTCCCGTAAAAAATCGGCCACAACCGGCATAACCGGGCGCTCAGTGGCATAATGCCCGGCGTCAATCACAGCCAATCCTTCCGCCAGGGCGTCCTGGGCGTCATGATATTTAACATCCGCAGTCACCAGGACATCCGCGCCGTGGAATCTCGCCTGCCTCCAATAAGACATGCCGCTCCCGCCGCAGAGAGCTACTTTGGTAATCAGCCGGCCCGCTTCTCCGCAATACCGGAGATGCTGGGCGCCTAAACGTTCTTTTACCGTCCCGGCAAATTCCCGTAAAGATAAAGGGACCGGCAGCCGGCCGACACGTCCTGCCCCGGCGGCGCGGCCTTCATTCTCCAGCAAATAAATATCATACGCCGGTTCTTCATAGGGATGCGCTTGAAGCATCGCTTTGACTACAGCGGAAAGCTTTTCTTCCGGCACAATCGTTTCCAGCCGGATTTCTTCCACCCGCTCCAGCACGCCCAAACTGCCGATGAAGGGGTCTGCGCCGTCTTGGGGCCGGAAAGTACCCATACCTTGTACTTGGAAGGTACATTCGGAATAATTTCCGATAAAACCGGCGCCTGCCCGGGTAATGGCTGTACGCAGTTTTTCCTCATAATCGAAAGGAAGATAGACAGCCAGCTTATACAGCTTCTGCCGGCGGCTCACGGCTAATACTTTTGTCTGCTCCAGACCCAGTTTTTGCGCCAGCGCATCATTGACGCCGCCGGCGGCTATATCCAAATTGGTATGGGCAGTGTATAACGCCATGCCCTGACGTACGATTTCCGTGATCAGTTTTGCGCCTGGCTCATTCGTCCGTAAATGCTGCAACGGCTTAAAAAAAGGCGTATGATGCACTATCAACAGATCAGCCTGGGCAAGAACAGCCTCCTGCAATACCTCCGTATTCAGGTCCAGAGATACAAAAATATTCTTTACCGCCTGCGACGGGTCGCCTATCTGCAGCCCGATGCCGGTATCCCAGTCTTCCGCCAGCTTTTTCGGCGCAAACCTTTCCAGTATCTCGATTACGGCCTGAATACTTACAGCCATCGCAGCAACTCCTCGATCATCGCTTTCTTTTTCCTGAAAAAAGCTTTCTTTTTTTCCGTTTCGATATTGTTTGATTTCGCTAATTGAACCAGAATTTCCTGCAAACCGGTCTGCTCTTTTTCCAACAACTGCATTAAGAGTGGATGCTTCCCGGCTAAAAGGCGCGGGCCGAAACACAGCTCCGCGAAGCTTAATTTTTCCGGATTTCCCTGCTCGGCGACAATTATCTCAAAAAGGCGTCCATCTTCAAAAATCAATTCTTCCTCGATAATGACCCAGCTATTTTCACTAAGCCACAAACGAAGGGCTTCGGCATCCGTCATCGGCTGCAGGATGAGGCGGCACGGAGTCTTCGTTACCTCCGGCGCAGCGGCCAGAATATCTCTGATGGTACCGCCGCCCAGGCCGGCTACAATCAAGACCTCCGCCTCATGGGGCAAGAGCGCTGCAAGACCGTCACCCAACCTCAGCTCAACGGCCTCCTCAGCCTGATACTGACTGACATTCTTCCGCGCCGCCTCCAGGGGTTTTTCATTCACATCCACGGCGATAACATGCGGAGAAATCTTCTCTTTGACCAAAAAAACAGGCAAAAAGGCATGGTCGGTCCCGATATCCGCCGCCCTGCAGCCTCCCGGCACAAAGCCGGCCAAGGTTTTCAGCCTTTTCGATATTCTTAACAATATCCCTCACTCCTAAACCTCACAGCTTTTATAAAAAAAGACATAAATAAGACTGTTGATGGATTATCAACAGTCTGTACGTACTTGGTGGGCGATGACAGGATCGAACTGCCGACATCCTGCTTGTAAGGCAGGCGCTCTCCCAGCTGAGCTAATCGCCCGGGTGGTGGGCCCACCTGGGATCGAACCAGGGACCAACCGGTTATGAGCCGGTTGCTCTACCGCTGAGCTATAGGCCCATTTGTCTCCTTTGGAGACATAGAATATTGTATAACAAATACTCTAACCGGTCAACATATCAAATTTTGTTTCCTTCAATCCAAATAATCCTTCAGCTTGCGGCTGCGGCTGGGATGTCTTAACTTGCGCAGCGCTTTGGCCTCAATCTGGCGGATTCTTTCGCGGGTCACGCCGAATTCCTGTCCGACTTCTTCCAAAGTACGCGCCCTGCCGTCATCCAAACCGAAACGCAGTCTTAAAACTTTTTCTTCCCGATGGGTCAGTGTCTCCAAAACTTCTTCCAACTGCTCCTTTAAGAGAATGAAAGAAGCGGCTTCCGCAGGGGCCGGCGCGTCTTCGTCTTCGATAAAATCGCCCAGATGGCTGTCTTCTTCTTCGCCGATCGGCGTTTCCAGGGAAACCGGTTCCTGCGCAATTTTTAAGATTTCCCGCACCCGTTCCACCGAAATATCCATTTCTGTGGCAATTTCCTCTGGAGTAGGTTCCCGGCCCAACTCCTGCAGGAGTTGGCGAGAAACGCGAATCAGTTTGTTGATGGTTTCCACCATATGCACCGGTATCCGAATGGTTCTGGCCTGGTCGGCAATGGCTCTGGTAATGGCCTGCCGGATCCACCAGGTAGCATAGGTGCTGAATTTATATCCTTTGCGGTAATCAAATTTCTCTACAGCCTTAATTAAACCGAGGTTGCCTTCCTGGATCAGGTCCAAAAACAACATCCCGCGGCCGACATAACGTTTGGCTATGCTGACTACCAGTCTGAGGTTGGCTTCAGCCAAACGCCGCTTGGCCTCTTCATCTCCCAACTCCATCCGTTTAGCTAACTCCACTTCTTCTTCCGCGGATAAGAGCGGAACCCGGCCGATTTCCTTCAGGTACATCCGCACCGGATCATCGATACCGACGCCTTCCGGAATAGACAGGTCTATCTCCACTTCCTCATGTTCCCCTTCAGCGGAAACATCGATTTCTTCATCTTCTTCGTTTTCTTC
The DNA here is from genome assembly GCA_034003745.1 of Clostridia bacterium. Taxonomy (GTDB): domain Bacteria; phylum Bacillota; class Peptococcia; order DRI-13; family PHAD01; genus JAVEYA01. Next base: position 9,320 of record JAVEYA010000058.1, read on the forward strand.
CAATGCCTCGATATCTCCGGAATCAGGAACGATATCTATACCCATGGCGCTCAATTGCTCATAGACTCCGTCGATTTGGTCCGGAGTCATGTCCATGCCTTGCAGCGCCAAGACGATTTCATTATATGATAAAACCCCGCGTTTTTTACCTTTTTGAATCAAGTTCTTTACGCCGTCCATTTTCAGTTGTTCGATTTCTTTTTCAGTCTTCAATGGCACTACCTCCCTTCCGTAGGGCTGTAACTTGCTTTTCTTTTACCAGCATTTGAATTTCAGCCATCAATTGCAACGCTTTGGTGGCTTCTCCTTTTTTCTCCAGCTCTTGAATCAGGCTGTTTTTTTCATTGATATGTTTTTGCAGTAATTCTATGCGCAAAAGATGCAGACAATCCTGAAAAACCCGCATATTATCATCTGACGCCTCATTTTCCAGCAGAATCTCCGCTAAAAGGCGCTGAGCTTTCTCGTCTTCCGCCAAAGTGATTAAATCGTTTGCTTTTATATTATGACCAGACTTTTGAATTACATAATGATTTTGGTAAATTTCTTTTAACAAAGCTGTATTAAATAGCGCCTGCCCCCCCATATCTTGCGTTTCCTGCAACAATTCAGGGTTTTCCGCCGTCATCCGGATGATAATGCGTTCGGCTTTCTCTTGTGCTGTGAGGCGGCGGATTTTTTTTACAGTCTCTTCCGGCCCGGTCTTCTGCAGCGAGGCGGCTTTCCTGATTTCCGCATGAATGGCTGTCTCCGGAAAAACCAGTTTTTCGCTGATCAGCTGAATCCCCGCCTGGCGTTGCAAAGGGCTCTTGGTCTTGAGGAGGTCGGGGAGCAGATCCTGCACCACCTGCACTTTACCCGCAATGGTTTGGGTATTGCGCTGCTCCATGGATTTTAGGAGTTTATATTCTAAAAGATTGTGGGCCCGTTCAACGATTTCTGTGAAACGCGCCCTTCCTTCTTTGCGGATAAACTCATCCGGGTCCTTGGCCTCGGGAATGGTGATAACAGAAACATTGCAGCCTTGCTCCTGCAGGAGGTCCAATCCCCGCAGCGCCGCCTTCTGGCCGGCCGCATCGGCGTCGAAGCAGATATGAGTATTATAGGTATATCTCATCAACAGGCGGGCCTGCTCCACGGTAAGCGCTGTGCCCAAGGTTCCCACGACATTGCTTAGGCCGTGCTGCACGGCGGTGATAACATCCATGTAGCCTTCCATGAGGATGACCCTGTCCTGCTCCCTGATGCCGGCCCTGGCCAAATGCAACCCGTAAAGATTCCTCCCTTTGGAAAACAACGCCGTTTCCGGCGAGTTCAAATACTTGGCCTGTGTTTTATCTGTGTTATCGGTGATTCTCCCGCCAAAGGCGATAAACCGGCCGCTTTCATCCATAATCGGAAACATGATACGGCTCCTGAAGCGGTCCACCAGATTCCCATTTTTCGCTTTTACCGCCAGCCCCAGGGCCAGCATTTCCTCCTCGCGGACACCGCCGGCGGCCAGATACTTGCTTAAATCATCCCATTCAGAAGAAGCATACCCCAGCATGAATTTTTCGATTACTTTGTTTTCGAGCCCGCGGCCCTGCAGATATTTTAAGGCCTCGCGCCCTGACGGACTTAAGAGGCTTTGCTGATAATACTTTGCTGTTATTTCATTAATATGATAATAGCGTTTTTTTAATGATTCCCGCCTGGCCCGCTCCGGTGAGACGTCTGCGACCGGCAAAGCCAATCCCGCTCTTTTGGCCAAGAATTCTACGGTTTCGGGAAAACTCAGGCCGTTTTTCTCCATCAGAAAGGAAAATACATTCCCGCCTTTGCCGCAGCCAAAACAATGATAGAATTGTTTATCCGGCGACACCGTAAAGGAGGGTGTCTTTTCCGCGTGAAACGGGCACAGTCCGCTGTAATTGCGGCCTTGCTTCTTCAAGAGGACATATTCGCCGATGACCGAAACGATATCGACCCGGTGGCGCAGGTCATTAATAAATTCTTCAGGTATTTGACCGGCCATGCCCTTTCACCACCTTAGACGTATATCCTGTTTTTCGTCATATACACCCATTTTTCCTGCTTTTTCGCACAATAAGTCAATATTAAATTTCAATATTTATATTTGTAAACAGTTAACGTTTTCTATTCGTTACAAATGTCTGTTTTCCTCTTTTTTACTCAGATATAATGACGGGGCAATACAATATTTTTAAATGCGCTCATGCAGTAATTATCCGTCATGCCCGAAATATAATCGGCTACGCCGCGCTCCGTCCCATCTTCTTCCGCCAGGCAGCGGTAAAAGTCCGGAAGCTCTTCCGGCCTTTTCCGGTAATATTCAAACAGAAACTCCACGATATGAGCAGCTCCCTGCCGCTCTTCCATGCATAAGGGACCCCGGTAGACCGCACTGAACATGAATTTGCGCAAACCCAGCAAGGCCTGTTCAATAGAGGGACTTAAAGAAATTTTCTTTTCGCCCGCGGCAAGATTCTTCCGGCTGGTCACGGCCAGATCCTGCACCAACGTGCCGATTCGCTCCCCATGGGTTTTGCCCAGAATATCCAGGTATTCGCGCGGAATATCCTGTAAGGCCAGGACGCCTGCCCGAATACTATCGTCAATGTCGTGTTGGACATAGGCGATTTTGTCGGCGTAGTGAACAACCTGTCCTTCCAGCGTCATGCAGCCGCTGGTGTCTTTGCCAAAGCCGCTATGCTGCAAAATTCCGTCCAGGACTTCTGCGCTTAAATTCAGACCGTTGCCCAGACTGCCTTGCTCTATTTTGGTCAGGACGCGGATACTGTTGACATTATGTTTAAACCCGCCCGGTACCAACCGGTTCAGCACTTCCTCCCCCGTATGGGCAAACGGCGTATGCCCCACGTCATGGCCCAGCGCGATGGCTTCAATCAGGTCAGTGTTCAGACGCAGCGCCTTACCGATGGTCTGCGAAATCTGGTTGACTTCCAGCGTATGTGTCAGCCGCGTGCGGTAATGGTCGTTCCCCTGGGCGATAAAGACCTGCGTTTTGTGCTTCAGACGGCGAAAGGACTTGGAATGGATAATCCTGTCCCGATCCCGCATATAGCAGGTGCGGATTTCATCCGGCTTTTCGGCTGCCCGGCGCCCCTTGGAAGCATCGGCAAAGGCCGCCAGCGGGTTTAGGACCTGATGTTCCAAGGCCTCCAATTCTTCCCGAATCAACATCTTGAATACTCCTTTAATCTGCTTTCGTTAACAGTATTATACTTTGCAAGCAGAAAATCCTCTTTCATTAAATCATTCTTTCTAATAAACCATCTGTTCGCGCCTGTTAGGGATTTACTAAAATAGAAATATCATCTATAATTAGCTTTATATTTATCGTAAAAAGAAAGGGTAGAGAAATGGGTAGGAAAATCGACATCACTGTCAAAGACCGCGAGCGTATTCTTAAAGTGATTGCGGAGGAGAGAGAATTCGGCACCGGCAGAAATAAGGAAGCTTTAAAAGAACTTGAACAGGAACTGAACCGGGCCAATATCGTATCATCAGAAAAAATTCCCTCCGGCTCCATAACCATGAACTCGAAGGTTCTTTTAAAAGATTTAGACTTGGGAGAAGAAACAATATATACTTTGGTTTATCCGGAAGAAGCTGACCTGGCTGAAAATAAAATCTCCATACTCGCTCCGATCGGCACCGCGATCCTGGGGTTTCGGGAGGGCGATGTGATTGATTGGAAAGTACCGGCGGGCATCGTTAAGCTAAGCGTTGAAAAAATCCTTTACCAGCCTGAAGCTGCCGGGGATTATGATTTATAAGATAGCGTCATCGAATAAAGCATAATAAGGGTATTGCGCCTTGCAATACCCTATTTTTATATGATTATGCACGTCCGGTTAGAGGCCGCGCCACGATTCAGGCTTGAGGAGTTCCGGACGGTTTTCCACAATCACAGTATGTAGTGATTGCAGCAAGCTTTCTTTTTCTTCAGGCAGATGGGCTTTCAGCGACAGATAATTGGAAGCATGATTACTGCGAAAGGTGCAATCACTGAGGGTTAATTCTGAAATCAGCAAGGCCAATTCCCGTAAAATCTCCCAGGGATTAAGCAATTGAAAGGTCCCTGCCCGCACTTGTTTTAACAAAGGAGAGCCGGGTTCCAGCATCAAGGTCAAAACGCCCACATACTGCGGGTCAATAGCGTTAAGGACACGGGCCGTTTCCACAGCGTGTTCTTCAGAGCGTTCGACCCCGCCCAGACCGGCGATGACGGTGCAGGATAAAAGAAGCCCGGCATCCACAATACTCCGTCCTGCTGCAATCATTTCCTCAGGCGTTACGCCTTTGTTGACCTGTTGGAGAATATGGGCGCTGCCGCTTTCGATTCCTAAATAAACAATGTGTAATCCATGCTGCCGGAGGAGCTGAAGCTCCTTGGGCGACTTTTCCAAAATATTCAGGGGTCCGCCATAAATCCCTACGCGCTGAAGGTGCGGAAACTTCGCATAGAGTTTTTTAAGAATATCGCATATTATCTTTGTGTCTAAAGAGAGAGCGTCCCCATCGGCGAGGAAAATCCTTTCCGCATAAGGAAAATGAGAGAATCCTTCTTCGATCAGCGCCTCTATTTCTTCAGGGGTTCTTTGCCGGTACCGCTTGTCTTTATACATCGTGCAAAAGGTACAGGCGTTGTGCTTGCAGCCCACGGTAACCTGCAAAATCAAACTGGAAGCCTCGCTGGGCGGACGATACACCATGCCTTCATAAAACATCATATCCGAATTCCTTTTCACTTATATTTAGTTAATATATTCATTGCCCACCAAAACTTCGGCTATGACTTCCGTAGGGATGACGAACTCTATGACACCCATATACCCGGGGGCAACTTCATATTTATCAAAAGAAATTACCAATTGATTATCTGCGTTAATATAGAAATTTTGTTCCTGGGAAATCTTTTCAAAAAGGTCCGCGAAGCTTTCTTCAATTCACTGAATCCAATAAATTTTGTTTTCATCAGCCTGATGCTGTTCCAGCATCTGACTTTTAATATATTCACTGATTATATCTACGTAACGCTCCACATTAAACAGACTGGGCAGAGTCAATAAATCTTCCTTCATTTTATCAAACGTATCATATTTGAATACAGTAGAGGAAGACCCCACGGTATTGACTACATACCGTCCTATAGATAATACCCGATCAGTATCGGTTTTGACAATATAGCCGCTGTCTACTCCCAGATGCCCGCCGCCTTTTTCTTTCATCACTTCC
>JAVEYA010000059.1:0-13752 GCA_034003745.1 Clostridia bacterium
CAGGAAAGCACAATCAGAGACAATACGGCCAGAATAACACACTTTCTCTTCTCACACACCTTTTTTCCCTCCTCTTTTATAATAAATGATTACTTAATACTGTAAGGCAGCCACGTTGCCACCTGAGGTAAAAACAGAATCACTAAGACCGTCGCCAGAGTAAAGAAAATGAAAGGAAAACATCCCTTGAAAATATCCTCCAAAGACAAATCCGGGCAGGCGCCCTTCATGACATAAGCGTTAAGACCCACCGGCGGGGTGATCAGCCCAATCTGAATCATCAGCGTAAGCAATATCCCATACCACAGCGGGTCAAAGCCAAAGGTCCCTACGACCACAGGATAGGTAATCGGAACGGTGATAACCAGGCAGGAAAAGGGATCGAGGAACATCCCCATCGGGATAAGAATAACCAAAAACAGACCCACGATCATCAGAGGAGACAGCGGTAAACTGGATGCCCAGGCGTTTACCATGGCCGGAATACCGGCTGTAGTCATGAACACACTGAACAAGGCGGAACAAATGAGGATCATGAAGATCATCCCGCAGGTATTTACCGTTTCCTTCAGCGCTTCCATAATATAACCGCCCATGTATTTGCGCTCCGCCTTGGGCGTTTTGAGAAGCATCATGAGGAAACAGGCCACGGCTCCTATAGCGGCCGCCTCAGTGGGGGTAACAACACCGCCATAAATCCCGCCGACGATAATGGCAAAAAGGACAATGACGCCCCAAATCAAGCGTAAAGACCAAATACGATCTTTCCAACTTACCTTATAGGTGGAAGGACACAGGGTTTTATCAAATTTACTCCAGAAAAAAAGGCCTAAAGAATAAATAATCGCGGTTACAATACCGGGTATAACCCCGGCAAGCAGCATTTGACCGACCGACACCTCAGCCAGGGTGCCATAGAATACTAATATGGTACTGGGCGGAATCATAATCCCCAATAACCCGCCCGCGGCCACAACGCCTGCCGAAACCTTCGGATTATAACCCTTTTCCGTCATCTCCGGGATAGCCACTTTGCCCATGGTGGCGGAACAGGCCACACTGGAACCGCAGCACGCGCCGAACATAGCGCTGGCCATTACGGTTGCCATAGCAATACCGGCAGGGAGCCGGGAAAGCCAGTTATTTGCTATTTTATACGCGTCTTTGCTGAGTCCCGCGGCAAAAGCGATATACCCCATCATGATGAACATCGGCACTACCATCATAATGTAATCGGCAGCGCGCATATAAGGGAAGTTTTTCAGCATCGTCACGGCAACTTTCCAGCCGCTGAGCATGGCTGTTCCGCATAAACCCGTGACGCCAAGACAAGCATAAATCGGGACCCCGCTTACCATGAGCAGAAGCAGTATCACTACACAAATTATGACCACGGTTATCGGATCCATAGGTCACATCGCCTCCTTTTCCGTGGCCGGCGCGCCCTTCGGTAAGTTCTTTGCGCGGCCAAGCAGCACCTTAAAATTATGGATTACTTCGAAAACCAATTGACCCATCATACCGGCAACCCCTACCGGTACAAAGAGCCTTGCCCACCAAGCGGGAAAACGATAATAATCTCCGTAGCGGTAAGATTTCACGCCATACGCCCAAAGACCGTCCTCCAATGTTTTCCAGAATATCAGCGCAAAGAAAGCCAGACATACAACCAAAGAAAAAATCTTTAAAGCCGTCTTCGCTTTATCTGGAAGTCTCCCGGTGAGGATCGTGACGCTGATGTGGTTCCCCGCTTCCTGCGTAGGAGATAACGCCGACCACACCATCACAGCCATCAGTGTCTCGCATAAGGAATAGACTGGTCCGATTGCTTCACCGGTCAGCCATCTCCATAATACATCCATGGTTGTGCTAATCCCCATAATAAGGATCGCTCCGGTGGCCAGCCACCAGAAAAAGCGGTTCACTTTCGACCAAGGACTTGTTTTAGCATCCAAGCTACTTCCAACCTCCTCTACTGAAGATCCCAAGTAAAATTCACTCAGCTTATCTGGAAACCTCGACCAAACCTGTATCTGTATTTATCTCCAGCTTATCCCCGGTCAGCAGCACTTTGGTGATATCTTCCGTAAAGTTGTCCAGAATCGGTATATCGATTGTCAAAGCGCATTCCAACGTGATCGTATCGGCAATATTACAGAGTATTGCCGCGGGAGATACCTTGTTTTTCTTGGCGTAATAGGCAATATACGGCGCTATGGTGCCGCCTCTGCTTGTAGGAATAACCAAGATTTTATCCTTTAAAGACCGGCCGAAGAGCGGATGCCCGCTCATGCTCACCTTGCCGGAAGCAGGGTCAAAATCTCCGATAAAGGAAAAGGGGACCTCAAAAACAACCGCCTCCCCTTCTACCCTCCCCTGCCCACGGTCTAAAACCCTCCCTGTAATCTGCATCTATTTCACCTGCGCTTCCTGCAAATTCAATGCTTTTAGACACTCTTCCAGACTTGAGATCATCACCCTGACTTTACCCTGCTGCAAAGAATTAATATAATGCGCCCCCTTAAAAGAGTTGGTCATCACCACCTGGACATTTTCCGGCAAAGGGGAATCGGGAATGGTAGCCTGACAGGTATTGCTGAAAACGCCGCCCGCTTCTTCAATAATGCCGGCATCTCCCATAGCCCTGACTATTGTGCAGGTCGCATCGCTTAATCCCAGCCATAACCGCTTCCCTTCGGCAATCTTTTTATCTTTAAGAATCTTGGCAATACGCCGGGCTTCCTGGACTGTAACATGAGGACACCCGATGATCACCAAATCCACAGGCTGGTCCGGATCATACCTGAATATATTCTTGGTCTTTTCAAGATCCTGCCGGGTAACAATAACGATATCTTCCGGCTCTTTACCGCCGAGAGCGGCCTCAACAGTAGGGGCTTCCGGGGTTATCCCGGTCACATGGCAAATATGTACCGAACCGCTGGTGGCCACGGGAGCAATCAAATACTTCAACTGGTCAAAGGTTGCGCTTTTGGGTATGCCGTCAAATACCACATTGCCAATAATCACATGGCCGCCGACATAATAACCCAAAGCGCCGTAATCATCATCCGTTTCCAGCCGGATATCTTCCGCCAGCTTAATGACCACTTTGGCATAGCGGTTTTCATCCAATAATAATCCGTGATACAGCGCTCTCCCTGTTAAAGCGGAGCAAAGATTGACGATCGTGCCGTCTTTATTTGTCTTGGCGCCAATCAGGGAATTCCCAAGAATCTGCGCGCAGGAACCTATCCAGGAGATATAGTCGCCCTTTTGCGGCAGATTGCCCAGATGCATGGGCAGGCAGCTGTAACACTTGATAAATCCCAAATCGCCATGGATTTTCTGCCGTTCTTCATGCTCGGCCAGTTCAGCGGCGGCAAAATCAGCCGGGATCCCCATCGCCTCCCATTTTTCCGGATTAAAGGCGGACATCAGCGGGTGCGTGGTCGTGGTTACCGGCAATTCCTCAATTCCTTCCGTAAATTGAGATAACAGCTCAGGCGGTTCTTTCGGCATGACATGGGCGCTGGTGATCTCCACCAATCTTTCCGCCCCGCAAGCTTTACCATAGCGGATCAGAATATTGATCGCCTTTTGCAAGCCGGGACCGTATTTGCCCTGAGCCATTTCCTGCTCATACTTGGTTAAGTACACCTGGATTGCATCCCCTTTCAGAGAACCTCATAATGATCAACAACATTATGCGTATGGACCCAATCGCCCGTTTTAATATCCTGCGTAGCCTTACCGATAGCCTCACCGTATTTATAGACGAAGCTGCCTTGCTTAATATCCTGAAGAGCTATTTTATGGCCGAAAGGGATCTCACTGTTCGCTTTGCAGACACTTTCTCCTCCGTTGGTTTTTATGTAAACTTCTTCACCGGATACGACATCAGCCACACAAGTGGCTACATTATCCTCTGCGGCTGTCCTTTTAGCATATTTTTTCATGTTGCGCTCCTTTCTGCTCAGTACTCCTACATCACCGGGCCTTTAATGAGTATTTCCATAGCCCCGTCAAAATTTAAAATTTCCGCTTTGGTCATTGTTCCGCTGGCCACTTGAACAGCCAGCTCATAGAGACGTTTGCCCGCTTCTTCAACTGTTTCAGTTTCCTCTATTACTGAGGCCACATCTATATCGATATGCGACTTCAATATCTTGTTGGTCTTACTGTTACCGCAGATCTTAACCGTGGGGATACAGGGGTGTCCATTCGGCGCTCCGCGGCCGGTCGTAAAAAGAATCAACTGGGCTCCGGCCGCAGCCCCTCCGGTCAGGTTTTCAAATCCATGTCCGGGGGTGGCGACAATGTGACGTCCTGCGCAGGCCGGACGCATACCATATTCCAGGGCGCTTTGAATGGGAACTTTTTGTCCTTTGGCATTGGCCCCCATGGCTTTTTCAATCAAAGTGGTAAGCCCTCCCGCCACGTTGCCGCTGGTCATCTGCGATCCCCTGACATCTGCTCCTACCGCACATCCTCTGTCATAAAGGTCTTTGACAAACTGCACGATTTTATCACCTTCATTTGGGTCAACGCACAGATTTTTCAGGGTATATTCCCCGCCCATAATGTCACAGACCTCACCTTGGACAAAAGTACCGCCGTTTTCCGTCATTAAACGGCATACTTCACCGACAACCAGATTTGAGGATAATCCGGAAGTTGTATCCGATGAGCCGCACTTGGTACAAAAAACCAATTTATCCAATCCGGACTTTTCTCTTCGTATTTTGCTGACTTCGAGGACCATATCAGCCGCAAGCTGTGCTCCCTTATTGACCGTTTCCAGCATACCGCCCAGATCATGCAGCTTAATTGCTTCCACAGGTTTCTGCGATTCTCTGATCCCTTCAACCACTTCATCAAAATCAACCATTTCACAACCCAACCCCACAACCAGTACAGCGGCTACATTCGGATTCTTCCCCAGATTAATCAGCGTGCGTGTGACCTGCTCCGTATCCTGGGGAGGGTGTAAACAACCCTGATGATGGGTAAACGCCCGGGTGCCTTTGATCATTTTCTCGATATGCAGCACCACGGCATTAACACATCCCACTGTGGGGATAAGCGCGACAATATTTCTTGCTCCGACTTGTCCATCCGGTCTGGGGAAACCATAGAATTCCATTTTGTTATCCTCCTTTTGCTTAAAAGCCTTTTAATTTTTCCTGTATCTGTAAGTTAAACCACCAAAATCACCTCCTTTTTTTAAAAATATGACCTTTTATTGTTTTATTGGTATTACCAGTATACTTTATATTAAGTATATTATTTAACTTCATATGTTGTCAATATAGACTTAATCTTGTCTCCAATTTCATTTATGGACAAATAAAAAAGGCCACGAGTTCCCTCATGGCCCAGCATACGAATCCTTATTTTATTGATATTTTTATCTAACGGTTTAATTGAAAAATGCGAACATGTCCCGGGCAATACCGATTTCTTCATTGGTAGGCGCTACCAGCACTTTGACAGGGGAGTCCTGAGCACAGATAAACCTTTCTTTGGGACCTTCGCGATTCAAGGCCAAATCTATTTTGATACCCAGATGCGCCAGGCTCGTGCAGACTTTTTCCCGCACCATAACGGAATTCTCGCCGATGCCGCCCGTAAAGACCAGATAATCCAACCCGCCCAAAATAGCGTAATAGCTGCCGATGAATTTCCTGATTTCATAACAGAAGACGTCAATGGCCAGCTTCGCCCTGGCATTTCCTTCTTCCGCAGATTTCTGAATATCCCTAAGGTCATTCGAGACGCCGGAGATGCCGTACATCCCGCCGCGCTTGGTCAAGTCATCCAGAACCTGATCCAGCGTATAGCCTTCTTCTTTCATCAGATAAACCAGAATATAGGGATCGATATCGCCGGCCCGGTTAGCGTGGCTCAGCCCGCTCTGCAGGGAAAAGCCGAAGCTGTTCTCCAAAGATTCCCCGTCTTTGACCGCGGTAATGGAGGAACTGCCGCCCAAATGACAGGAAATGAGTTTGAATTCTTCTTTTCCGGATATTTCTCTGACCTTGTTGGTGATGAACCGATGTGAATTGCCATGGAAACCGTATCTTTGAATCCCGTATTTTTCCTTCCATTCATACGGTATCCCGTAGGTGCGCGCTTCCGGCGGCATGGTCAGATGGAACGCTGTTTCAAAAACCCCTACCATCGGCTTATCCGGCAAAATCTCGATAAACTTTCTGATCGCATCCACATAAAAGCGATTGTGCAGCGGGGCGATGGAAATGTATTTTTCCATGGCCTGAATAACTTCCTCATTGAGCAGCCGGATGCCTGAAACCCCCTGGGCGTGTACGGTTTTGAAACCGACCGCCGTCACTTCGTCCACAGAGGCAATAGCACCGTATTCCCCGTCGGTAAGATATTGGAGAAACAAATTAATTCCTGTGCCGTAATCAGGAACATGTACTTTCTCCTGCTCAAACTCAAGATTTTTGTTAAAATTCTTGAACGCGAAAATACTGTTATTGGCGCTGCCCACCCGTTCAATTTTGGACTCGGCCAGGGTTCTCTCCTCAGGCATATCGAACAGCCTGAATTTTAAAGAAGTACTGCCCACGTTACAAATCAATATCAGCATTTTACCCCTCCCTATATATTTTTTATACTGATTGCACTCCTGAGTTATTCATCCTTAAACTTGGCCGGAACATGCATGGCGTCGCAAAAGGGCTTGCTGCGCGAATAGCCGCAACGGCATAATGTTATGCGGTTTCTGGGCTCGTAAATTTCCCCGTCGGCTGCCTCAATCGGGATATAGCCTTTGACAAAAAGTCCGCCGCTGACTTTTCGCTGGGGGTCCTGGATCACTTCAATGCAAGGCTCGTATGAATGTTCATGTATTTCCCCTGATTTCTCCCGGGCTACCAGACGGCCTGTCGGACAGTCCTTGGCCGCTTCTATGGCCTCCGCCTTTAATTCCGCGTCATCAGAACTCTTGGTAAGATTCCAGACGTCGCCCCGCTCCCGGTGACAGAAACGTGCAAAAGCGCACCTATCGTCATCCAAAAGGTCCAAATCGGGTCCCCGTAAAACGCCGGCCCTCTGTTCATACGGCTGCCTTCCGGCTGTTTCTTCTCCCCGGAAGCCGGCGGAAGTATGGGCGCCGTCACAGAAAGGATGATTCCCGGATTTGCCGCAGCGGCACAAGGTGTAAGTATCGGCTTGGGGAAGCTCACGCCCATCCTGCCACACATAGCCGTGTCCCCGGGGCGTGATTATTTTCTCCTTCAGCGGAATTCCGCCGGTGACAAGATAAGGACCGTCCTTAATTACTTTTATTTTCCCGGCTTTGTTCATATGTACATCCACTCCTTCAATCCCAGCTCAGCCGTACATATTTTATTCTCTTAAAAGACTCTTCCAGAGAATGCGTATATTCCACCGCGCCTATTTTTAAGAATATGGGGTAGGATTTGCCGTGATATTCTACTACGCAATCTTTCAGTTTCCGATACTTGCTGTGTGCGGCTCTGATAATTTGAGCGCCGGTAGTTTCCGGTAATAAAATCAAGAAAACCTTATTGTCCCAGCGGCAAATCGTGTCGATCCTCCGCAAGCCGGCGGAAAGAATTTTGCCTGCGGCCTTCATCGCCAAATCGTTCAGTTCCGGCTCCGTACTTACTTCCAGCGTCATGAGTGAAAAAATTCTGCCATAGCGGGTGAAACGATAACTTTCTTCTTTAATCTTTTCTAACATCCCTTTTTTGCTGAGCAGTCCGGTCAGAGCATCGATTTTACTTTGCGCCGCCTCCATTTCCTGTATGAGGCAATTCGCTTGCATCAACTCAACCAAAGAATTGAACCGGTCAATCAGCGTACGCACATTTTCATGTCCGATTAAAATCTTCCACTTGCCCTCTTCCAATACCACAATTTTGCTGAAATAATCCTTTTCCATGGTATCCATGATGGTGTTGTATTCCAGCACATGCACGCTGAATTCTATCGCTTCGGCAAATATATACCCATTCAACATTTTGTATTTATATGCTTTGTGCAATGAACAGACAACTTCCTTTGGACGGAAGACTTTGGCCACAGCTTTCTGCCATCTGAAAAAATCCTCTTTGCTGTTGTTATGTTTGTCCGCATTGGAAGTCAGCTCATAAGCCAAATCCAGCTGGTCGTCCATAATATATTTAAAATAAGCTTCCAAAACCACCCAAGCGGCCAGATAAGCAGGCTCCGGCTTGGCTTGCGCCTGCGGTTTATGTTTCGGTTCCGCTTGATGAGACACAGCCGAACTGTTATATCGATTATGCCACTTCTGATCGTATAGCTTCCTTTTAGCCGGGTCTCCCAATTCCTCATATGCGCGGTTAATCTTTTTAATCATTTCCTCCGCACTCGCGCTGCGATTGAGGTCAGGATGATATTTCTTAGCCAGTTTTCTGTAAGCGCCCTCAATAACCTCAGTTTCCGCCAGGTAATGTACCTGCAGGATTCGATAATAGTCATCTAGCTTTTGCATAAAGTCTTAAAGAATCCCCCCATCTCATGGCCGTGTCAAAATCCGGGTCATTAAGGTATTAGGATTAGTATATCATAAGCGCACATAGAGAAAAAGAGCCGCGGTGTTCGCCGCGGCTCCATGTCTGACTCCGGAGAATATGCTGTTTGTTACGGTTTCAGCGTCGCCTGAATGAGACCGTTGTTATCCAGCTTGGAAAGCTCCTTGACCCTGGCGAAATCCAAGCCCATCGCAGCAGTGATGCGTTCGCCGTATTCCGGGTCGGCCAGGTAGCAATGCACCGCGTGGCGGTATTTGACATTATCTGTTACCGATGCGATGTCGGCCGCCGTATTTTCGATGAGGAGCTTTTTCTTATCCTCCGTCAAAATCCGCCAGAGGTTGCCGCCCGCGCGGAAGTTATCATCTGTGGGGTCGTCCTTGGGGTCGTATCTGTACATCGCGCCTTCCAGGTCCAGCGGGGGCTCCGCCGCTTCCGGCTGCGCCGTCCAATATCCGTCACTGTTGGGATGGTAGGCCGGCAGCCGTCCATAGTTGCCGTCAACCCGCATGGCGCCGTCCCGGTGATACTCATTCACCTCGCATTTGGCGCGGTTGACCGGGATATGATTGTGATTGACGCCCAGCCTGTACCTTTGGGCATCACCGTAGGAAAATAATCTGCCCTGCAGGAAGCGGTCGGGCGAAAAACCGATACCGGGTACAACGTGCGCCGGGGTAAAGGCCGCCTGTTCAACCTCGGCAAAGTAGTTCTCGGGGTTACGGTTAAGCTCGAGTACGCCGACCTCGATCAGCGGGAACTCCCCGTGCCGCCAGATTTTCGTAATGTCAAAGGGGTTCTCGTAATGCTTTTTGGCCTGCTCCTCCGTCATAATCTGGACATACATGGTCCATCTGGGAAACTCGCCGCGCTCAATGGCTTCAAATAAATCCCGGCCATGGCTTTCCCGGTCTTGCCCGCAAACTTTGGCCGCTTCTTCATTGGTCAGATTCTTGATGCCCTGCTGGGTACGGAAATGGAACTTGCACCAAACGCGTTCGTTCTTATCATTGTAGAAGGAGAAAGTATGCTCGCCGAAAAAGTGCATATGCCGGAAGCTGGCGGGGATACCGCGGTCCGACATGACGATGGTCCGCTGATGGAAGCTCTCGGGCAAAAGCGTCCAGTAATCCCAGTTATTCTGCGCCGAACGCATCCCGGTGCGCGGGTCACGCTTGACCGCGCGGTTTAAGTCGGAGAAATTATGGACGTCGCGGATAAAGAAGGTAGGCGTATTATTGCCGACGAGGTCCCAATTGCCCTCCTCCGTATAGAATTTTACGGCCGTACCGCGGATATCGCGTTCCGCGTCAGCCGCGCCGCGTTCACCGGCCACGGTGGAAAAGCGGACGAACAATTCTGTCTTCTTGCCCGGTTGTAAAACTTTGGCCTTGGTGTATTTGGTGATATCACCGGTAACCGTAAAATGTCCGTATGCCCCCCAGCCTTTGGCATGCATGCGGCGTTCCGGAATCACTTCCCGGTTAAAGTGCGCCATTTTTTCCAAAAGCCAGACATCCTGCAGAACCACAGGACCCCGGGGGCCCGCTGTTATAGAGTTCTCATTATCGGGGACAGGAGCGCCGACCTCATTGGTCAGCTTTTTCATTTCATCCATGTGTAATACCCTCCTTATTCATAATAATTTTGTTATTTCACACTCCGGAGAGTGTAAAGCCCATTAAGACAATCGCGGCATAAGCTATGCTTTTGGGCAGCATGAGCATGCCCACCTGGGGCGATCTGGCGGAAAACAGTACCACCGGCAGATAGCAGGCAAAGCTGACTAAAACGGCAACCCAGAGAAAAGGGAATCCTCCCCGGGTCAGCGAACCAGCCGCAAAGAGCGCGGCAACCGCCAGCCCCAACAAAAAAAACGGAATGTTGCGCCAAATAGCCCAATTCAGCGGAGCATCTTTTTGGGTCCAGCGGTTCTGGGGCAACAGACATAAGACGATACGCAGCGCCGCCAGCGTATAGACCACCGCTGTCATCTGTACGTCAACAACCCCGGCATAGTGGTCCATGCCGATATTCCATAAAAGGACATAAAACACCGTCATTGTTATAGAAGCAGCCCATTTGCCAATACCGAGCAGCGCCGTATGGTCTTTATTTCTTTTATCCCACAGCGCATAGATTCGAGGGAGCAAATGAATTGCGTCGCCTACGCCTAAAACCAGGGCCATCAGGCCAAAGCGCCAGCGCTCACTGCCCATTTCCGCGCCGGCCCACAATAATGCAGCGGATAATAATACCGTCCCAAGATACGTGAGGTCGAAGACGGTTTCGATCAATCTGACCGGTTTTCTCTGTGGAGTGAGTTGCAGCATAATTTCTCCCTATGCCTTACCGGTTTCTTTTTGCGCGCATTCGGGACAAATATAGTTAACGGTCAGGTCAAAGGAAACAATATCGCAATTCATTTGACTCTTCAAAAAATCCTGCAATTTCGGAATTTTCAGGTCCATCATCTGTCCGCAGCGGATACAGACAGCATGATCGTGCGGGGTGACATTTCCCTCAAAATAATCCGCGCCTGCCGGCCGCGCCACGCGCCGGATCAGCTTAGAATCGGCGAAGCGGTTCAGATTGCGGTAAATGGTGCCTAAAGCAATGGAAGGGTACTGCTGCTTGACTCTCCAATAAACTTCGTCTGCGGATAGATGCTGGGAGGATTGCAGAACTGTATCCAGGATAGCTTTTTGTTCCTTGGTCATGTCTGAAACTCCTTTTATTTTTTACGTATTCGGAGGCATTTTTTCTATGTTTACCATACGGTGGGCGGCCCTGGCCGGATTCTCGGGGAACCAGCCCTTCGCCACCCGTTCCCTTTGTTCTTTCAGTTCAATAATGGACCAAAGGCAAGTGCAGCCGAAGATAGCCAAAACGGCGGAAACAACCGTATGCTGAATAAAACAGGATACCGCCGCCGCGGCGATGCCGACAACCAAAAAGAGCGGCCAGATACGTTCCGTAAAATAATATTCGCATTTAATAATGATGGGGTGGAATATCCCGATAATCAAAAAGGCTGCGGCTCCAATGATGAGACCCTGAAAATTCATGAATGCCCCCTCATTTTAAGAATAAGAACTATTCTTAGTATAAATAAAGACTTAGGTCGATGTCAACTATTACTTGAAGATTAGAGCGCTTCTACCTATAATTAGAAAAGGAATTTCCTTGAAAGGTTCGTACATAAAAATGGAGATAGAATCCATACTTTTTATTTGCTTTTTTGTTTTTCTGGGCGGATTGATCGATTCCATTGCCGGAGGAGGCGGGCTCTTAACCCTGCCGGCTTATCTGGCCTCAGGGATCCCCATGCATATGGCTTTGGGAAGCAACAAGTTTTCCTCGGCCGGAGGCTGTTTGATTTCCTCAGTGCGTTTCTGGAAGAATCATAAAGTGCATTATCAAACCGCCGCCGTTTCCGTTGCCGGCGCTCTGGCGGGCTCGGCTGCCGGCGCGCGGCTGGCTCTGTTTGTAGATGACTATATCTTTCGGATCATACTGATTGTGATTATTCCTGTCATTGCTTTGTTCGTCAGTCTGAAAAAAGACTTTGGAAACGAAAATGAAGTGGAGAGTTTCAGTCGGCGGCGAATTCTCACCGTATCCGCCCTAATCGGGCTCTGCGTTGGCTGTTATGACGGATTCTTAGGTCCTGGCGCCGGGACTTTTCTTATTTTTGGTTATTGCTTATTATTGCGTTTTGATCTGGTTACGGCTTCCAGCAACGCCAAACTGGTCAACCTGGCCTCCAATATCGGCGCTCTGGCCATGTTTTTATATCATGGGCAGGTTATATTTACCCTGGCCGTGCCCGCAGCGCTCTTCGGCATTGCCGGCAATTATATCGGCGCGGGGCTGGCCCTGCAAAAGGGCGCCCGGATCATCCGTCCCGTCTTCCTCATTGCCTTGACTTTGCTGGTGATCAATTTGATCTACAGCTTGCTTTAAAATAAAGAATAATCTTGATTAGTAGACACTCTTTCCGTTATGATTAAAACAAATAGCCTAATTATCAGTATGGAGGAAAAATGAATATGTATAAAAGTTTTAAGTATGAGGAGCTCGAGGTCGGCCAAAAAGCATCCATTGATAAACTCATTACTGACGAGGTGGTCATGGCTTTTGCCGCAGTCACCGAGGATCATAATCCCATTCATGTGGACGACGAATTTGCCAAAAATAGTATTTTTAAAGAAAGGATTGCCCACGGCATGCTGCTGGCTGGTCTGTTCTCCGCAGTCCTGGGAACGCATCTGCCGGGGGTAAATACGATTTATCTCAAACAAACCATGGAGTTTCTCGCCCCTGTGCGTCTGGGCGATATCATTACCGCCGAAGTAGAGGTGGCGGAAAAAATGGAAAAACAAAAAGTTCGCCTGTTTACCACCGCCAGAAACCAAAAAGGCGAAATGGTGGCAAAAGGCGAAGCTTTAATCAAAAAACCGTTCTAAGAAGCTGGGGCAAATCATACTTAACTTAAGCTATTTGTATAATATTGAGTTGAGCGCTTACCTCAGGCTCCGTTGTCAGGATAATATTTGACTCAGAGTTATTCCTGATGGTTATTACATCTCCGGCATTCAGAATCAGAATCACAGCGCCTGAATTGCCGTTAAACCCAATGGGAATATTGGTGGAGGGAACGGGCGTACCGTTTACCGCAAGGACAATGTACGCGCTGAAACCTACAATAGAGTTTATGCCGTAATCTATCTTGTAGATACCGTCGTTAGGAACAACTACTTCCGCCGTGCCTTCCGTGTGGCTCACTCCATCCAGGGCTCCGTTACTGCTGAGGATCACATCATCGCCTGCAGTCACGATCGTACTTGTATCATTGGCCAGATTATACACATACCCAAATGATCCTATCCCACTGGGTCCGGTAGGACCGGTATCCCCTTGCGGTCCGGTTGGGCCGGTCGGTCCGATAGCGCCCTCTCCAAATCCGGGAAGTCCGGGCGGTCCGGCAGGACCTGTATCTCCCGGCGGTCCTTGTGGTCCTTGCGGCCCGGTCGGGCCGGTCGGTCCGGCAGCGCCTTCTCCAAATCCGGGAAGCCCGGGCGGTCCGGCAGGACCCGTATCCCCTGGCGGTCCTTGAGGTCCGGTTGGGCCGGTCGGTCCGGCAGCGCCTTCTCCAAATCCGGGAAGTCCGGGCGGTCCAATGGGTGCTGTATCTTCCGGC
>JAVEYA010000060.1:0-13609 GCA_034003745.1 Clostridia bacterium
AAGTAATTTCTACATCGGGTACCTGCAGGGTGGAATTTACTTTTGCAAATGAGGAAAACCTTCCTACAGACAAATTCATTGCCTGTCCGGTTGTGAAAGTAAAATTTTTCTGCTATACTCTTAGCGGATAAATTAATACCAAAACCAATCAATCGTAAATCGGGAGGATACGCATATGAAAATCAACAAAGAAATGTCCATAATGGAAATCGTCAACAAATACCCCCAGACCGTCCCCATTTTCATAGAGCATGGCATGGGCTGCCTGGGCTGCGCCGCCGCCCGCTTCGAAAACCTGGAACAAGGCGCGATGGCGCACGGGATTGACGCCGCCAAACTCCTGGAAGACCTCAACAAAAGCCTCGAAGAGCAATAATTTGCCAAAACAGAAAAAAGGCGCTGCCGCAAAATAGCCTGTCCTCCTGAGCCCTTCGACAAGCTCAGGGTAAACTCCGCGAAGGATCTGCTATTTTGCGACGGCGTCTTTTCATTCTTAAACGCTAAACCGCACCTTGTCTGTCATCCAATATTCAGCTTATTCGTTTTTGGCGAAACTTCTGCTATACTTGACGTGAAGATGGACCCCAAAGGAGGGCTTTATGTTTTTTAATCAGAACCTGCAGCGCGAATTACCGCGCTGGGTAGCCGACGGACTCATCACGCCGGAAAACGCGGAAACCCTGCGGCAGCGTTACCCGGTAACCAAAAATAGCATGACCCAAACCTTAGCTTTATTAGGAAGCGTTCTTCTGGGCATTGGCGTAATCCTCTTTTTCGCAGCAAATTGGGAAGCCATGTCCCGGACGCTGAAGATAGCCGTAGTAGTCCTCGCCGTGCTCCTGGCCTACGGCGGCGGGTATTACCTGCGCTATGTGCGGGGAACCTACCCCAAAGTCGGTTATGCCCTTATATGTCTTGGTTCACTTCTATACGGGGCCGCCATTTGGCTCATCGGCCAGATTTTCCACCTGGCCCCCGAAGCCGGCAGCGCTTTTCTCCTCTGGTATCTGGGCGTGATTCCGGTGGCTTGGCTTTTTCAATCTTCTTTCAATCTCGTTCTGGCCTTATTTAATCTGACCGCCTGGTTTATCGCGGGCCATTACCCGTTAAGCTGGCCCTTCCTCTTTTTCCCGCTGCTTTTGGTCCTGACAATCCTGCCGCCGGCCATTCGCAAAAAGAATCATTTTGTCTTTGTCCTGGCGGTGCTGGCCGGCTATATCTGGTTTATACCGCTGGGCGTCAAGCTGGCCGGGATCAACTACAGCTTCCAGCTTGGCATAATCAGCTTGCTCCTATTCAGCCTGGTCATCTATCTGTTAGGGCAATGGGCGGAGAGACGGGCCTTTTTTGCCGAAGGCTTCCTGCAAGCGCTGTCGTTTGTCGGCCTCTTTGCCGGCTTGGCCGCGTTCACCTTTCATGATTTCCTGAGCCGCTTTGGCGCCGACGCCCTGGGGGCCTTCCCCTGGCTGATTGCCGGCACGCTGGCCGTAATCGTCCTGTTGAAAATAAAAGAGCGGCAGCTGACTTTACGGGATATTCCCTTACTGCTTCTTCTTTTGTGTCTTCTGCCCTTTTTCCCGCAGTTAGGGGAAAGCTCTTTTCTGCTGATCGCCCTCAATGTCCTCTTTTTTATCCTGACCCTGGGCGCTGTCTATTATGGCTACCAGGCCAAACGGCCGCTGCTCTTTAACCTGGGGATGCTGCTCTTTGCCGTGGCGGTGGCCATGAAGTATTTTGATATCTTCTTTGCCCTGCTGCCCCGCTCCGCCTTCTTTATGTCGGGCGGCGTGCTGCTTTTGGCAGGCAGCTTCTTATTGGAATATAAACGGCGCGATCTACTCAAATCCATGGAAGAGGGGGCCGGGCAATGATCAGCAAAATCTTCCGCCAAAAAGGCATAAAGTTTGCCGCCATCCTCGTATTCCAGATCGTCCTCCTCGCCGGCATGGTATTAAGCAGCTATCTGGTCATCCTCCAGGGTGAAAAGATGACGCTGCAGGTGGAGCCGGTGGATCCCCGCAGCCTTTTCCAGGGGGATTATGTGATTCTGAATTATTCCTTCAATAATCTGGACCTAAGCGAAATCAGCCACGATCTTGTCCCGGAGAAAGTGCAGGATCAGCAGCCCGTTTACTTGGCATTCAGTCAAAAGAACGATATCTGGGCGCCTGACTTTGTCACCCAGGATGCTGCCAAAGTGAAAGGCCGCACCTATATCAAAGGGAAAATCCTTTATCTATCCCGCAAACCGATGGAACCAGAAGAACGCCCAGACTCCGTCGACTATAATAGCCTTCCCCTGACCATGTTGCGCGCCAACTGGGGTATTGAGCAGTACTATGTCCCGGAAGGACAGGGCAAAGTTATCGAGCAACAAATTCAGGACGGCATCGTGTATGCGCAGGTTTCTGTTTATCATGGCAAGTCCCGGGTAACCGGATTGCTCACAGAATAAAGGCGATAGACCTAATATTGAATCTTGCATAACCAAATAACACCTCTCCACATATGATATAGGTAAATACGCCCATAAAGGAGATATGCCTATGCAATATGTGGTTAAAGCAGGTGATACGCTATACTTGATTGCCCAAAGATTTGGCACCACTGTCGATGCGCTGGTACAGGCTAATCATCTGAGTAATCCGAATGTGATTAACGTAGGACAAGTTTTAATAATTCCCGGCAGCTCTGCGCCCGGGCCGGCGCCAAAGCCGCCGCAGCCCAAACCTCCCCACTCCCCTGCGTGTCCGGAACTGCAAAAAGGAAGCCGCGGCGCCGCTGTAACCAGATTGCAGAATTTATTACAGGAACGCGGATTCAGCCCGGGGGCGATCGATGGGATCTTTGGTCCCAAGACTGAAAATGCCGTGCGGCAGTTTCAGTCGTATGATCATTTGCCTGTCACCGGCGTGGTAAACGTCCTGACCTGGGAGGCTTTGGGCGTGAACTGTGGCAAGACGCCACATCCGGGTCCGAAACCAAAACCCCCGCATCCGGAGCCGAAGCCAAAACCCCCGCGTCCAGGACCGAAGCCGAAGCCGCCACACCCGGGACCGAAGCCAAAACCGCCGCATCCGGGACCAAAGCCGAAACCCCCACATCCAGGACCGAAGCCAAAACCACCGCATCCGGGACCAAAGCCAAAGCCTCCGCATCCGGGACCGAAGCCAAAGCCCCCGCACCCGGGACCGAAGCCAAAGCCGCCACATCCGGGACCGAAGCCAAAGCCGCCACATCCGGGGCCGAAACCAAAACCCCCGTATCCGGGACCGAAACCAAAACCCCCGCATCCGGGACCTGGCCCGAAACCCTGCCCTAAAGATGATTGCTATGATCATAAGGATGAGCATGATCATAAGGGTGATCATGGCCATAAACCCGACCATGATTACAAAGATGATCATGGCTACCAGCGCCCCGAGGATAAACCCGAAGATAAATAAACACCGCAATGAAACCAAAGCCGCCTATAACAATTGTTATGGGCGGCTACTTTTTGGATAACGAAGAGGTTATTATTCATATCTATTTAACTCTCTTTAAAATCATCTCATGTTCATTTAATTTTTCGTCTACACCAATTATATAGTTTTTAACTAAGCCCATATCCTGCTTCATCATATTCAAGTCATTCTGAATGTTACCCATGCCCCGCTGCATGTTATCCATACCCTGTTGCATATTATCCATCTTTCTGTTTAGGTCAAGATGACCCTCGGCGATTGCTTTGATATCACTTTTAAGATTCTCAACAATTACCCCTGTATGCTGTTTGGATTCTTCAATTTTTTTATCAAACATCTCTTTTAAGGCAATAAATAATTCATTATTATCCATATAAAACACCCCCTGACTACAATATCATTATACTAAAACTTTCCGTGAATAAAAACATGTAAAAATACATTTTTGTATGCATATGACTCTATCCTATTGACTCTACAAAGGTCGAACCATTCCAATGTCAGCTTAATTATATATTACAGTTCTATCTATTCCTTCCATTTTATTCCGACATAAAATTTTTGGTTTCGACAACGCAATAATATTCCCTATAACCAGAAAAAGCCGTTTGCAGATTTCATATCCTGCAACGGCTTTGTGCATTTTGACTACTCCACTCTCATGTCTTTAATGCTTTGCACATCTTTTATTTTTTCTTTCACCTTAACCCTCAGCTTCCGAGCCGCGCTCGATGCTGTTGATGATCCAGATACCCTCAGCGCCCTGCTTCTCCGGCTGAATCATCTTCATTTCATATTCCTCGTCTTTATGGGTATGGCGGATGAGTGCTTCCCCCGCCCCGGAACCTTCCCCTTGTTCTTTCTTCTCCAGGAGTTCATATTTCCCTGAAGCATACAGACCGAACAGGGGTCCCTGCTCCTGAGCGGCTTTCACCGGATCCAGACGCCACTTCTCTTTGCCTTTATCCGCGAGCTCCTGCCAGTTCCGGGTCTCAGTGCTCTCTATTTCTATACTGCCCAGCATTCTATTTCTGGGAATGGCTTCATTCAGAGTCATATGCCCTTTCTGCAGCGCTTCCACCACCGCTCCCTCGATCAGAAACCAGACCGCGTCTATCCCTTCCAGTTCGGTCAGAGTCTGCACCACCGAGCCGATAGCCAGACCTTCGGCGGTGGAACCGCCGGGATAATCCGTCTCAAATTCCTTGGAGAAATCAACATAAGCAATACTCTCTTCCACCTTAATGGAGAGGACCCGCGACCTTTCCGGCAGGGTACGCCACAGCCCTTCTTGGGTCGGTCCTTCGATCAGTTCCTCCACCAGGGCCACAGCCAAATCACCGTTGTAAGTGATTTCTCTTTTCTCCGGCACGAGGAACAAAGCCTGGTCGTCGGAAAAATATAAATACGCCGTTTCGCTTTTCGCGGTAGGTTCCAGTCCGGTCTCTCCGGGCTTTTTGGGCCCGCAGGCGCCGGCTGCCAGCAGAGCAGCCGCCAGAATCACCACTGTCAGCGCAAGTTTAATCTTTCTTCCAGAAAACATGTGGACACTCCCTATTGTAAAAGAGTCTACCTCTAGCATGCCACAAAACTCAATTTTTTATGGAACGCACCATATAACCGACGCCGCTGCAGGTCACCAGGATTTCCGGATTGCCGGGATCAGCCTCGATTTTCTGCCTCAGGCGGCCGATGCTTACCCGCAGATAATGAGTGCAATCCTTATATTCGTTGCCCCAAATCGATAATAGCAGTTCTTCATGGGGCACGACCTTTTCCGGATTACTGGCCAGCATGGTCAGCAGTTTGAATTCCGTAGGCGTTAAATGCGTTGTTTCCCCGTTGACGATGACCTGCCTTTGCGCCAGGTCGATCAGCATATTGCCGATTCTGATCTTATCGGCCGGGGTCTGGATGACATTGCTTTTGGCCCGGCGCATCACCGCGTTGATACGCGCCAGGAGCTCTTCCACCGCAAAAGGCTTGGTGATATAGTCATCTGCGCCCGCGTTCAGACCTTTCACCGCATCCTGTAAATCGTCTTTAGCCGTAACAATAACGACAGGCACGTCCGAAACGCTCCGGATGCGGTGGCATACTTCCAGCCCGTCGATCTCCGGCAGCATCAAATCCAGGACGATTACATTGGGGTTCACCTCTTCAAATTTGCTCAAAGCCTCGGTCCCCGTTTTCGCTGAAGCGACCTCATAACCGCTGGCCCTTAAGTTTGCCCGGACAAAGCGCAGGATATTCGGGTCATCCTCTACAACCAAAGCCACAGGTTTCATCATCATCAACCTCCTTGAATATTGCTGCAAGGCAGCGTAAAGATAAACATGGAGCCTACATCGGCTTTACTCTCCACCCAAATCCGCCCGCCGTGGGCTTCTACGATCCCTTTGGCGATAGACAGGCCTACGCCGCTTCCTCTGACCTTATTAAGCATCGGTGTGCTAATGCGGTAAAACCTGTCGAAAATCGCGCTGTGATACTGGGGGTCAATGCCGATCCCATGGTCAACCACGCTTATTTTAATACGCTCCTCTTTCTCCAGAAATTCCGTTTCAATCAATAAGTCGGCGTCAGCGGCAGAATACTTGATCCCGTTTTCAATCAGATTGCTTAAAACCTGTTCGATCCGGCGTTCATCAATCAGCGCAAACGGAATTTCGTTAGCGTAAGTTACCGTAATTTTACCGTCTTTCAGTCTGGGCTCCAGACGGGCAACTACCCGGTCAATCAGTTTTCTGATATCGGTGTCATGGATGTCCAGATTCAGAGCGCCTGCTTCGATTTTGGACATATCCATAATATTCTCAATCAACTCGCGCAAGTGTTTGCTTTCGTCCACGATGGCGGCGAGAAAGCCTTCTTTCTCCGACTTCTCCCATTTCACACCCTTTCTCATCAGTGACTCGGCGCAGCCGCGGATCGTGGTCAGCGGCGTTCTTAACTCATGAGAGACGGTGGAGAGAATGGAATCTTTTAAATTTTCCACTTCTTTGTCGCGGGTAATATCGCGGATAATATAGCCATAACCGATAAATTCCTCATTGGAAACGACGGGGAAGCCAATCAACAGATAATAGAGCGGTTTGTCTTTAACATTTAGCCGGACCTCCCGGGGCTCATAGCTTCTTTTACTGCTGAAATCATCCCACAGTTCCTTCCAGGGGATATCAAAACCCTTGCCCTGCATATACGCAATCATCTGATGATAAGTCATTCCCTGGGTATCGTGATCTTGCAGGCCGAATTGCCGGACAAAGACCGGGTTGGCGTAGATCATCGCTGCGCCGGCATCAAAGAGGATGAGTCCTTCATTCATACTGTTCATAACCGCCTGCAGCGTATTATGCTCTACCAGCAGCTCCATATTCTTTTGGAGCAATTCCCGGGTGCGTTCATTGACGCGTTCTTCCAGATCGTCCCGGTGGTTCTTCAGCAAGGTGGTGGTATTCTGCACGCTGGCGGCCATATAGTTGAAGTTCTCTCCCAAGCTGTCTATCTCTACCGGTAGACCGGCGCGCTGGTAATCCACCCGGTAATTGAGATTCCCGGAAGAAAACTGCTGACAGGCCTCATTCAAGGCTGTCAAGGGTCTGGAAATACTCACCACCAAGAGGTGGCGCATCACCAGAATAACCGTGATGCCGATGATAATCAGGACGGAAAACAGCCCGGTTACCCGAAACAAGGGGGTCATGACCTCGTTCCTGGCAGCGGCCACCCAGATGCCCCAGCCGTATTCCGGCACGGTGTGAAAGCCGGCAATCTCCCAGCGGTTAAATAAAGGGGAATAGTATTCCAAAGAACCGTTGCCCTGTGCTTCCAGCGTCTCCAGAATAGGCTGTTCCCCCTGGGGGGACAAAAAGATTCCGGACCCCGGAATAGGCATAATCTGGCCGGACGAGTCCACCAAAACAATATAACCGGAACGGTAAATCTTATGGGCATCCACAGATCGCTGCAGATAGGTAAGATCCAGGAAGCCCATGATATAGCCGTAAAAAGCGCCTGAACTGTTTTTGATCGTAATCCCGATGACAATGGTATCATCCGCCGCCATCCCTTTGATGACAGGACTGATATAGGGCTTGCCCAGCGTCACGAAATCAGAAGGCGTAATGGATAAGAAAAGCTGGTCCCGCTTTAAGAGGCGGTAATTATCCGACACGGCCTCCACCCTGCTGGAGACCTGGAAATCAGGCGTATCCAGATAGATTTCCGTGAACCCGGCGTATTGATTGGTCACCTGCACAATCGCTTCCCGGAGTTCGGAAGGGGGTAAATTCATTTCCCCGGCTTGTTTGCCCAGCGTATCGACAGCCAACAAGTGCGTCTGCAGGAAATTATTGATTTCCTGCTCCACCTGGCTGACGGAAGAAAGGTGCTGGTTTTTTAGTTCATTCCCTCTTTGAATCAGGTTGGAGGATACCGTAACGCCTAAAAAAAGCATGGGAATAAGGGCTAGAAAAGCAATAATACTAATATAATGATGAATTTTTAATTTTTTATCACGAAAATTGAGCAAGGTCTTACCTCCTCAATCTTTCTGTCAGATTATAGATTTTCGGCCGGACCGTCTCGGTTGCATAGGTGGAGGCAATTCTTTGATAGAAGCTGGTGTAAGCGGGGTCGGTCAAAAAGTTTTCCTTAAAGATATCGTTGCTCAGCGTGTAAAACTTCTCCGAGAGCTTTATTCTATAAAACTGGTTGTCGGAGACGACAGCCATCGGCACCGCTTCCTCCGCGATGGGCGATACCCAGCGGGCCCCTATAAATTCCGGAATCTCCCGAAAGGCCTCCTCCATAATCCGGTGGGCATAGTCCTTGGCGGGTTCCCCGTTCAGATGCCGTCCGGAAATGTAGGTGCTGTAATATTCACAGGGAGTGTCCTTATGGCCGGTTATACTGCGGCCGATCCAGAAAAACAGGGTGTCTTTATGAACGCTGGCCAATTTGCTCTTCTGCAGCCGGGTGATACTGTCCAAAAAATGGCGCGTGATGATTTCTTCCGTATCGTCCTGATTGCCGATTCGCTGTAAGAGCGCCGTAAAATCCAGATAATAGCCCCAGGCCTTCTTCGTCAGAATCTCCTCAGTAATCAGATTATCCGTGACATAGTTGTTCGAAAAGTCAGGTAATAAAAGCGCCTTTTTCCCTTCCAGCAAACGTATCGCGTCATAACACAGGAAGGCCGGCAAGAGAACCGTCTTCACCCCCGCGCAGACATACTGGTCGTCCAATCGGGTGATATAATACATATTGGCCGAACGGCTTTCCAACAGGTAACGCAGGTTATTGATATCTAAAGGGTTGAGAAGCCGGAAGGAGAAAACGCCCTTGAGCTTGTTGTCCCAGTACAATTCCAGTTCTACCTGCTTTTTGAGCGTATTTAAGACAAAGTCTTCCTGTGATGAAATAATCTCCTCATTATCGTTATCGGAGAGCAAGAAATACAGGTCCACATCACCGCTGGTATTCAAAACATGACAGGCGTTGCCTGTCTCATTAAAATGCCGGATAATCTCCCCGTGCCTTGATTCGTACAGGTAGGGGGCGTCTGCCGACGGGGGTCTGTGTATGGAAAATACTTTTTTGTTTTTTGCGCTGCCCGGCCTTAAGCCCATTTTAACACCATCGCTTTTTGCACAACCATGCTTTCAGGAAGTTTCTTAAGGTTTACTTCTACAAATTATACAACTTTCCCTGCAAGAAATATAATGCAGGAAGTTCCTTTAAAAAACAACCTCTTCTGAGCTCCCTTCTTTATTTAAGAAGGAAAGCACCGCCAAGAGCAGCATCACCAGAGCAAAGGAAGAATTTAAATACAAATTGCCCAGGCCATACTTGCCCATAAACAAGAGAACCAGCCCATACAGAATATAGTTGCGCGTTTTATTTTTCTTCAGGGCTTCTTTCTTAATAATACTGAGGCGTCTTTGTCTTTTTTCGCTTTCTCGTTTCAAGACGGTGTCCACTTCCGCAGCACTGGGATAAAAAGGGCTTTCCTTTAAAAACTTCTGTAACTTTGTACCATTATATAACTTAACCTCCAGGCCGAAGCGCTCGCCCAGACTTTCCGTCTTTTTGGCGAACTCGCTGTTGGTAAAAATCCGGACACGCGTGACTCCTTGGGCGCGAGCAGCATACAATACCTGCATCATATCCCTGGTTTCCACCAGGTCGTCGTTCAGCCTGCGCCGGTAGACGAGCGCCAGCTTCTCCTCCTGGTATACCCCCAGCAAAAGATCTTCTTTCTTCTCAAAGAAACGCACCGAAAAGGCTGCGCAGATTCTTTTCTCCAGAGCGGCCAAAACATCCTCCGGTTCCGCCGCATCGATCCTCTTGGCGTATTCCCCGGCGGCAATTTGGGTGCGGCAGCTTTTCAACATCTCCCGGTCTTCCTTCTTCCGCCAAAAGTAAGCCGCCGGAACCCATAACACCATGACCGTCAACATATTCCGCAAGCCCTGCCCCAAATCGCCGCCCAGCCAGAACGCCGCTATGCAGCTCAACAAAAAAAGTAAAAAAATATTCACAGAGCGGGCGCCGTTGCCCTGCGCGCGCATACCCAGACAATAACTGCGGAGCAAACGCTGTGACCTCCACTTGGCCAATCTGCTCTTAATTTTTTTAATGTTCATGACGACACCTCCACCTTCAGTGTCACCAAAAAAGACTGTTCATAAACTGAACAGCCTTTTTGAATCAGACATATATCTTCTTCGTCGGGCGAAACGGTTGAAAGCACGCTTCTTCTACCTGCAGGTCCGCGTCCATCACCAGGGTCGCGTTATGCATGAAGCGGTCCTTGACCCGGTAGCGCAGATCCATCATCCGCGCCACATATTTGTCCTCCACCTGTTCACAGCTGATGTGATAGTGGGGCGTAAACTCCAGGAAATAGCGGCCCAATACGGAATTCGTTACCGCCTGCCCTAAATGTTTTTTGACATTTTCGAGGGATGCCAATATTCTTACTTTTCTTTTCAGGCAATCCACCGTACCGATCAGCTTCTCTTCCGGGAAGCTTGCAATAAAATCCCAGACCGCAAATCCAACCGGCAGCACCGTAAGTTTCGTGGACGGACTTTCCTTGGGTAATTCTTTTTCCAGCACCCGGTAAGCCCCCAGGCGCATTAACTGCCTTAAGCCCAGGTAGGCGGTAAACAAACCGGCCGCCCACAGATTGGCGCTTAGATTTGTACCTGCAAAGATAAAGAAAAGCAAAATAGTGAGAAGAAAGGGGTCAAAAATCAAAAGCAGGCTCAGGGATAATTTCTTCCTGGTAAACGGCCACAGTAAGCTCACGCCATAAGAGTTAAACGAATCCAAGAAACTGTGGGACAGTGCGCCTAAAAAGGCCCAGAAAACCATATGCCAGTAGTTAATATCCGGATAAAAGGGTAAAAGTACCGCCCCGGCCAATAAGGACAATACCGCCAGCCCGGGCAGGGAATGACTAAAGGTACGGTGCTGTTTCAGGTATACATAATCGCCCCAGCAGCGCGCCACGATATCAAAGTCGGGCGCTACCGCCCCGAGCGTACTGGCTATCATTAAACCGTTGGCCATAGTAAATCCGGCGCCCGTTTTGCTGCCAATGACCAATCCCGCAATGGCGTGTGTTATCGGGTCCATTCCGTCGCTCCTTTATTGCCGCCCGATAATTTTATGTATATTAATGAAGCCTAATACATAACGGACGACAGTATTATATCATACTGCCGTCCTGACTTTGTCTGGTAGTTGTTGCCGTTGTATTAAGTTCTGATTAATTTACCTTCATGGTAAAGACATCATAGCCGCCGCTTAAATTATACACGTCAAACCCTTTTTGCATCAAAAAGCGGGCCGCTATATAAGCGCGATAACCGACTTTGCAATAAACAACTATTTTCTTTTTGGTATCCAACTCCTGGTAACGCTGCCGCAGCTGGTCCACCGAAATCGACAGCGCCCCGGCGATAGCGCCCTGCTCATATTCGCCTTTGCTGCGGACATCCAGAAGCAGGATATCCTCTTTCTTCTGCAATTCCGGCAAATCCTGCGGCGTCACATGCTTAAACTCCCCGCGCAGAATATTGGCCCCGACCATCCCGGCCATAATGGACGGGTCTTTGGCCGAAGAATACGGCGGCGCGTAGGCCAGATCCAGGTGTTCCAGATCATAGACCGTCAAACCCGCGTAAATAGCCGTGGCCAGGATGTCGATCCTTTTATCGACGCCGGCGTAACCGACCCCTTGCGCTCCCAGGATTCTACCCGTTTCCTTCTCGAAAATTATTTTAATGATCATCTGCCGCGCCCCGGGGTAATAGGTGGCATGGCTGAAAGAAGAAGTAAAGGAAGCATGATAGGCCAAGCCTAGCTCCCGCGCTTCCGCTTCACGCAATCCCGTGCGCGCCAGGGTGATCTCCCCGGCCTTAATGATAGAAGTGCCCAGCACGCCTTTAAACTTCATCGTACCGCCTACGGCGTTGGCCCCGGCGATACGTCCCTGTTTATTGGCGGGCCCGGCCAGCGGGATGACACACCTTTTTCCGCTGACCAAATGAACCGATTCCACAATATCCCCGGCGGCATAAATATCCGGCACGCTTGTCCGCATCATCTCGTCCACCACAATGCCACCGGTCTTACCGATCTCCAGACCCGCGGATACCGCCAACTCCGTCCGCGGCTTTACTCCGACGGCGGAAATAATCATATCGGCCGGGATGACCGTACCGTCCTCCAGTTCCAAGCCTTCGACCTTCTCTTTTCCGACAATGCGTCTCGGCTTTTTGCCCAAAACCAGATTCAGCCCCAATCGGAAGAGCTCCGCTTCCAGCGGCAGGGAAAACTCCGGATCATACGTCTTCATCAGAGCCGGACTGCGATGCACTAAGGTCGTCTTGACGCCTTTATTCAGGAACGCTTCGGCGGACTCTACGCCAATAAAGCCACCGCCCAGAACAATTACCGAGGAGACGCCGGCAGAAAGATTTTCGGTAATCCGCTCCACATCGGGTACAGTTAGGATGCTATGTACCCCGGGCAATTCCAGGCCGGTTATCTCCGGCAAAGCCGGTTTTGAGCCAGTAGCCAGGATCAGTTTATCGTAGGATTCCTGGATTTCCCCTCCTTCGGTCTGCACCGTGACCATTTTGCGGGCAGGATCCACGGCCACCGCTTCGTGATTGATGCGTATATCGATATTAAATCTTTGTTTGAACAATCTCGGCGTCACCAGGAGCAAGTTTTCCTTCCTGGGAATATCGCCGCCGACGTAATAAGGCAGCCCGCAGTTGGCAAAAGACACATACGGTCCTTTTTCCAAAACGACGATCTCCGCCTCCTCGTTCACCCGGCGGGCCTTGGTAGCTGCCGAAGCCCCGGCGGCTACCCCGCCGACTATAACAATTTTCATGCTGCTTCCTCCTCTAACACACATCTTAAATTCATTATATAGAAAAGATGTGATAATTTCCACAATCTTGTTACAGAATCAGAAAAAACCTGCCTAAGCAGGTTTTTTCTCCCTATGCAAATAAACCTTAATCCTTAAACTCAAATTCATAGGCGCCGATACGGACCGTATCTCCATCCTTGGCCCCTTGCCGGCGCAGGGATTTCTCCACGCCCATTTTGCGCAGCGCCAACAGGAACCGCTTCAGCGCGGCTTCATTTGCCAGATTGGTCTTGACCAGCATCCGGGCAATCCGTGGTCCTGTAACCTCCCAGGCCCCTTCCTTGAAGCCTACTTCATAGGGTTCCTCACGGACAACCTTCACTTTCCGCAAAGCCTCTTCCTCTACCGGCGGCAATTCGGGCGGAATTTCCTCCAAAAGCGCCGCCGTCCGGAACATCAGCTCGCGCAGCCCAAGGCCTGTTACAGCCGAAACGGGATAAATCTCATACTGATCCCCAAACCTTTTGCGTAATTCCGCTAAATTTTCCTCAGCCCCCGGCAAATCCATCTTGTTGGCCACGATCACCTGCCGGCGGGTTTTTAATAGGGGGTTATAACGTTCCAGCTCCTGGTTGATAATCGTAAAATCCGCCCAGGGTTCCCGTTCTTCGGAACCGGCTGCATCCAGCACATGCAAGAGCAATCTGGTTCTTTCCACATGGCGCAGGAAGCGGTGTCCCAA
>JAVEYA010000061.1:0-13489 GCA_034003745.1 Clostridia bacterium
TGATACGTGATTCAACGGTTTCATTGCTTCTGGTGAGATTATTATCTGTTTCCCTGTTCTGGGCTGCATCAAGATTTAAATCTTCGCTGTCT
Organism: Clostridia bacterium; assembly: GCA_034003745.1. GTDB lineage: Bacteria > Bacillota > Peptococcia > DRI-13 > PHAD01 > JAVEYA01. The sequence goes on from JAVEYA010000061.1 coordinate 93, forward strand.
TCTTTAATAGATTTCCATGCGAGGAAACGACGCACTTCCTGTTTGAGCGAAGCTATCATATCCTGATCCGGAGCTATAAAAGCCAGCATATTCCGATAAATGCGCGGTGCAGTCCCTCTGTAGTTAAGAATATTCTCAACTACTTCCATCGCAGAATTCATCTGTTGAGATGCCTTGTACTCATCTGTGGGGCGTAATATAACCAGCCGCACCGCTTGATCGTCCGTGACATCTAGAGACGAATTTGGACATATGTGCACGCCAGCAAACGGCTGCTCTTTGCGTAGTAATCTCAGCCTTCTCTCGATTTCAAATTCGACGTCAGGGACAGCGATTTGCGTTGCGCGGTCTTCCACCGTCTTACGAAGCGTCGGCCGTGTATCATACCAAAACCGGTCGCCAGTCGGATTAGTATAGAGATATGCAAGTGCGCCTTGGAGAGTATTGAGCGCATCATTGAAGTTCGCAATATTCTCACCAGGCTGAATAACACCAAGTCGTATTCGAGAAGCTTCAATACCGCGTACTCGTTGGTCACGCACAGTTGGCGCACTGCCTAACATAATTGTACGGGCTACCCTGCGTGCTGCAAGTTTGCTCCCGTAACGAGGCGTTTGCTGGTCCTTTTGATAAGGAATGGAGTTCTTACCATCCACCTCGCGGTCCACAAGAGAATTCCAGCCTTCAGAAAGATGTCGGGTCAGTTCATCCCGGACATTCGGCACATCCATTGGTATTGATCCAGGCATAATCATCAGGCTGGCGTCATTACCCATCCATAATTCATGGATAACGGCAGCCATCAGACGCAGGACCCCACGAGTTCTCTGAAAGCGCTCAAGTGTCGCCCAGTCTTCATAGAGACGGTCAAAAACTTCAGGATGAATCGGATAACAGGAAATCATCCTTTCTTTGTATTCCAACTCCTTGGCTTCCAGCGGGAAATCGCTTGTATTCTCAGCATACATTTGGCTGAATCTGCTGCAGACTAGATCGCGTCCTTGCGTGTTCTTACAATTAAGGAACAGTCTGCGGCGCACCACTTCAAAGCCTTCGTTGGCAGCAACAGGCTTCCAGATTGATTCCATACGGCCAAAAGTATGCTCTATGGCTTCCAAGGCTCTTTTTCCTGCTTCGCCGCCAATTTCAATGTCGGATTCCGGAATTGATGCTACAACCAGACTGTTTTTGCTTGCCCGGGCCGCTTCCGTAATCTCATGTATAAAAGTAATGAAGTTATCAAAAGTACCGGCGGGCAGCTCACTTGCGCCATAAAGCTTTTTGGCATAGGCCACAAGCTCGTCCATTAGGATAAGACAAGGTGCACAAGCATCAAATAGATTTTTTATAGCCTCTGAACCAGGGGAGACACCTTTTTTATCCGCCTCTTTTACATAATCGTACAACTTAAGATTGCCTGCCGATTCCGCCAACTGTGCGGCCATTTCACCCCACAAAGTGTTTATAGTGATACCGGGCAGATTCTGCGGACGTCTGCTCTTGGTTGGGTCAAGCGCCGTACCGACAAGAACCGCTACATTTGCCTTCAGTAAAGCAGATATACCAGCTGCCGTAAGTACAGGCTTTATATTCACAATCTTATCAACCGAGACGCGGCCGCGCATCATGTGATAAAGCGCCAGCATACTGTGGGTTTTGCCGCCACCAAAGGCTGTTTTAAGCTGGATAACTGGCTCGCCGTCTTTACCTCCGACACGTTTTAATGCCTGAACAAGCAAACCAGACATTCCCTCAGTAATATATGTCCTAGCAAAGAACTCCACAGGATCACGGTATTCATAGGCACCTTCGCCGCGTGCCACTTGTGCGAGATCAGCTGCAAATTCCGCATTTTTATATCTACCCTGAGCTACGTCTGGATGAGGTTCAATAACTTCCCGCCAGCTTGGAAGTCCGTAAACCGGGGCTTGACTCAGTACGCCGGAGCTCTTACCATTCTTCACCGGGGTCGGAGCGGTAGACGATTCCACTACTGTCGTGGAACCTTCCGCGGTACCGTAACGAGCTTTGCGAAGCAGCCCGCGGATTTCTTCTGCATATTCGGCGTCAAGCTGCTCACAAAGCCGCGACATGGTATCCAGCGCCCGCCAGGCATCATCATCAGTAAAATCTTCGCCGCCAATATGTGCCAGTTTATTACGGAAACTTGTAAGTTCCTTCGCCCAAGTCCGATGATCTATAGAGAGCTTTTTTCGGAAGACAGAATTCCAATGCAAATCAAACAATAAGAGACAGCGCTGGATATCGAGTGAATCAACCAGCTTTCCCCATTCACCGTTCAATGGTAAGTCGCGCTTCTGGTCGTCGTAGAGCTTCTCTATTACGGCTATATTCCACCAGCCCTTGCCAAACTCATTGCCAAGTTCGCGGGCTATATAGGGCGCCAATGCTTTCAACAAGACCCTGAAACCCTGTGCAATCCGTGTGTGATTATTCTCCATAGGCTTGTTCCCTCCTATCGTTTCGCCTCGGTATTAAAAGAGTGATATTTGCTCAATTTTTCTATTTTGTGCTTTCAGTTCGGTCGCTTTAGACTGTATTTCCGGCCAGGCGATAACAAGGGAGTTATATGCATATGCCTCTTGTGCCCAGCCTTTCTTTTCAGCAATAGTAAATAGCCGATATGCTAAGGATTTAGCCTGTTCAACATTAGAACCAAACATTTCCGATATGATTTGCGCACACGCTACAACACCGCCAGTTTCCATCATATGGGTTAGCTGTTGAGTCAGAAGCCAAATAATGGTTTCTGACGGATTAATCTTCGTCGGAATCTCATCACGAGTAAGCAAGTGAACAACGCCCTTTTGTGCATATAACACTCCACGCCCTGCCAGCCTTTCTACAGATGTATTCTTTGCCCGAGCAAGTACGTCAGCCTCACCAAATTTCATATTATTAAAGGCGTATTGTGAATATAGGTCTACACAGAAACGGCTATCCCGATCGAGCTCTCCGTCCTGCTCAGTAAAATACAGGTCGAGTTCCTGATTTATTATTTGCAAAGCACTACGAACACTCATTGGTAAACCGTCTGCTTCCAGTACCTTAGAGAAGCGGGAATATACACCCATGCCAGGGCCAATAGAGGATTGGGCCAGGTCTACCGGGGCAATGTTTGATGCCTGCAGTTTCTGTAAAGCAGGTTTTAATTCGCGTTTGAGCACATTAATAAATTCGCGGCGGGTGCAGACGGGCGCGTCCGCTGGGCGCTTGCAACAGACAAGGACAATTGAGGATGCGAGTGCATTTGTTCCGGTTGCTACTTGCCTTACAGCCATTTCTGTCCTCATAGGCCATGTACCGGTAATGGAAAACCCAGCCTTAATGATTGCTGATAGCATGGTTTCCCAACCGGTGGAAGCAGTCTGCTTTCCAGCATCATCATCTTCATCAGATTCGCTTTGCTTGAAAGCATAATATATTGTGACCGGCACATCCTCACGAGCATATACGAAAACCTGGTGAAAGGTCTTCAACATCCCGTTTTCGAAAAAATCGCGCGCCCGCTCCACGCTACCGTCGAAACGATAGGGAATAGCTACAAGTTCTTCGGTTTTAGGGACTAGCATCGTGCGGAATAACTTGGGATATGTTTCTTTTAGTGTTTGGCGCATCCATATGTAAAAGAAGTCAGATAAATCAGCATATCCTATGTTGTCATAATATGGAGGATCTGTCGAAACCATGATATTTCTCAACCCATTATCGCTTTGCGCGTCAAACTGACGAACATGACCAACTTTAGTGCCTATATTATTTTGAACACATTTAATAACCCATTCAAGCATGTTATCATAACTGCCAGATGAATTACTAAACGGATTACCTTCAGCATAATCCCATGTCATTGGGATACCTTGCCGTCCGAAAGTATTTCTCATTTTCTCACCAGAACTATGCCATGAACAAAGAGATGAGTGGTAATCAACCATTTTATCGAGTACAAAAGCTAAGTATACTCCTAATGCTTGACCGTATGCTTTTGCGCCACTCCCGCCATTCGCAAGTCCTTTTTCGTCATCACTCATACCAGCAGCTAAAGCATCTTCTGTGGCTTTATATTGTGCTTTTGCAACTAGCCCACTAATCGTGGTAAGTGTAACGAGCTGACGATTAGTAAAAAGCTTATCGTATGTATCAAGTCCATATAGTGGTGTCCATATTGCACGGCGGTCCCCACCAAGTTCGCCAGTCGGGTAATCCCCTGGCTTCGGTACATTCGCAACATTCTCTTGTATATCATCTGGTCCGAGATAAATTCTTCCATGTGGTCCTTCTGCAACTACAGCCATCAATTGAGCTCCCATACGGCCAGATATAGCTTCGGACTTAATATAGTCCGGAGTTGATACTTCATTGCACTTTATACATTTGAATTTTGCGCCTCTTGCCGTCTTTGGTGCTTCTGGCACCCCTTTCCCATATCCGACAACATACCTAATTCTACTATCCTCGATTATCGGTCGTATAAAAGCTTCATTACCACTTTTCTTTGAAAGTACGAAACTCTTCGCTAGTGGCATCTGACACCCACAGGCTGGGTTTGGACATTTCACCGTCCGTGCCCATATCCAAGCTATAACTGTCGCTTCACCTCCACCTTTTTCCTTGGGTACATTCACCTTTGGATATAGGTGACCAATACGTTTGAATGCTTCTCGTTTCATCCATTTGCCATAATAGCGTACATCTTCGGCTAGTCCAGACGCTCCTTCCCATCCTTGATTCATAGTGCTTACACGAGCGTCCGGATTAACTGGCGGCATCCCTGCAAATTTGGGTGGTATCTCAATCATCGCCTTGTTTATCATAACAGCGACGGGATTTAAGTCGCTGGCATGTGCTTCAAGACCAAGACGCTGTGCTTCAAGAGGAATTGCCCCGCCGCCGGCAAAGGGGTCCAGTAGCGCGGGGGGATTTCCACCGGTTGATTTCATGATTTCTTCTTTAGCGCGAGAAAGAACATCCTGATTATTAGAGTTCTCCCACTTCACCAATTCTTCAATCAGGTTAAACAGACGCTGGCGCTCAGCAATTTGTTCTTCCTCTGTTGGAAATTGTTCAGGATGAGATGATGGATCATCCACCAATGAAGAGAAAATGACAGCACGAGCTGCAGCCAATGGCCGGCGTGCCCACCACAGATGGAGTGTAGAAGGATGCCCGTGCCGGATAGATTTTTCGCGTGCAGACTCCTTATTAATTGCCTCTAATGGTAGTGCTACTTCGATTAGCTTTTTATGTTCTGGCATCTAATAAACTCCTTATTCTCTAATATCGTAACTTGATGGCGGATTCTTTTATATCGATGTTTCGGTATACATCTTCTGCAAGAAACCTTTTAAAACTTTCTTTAGCAAGACCCGGCTCAATCATTGGCGAAAGCGTAATACGTTTAAGCAATAAAGCTTTGCGATGGTCGAATTTCCACTCGACATAGGGTGTGATAATGCTACTTGCCCCGATGCGGAAATCAACCTTTAAATCAGGCTCATTCATGCTGCTATTTTCGTGAGAATAATCGCTGAAATCGTTATGAATTTTAAGAACAAATCTATATTCCTGTTCGCTTGCAAATGCAGGGTTTTTGAAAAATACCTTCTGCTCGTTAATATAGTCTGACAAATTATCTTGGAAATTGTCGATGATTGGAGTGTCGTCCTCTTCTTCAGATAATGATGCGATATGACTGTCAAACTGGCTTAAAAGGTGTCTAAGCTTTTTATATACTTTATCGATTTGGTTGGCTTTGTCATAGATTACTGCACCAGACACTAGCTTAATATTGGGATTTGATAAATTAGAAAAAAATGAAGATATAACGTCAGTATCAAGCCCTAGATTATATCCTCGATACGCACCGTCTTTGACGTAATAGTTCCACATATTTACGTTATCATCATTACTTGATGCACATAAAACATAGTATCGGAATTGTGGTATAGCCCCAATTTTAAAAACGCTCATATTTGGACGACGTAGCAGCCAGTCTTTATCAACGTTTTCATAGGGGGATATGAAGAATGAATCGATAAAACTCTCAATGTTCTCGGTCGGTTCATTTCGTTCTATACTTAGTTTTTCATACGCCTCCTTGAATGGTTCTTGAATGTAAACGAATTCACTCATGTCGTTAAGATATTGGCAATCAGTAAATCGAAGCGTCTTATTACGGAGGATATCAAACGCTCCCTGCGGTGATGTATAGTGATAGACTATCTGACTCATGATGGCTCACCTCCATATGCAACCTCGGACATATTTATCAACTCCATAATGTCGTAGTTTACGCTTGTTGATGCGAAGTCCGGGCGTTCGCGGAACGGGTTTTTCAGATAGACAGTTTTTGTGTTTGTACCGTCCACCTCGACAATCGCCAGGATGTATTCGTCCGGCTTGTTGAACGCCGTGAGGATTTCATTTTTCGTGACTGTTACTGAATTCGCACCTTTTGACCTGCCCTTGACCTCGATAAAGCGTAAAGGAACATTGTCTACCCGAAGCTCCTGCGGTATCAAAGACTCTACATCATAGCCACATTTTTCACCGCTTACGTCACGTGGGATAAACCCTAGGGATGTTTCAATATCCATAACAGCTTTCATTGCAGCGTACTCGATAGCCTGCCGATTACTTTGTTCGTCATTATGGGTGTCTGTTAAATCGGTCAGTTGATGCAACAGACCGCGCGGAATGACAAGTGCACCTCCAACAATGATGGGAGGCATTGCGGAAATCATCTTCTCTGTTTCCAACTCCGCAAGCCTTTTTTGCATGCGAGCTTCAAGTTCCTCAGCACGGCGAGCTGCAAGCCGGGAATTAAGCTTCGCATTTATTTTTCCGGCAGATTCTTTCTGTTTTAAATCTGCCGCCCGGAAATCCCAATACTGTATTTCTGCAGTCAGGCGGTCTTTGACCGCCTTCGCTGTTTTTTCAATGATCTTAATTTTACGAGTTTTCACTTCGAAAACATGCGCAGGGATTATTTGGGAGATAGCATACCCTCTGGCGATATCCTCCACATCCGTATGAAGCCATCCTTGATTATTAATAAACTCTCGAACTGCTTGAAGTTCTTCAGCTTTGGCTGCGCGGTAATCCAGATATGGCGCATAGCCGGCATTAGACGCTCCGCCATTTTCTTTTATTTCAACAAAATGAATATGTTTTGAGATAATGCGCTTACTGCCATTAGGCAAGATAACACCGTCTTGAACAGCATCCTCAATGTAAAAAAGCAAGCGTGCTTCTGTCCCAAAATCGCTTTCATCCACAAAAACGGCACCACGCTTTAAGACATCCACATTACGTTCGCGTATTAGATCTATTGTGGCTTCCAATAAGGGATGACCCGGACAAATAAGAGCTGCAGGAGCCATTCCCGGAATATTGCAGAATTCCTTATCGAAGCAGATCCGCTCGTACCGCTGCAGAACCGGCTCACCAAATCCTATTTGCATATCCCGGCTTCGTACTGCAAAAGGTACGAAAGTAATTTCATAACGACCTTTTTCACGGGGACGGACTTTCCCACCAACACTGAAAAATGCTTCGATGAAAAATGCTTCGATAAAGTGCGGCTGTAGTTTATGCGCCTCCATACGTTCCATATCTTCACGGATAGCCATTACTTGATGGATGTCCATCGTATCCTCGGTTAGAGCATGCTCCTCAATAAGGGCCCGTAGTGCCTCCCTGTCAAGAGAACGGTCCACAACCTGATACAATCGGTCGCGGACTTCGGGATCATTCCCATAACGAACAGCTTCTATCAAAAGCTCCCGTAGGGGCCGGTTATTAAAAGTAACTTTTCCAAGAATATCAAAAACTTTACCGCCCAGGGCTTCACGCTCTTGCTCCAGCTTATCAAATAAGCGCCGGAAAACCATGCCTTCGCGGGTTTCTTGTGAAACGAGATTCCAAAGATGGCATACTTCCGTTTGACCGATACGATGTATTCGGCCGAAACGCTGTTCCAGACGATTCGGATTCCAGGGCAAATCGTAATTAACCATCAAATGTGCACGCTGAAGGTTGATTCCTTCACCTGCAGCATCGGTAGCAATTAGTATGCGTACCTCTTTATCCTGTTTGAAAATCTCTTCAATCTTTCTGCGCTCATCCCGAAGGAGCCCGCCATGAATTGTGACAACAGACTCGTCGTATCCAAATAAAGAACGTATTTTATCAGAGAGGTACCGTAAAGTATCTCTGTGTTCTGTAAAAATAATTAACTTTTCGCGCATACCATCAGCGCCGAACATGTTCTGATTATCCTGTAATAGTTGAGACAATTCGTCCCATTTGCGGTCTTCACCGCTGGCCCGAACTTCATTAGCCATACGTTCAAGGTTCTTAAGTATTCTAATTTCCGCTTCCAGTTCCGAAATGGTTGAGGCGGCTGAGGCCTTCTCTGTCAGATTTTCTTCAACATCTTCAAGTTCACTGGATGGCAAATCTTCATCATCGTAATCATCCGAAATAGGAACATCTATTGTATATTCCGCTGAACGCCGGCCAATTATTTCCTCCGCCAGTCTATTTTCGAGCCGCTCACGGCGGCGTCGTAACGATTGATATATTGCTTCCGGAGAGGATGCGAGCCTGCGCTGTAAGATGGTTAGAGCAAACCCAACTGTTGTCTTCCGATCGCTGTTTAGCTGGTCGGCACGGTTAAACTCTTCCTGCACATAATCTGTGACAGCACTATATAGTTTGGCCTCCACGGGCGAAAGGTCATAATTAACTGTATAAGCAAGGCGTTCCGGGAAAAGTGGTCTTCCATCAAATTTCAGCAATTCCTCTTTAACCACTCTCCGCATTACGTCAGATACATCAACAGCCTGATTGCCGGTACGGGACGCCCCTTCAAAGCGGTCCTGATCAATCAGGGACATAAACAATTGGAAGTCCTCTTCTTTGCCGTTATGAGGCGTAGCAGTCAGAAGCAGAAAATGACGTGTGATTGATGAAAGCAGCCGACCTAACTGAAACCGCTTAGTATACTTGATCTCCCCGCCCCAAACAGTGGCCGACATTTTGTGGGCTTCATCACATACGATTAGATCCCAATCCGTTATGCGTAGCTTGTCTTTTATTTCCTCATTGCGGGCAAGCTTGTCTAAACGAACGATGCAATAATTAGCTTCTGTAAAAACATTTCCGGTGACAGCCGACTCTATACGGTCATTGGTGAGGATCTCAAACCGCAGGTTGAATTTCCGGAATAATTCATCCTGCCACTGCTCAGCCAGGCTTCCGGGTGATACAATCATGCATCGCTTCAAATCGCCACGGATAATAAGCTCCTTTAGGAATAAGCCTGTCATGATAGTTTTCCCGGCACCAGGATCATCGGCCAGGATATAGCGAAGCGGTAATCTTGGCAGCATTTCTTGATATACTGCTGAGATTTGGTGAGGCAACGGTTCAATTGCAGATGTATGTACGGCAAGATAAGGGTCGAATATATGAGCTAAGTTGATGCGATAGGCCTCTGAAGCAAGTCGGAGCAGATTGGCGTCTGCATCAAAGCTCCAGGGCAGGCTACCGTCCATTATTTCTATACTGTTTTCGTTTTCTCTATATAATAACTGGCTGGCAAGCTGCCCTTTTCTGTCCTTAAAAGTTATCTCCAAGACATTGGTACCATACCATTTGACCGCAACAATAGAAACCGGTTCCTTACTGGCTATACCGGCAATAATGCTTCCAACGGTAATTTCCTCAAGTCGTGCCATTACCCATACCTCTTTTGGATTTAGAATCTGCCTTATTATTCGGCCTCTTCCAGCACTTTATTCCATAATATCACAGATAACTGCATATAACCAATGGGTAGTTATAGTCGCAGCCAGAGAATAAAGCTTGCCGAGACGGCAAGCTCTGAGGACAAGATAATCACTTCAACGATGTTTCGCCATGAAATTCCCAATAGATTTCTGTATAGGTACAGTTCTGATTTGAACAACATAGAGGAAACACTCTATATAATTCAAAGTTTGGGTTGCGAACAACTTTAGCTAGTTTGGTTTGATCAAATATTAGGTGGTTACCGCACTTGGGACATATTTTTCTCATCATCCGGCCTCCTTTTTAGCTTTTCAATACAAGTAATACCGGATTTTGCTGCCTATTTGTATAACGGATATCTTTATACTGTTATCTCGTTACCCTCTTTATCCACTCCAATAGGGTCATATAAGGATACTTCGCCTTTATTTTTTTTAGTGGCGCGCAGATGCATCAGGATTTCATTTTCGATGCACCGGGCGGCATAAGTAGCCAGTTTGGTGCCTTTGTTCATGTCAAAGGTGTTAATAGCTTTGATTAAACCGATGGTGCCAATGGAAATAATATCGTCTTTATCATTGCTGGCGCCGTCAAATTTTTTGCTGATATGTGCCACCAATCGCAAGTTATGTTCAATTAAAACATTTCGGGCGGACAAGTCCCCGTTTTTGGCTTTCTCCAGATAGTGACTTTCCTCCTGATCGGACAAAGGCTGAGGAAAAGCGTTATTGTTAAGATAATAAATTAACAGCGCCAGACTCTGTAAGACCGTCGCTACTACCAGGACCATCGTGACTAAACTCATGCACAGCCAACCCCCAGTTTCTTTTTTGTCGTTGTAACATAGTATGAAAGGCGGCTGAAAATGTGCCAGTACCAAAACTTAGTTTTAAAACTTTTATACCGAAATAAGTACTTCTGTTTATGCCAAATTTGTTAAATATTTTGCATAATATCTTTTCATATTTTGCGGGAAGACTATCAGTGAACCTAAAAATAAACTTATACAAGGAGGACAATAAAATGGCCAACCAGACGTCAAATCAGATGTCTACTCAGACTCCCGGAGCAAAAAACGTTCTCAACAATTTCAAGTATGAAATTGCCAACGAATTAGGAATCGGCAACTATGCTACTGTTGACAAGGGCTCCTTAACTTCCAGACAGAATGGTTATATTGGCGGCACTATCACCAAGAAACTGGTTCAGTACGCCATGGACAACATGAGCAAATAAGCTCATCCGCAGGAAGAAATCAAAAACCAGCAAGGATTTTATCCTTACTGGTTTTTTAATTGCTTATTTCAGGTATCGGCAGCAGCCGTTTCCGCGGCCGGGGCGGCGGAAGATTTGGAATCCGTGGAATAAAAGCCTGAACACTTATAAAGAACTCCCACATTCTTGCCTATAACCCGGTGGACGGGCGAACCACAAGTAGGGCAAGCGTCCAATGCTTTTTCTTTAATACCCTGACGGACCGTAAATTTGCCGCACGCAGGACAGCGATAATCATAACTGGGTATTTCGTCCACCTCCTTTTTATAATCTACTAAAAAATAATAGAAGTTTGGAGGTTTCTTGTCAAGACTCATTTTCCAATATGTTTTCCAGCGCCAGAATCTCCTCGGCGATTTCTTTGAACACCGGCGCGGCATTATCGCCGCCGCGCAACCCTGTGAACGCCCCCGCGGCGTTTTCTTCCACCATGACAGCGATAGCCAGACGAGGAGTGTCCACAGGCGTATATCCGGCAAACCAGGCGATGACCTTGTCGGTATTATTGGTTTGTGCTGTTCCGGTTTTTCCGGCAGTACCGTATCCATCCAGCCAGCCCTGCAAACCGGAACCGCTTTGCACCGCACTGACCAGAGCTTTTTGCAAAATTTTGGCGGTCTCGGTACTGATAGCCTGAACAGCGGGCTGATTGGGATATTCATAAATAAGGTCGCCCTGATAGTTGCGAATGGAGGATAATAACCGGGTCGGACGGTAGCGTCCATCCCGGGCAATTGTCGCGTATAAATTGGCAATCTGCAGCGGGCTGACCAAAACGCCCTGCTGGCCGATGGAAGCATTGCCCAACAGTGCCGGTGGGGAAGCGGTATTGATATTCACCGTAAAGCCCAGCCTGGAGGCATATTCGTAAAATTTGGCGTTGCCCAGGCGTTGCCCCAATTGCACAAAGGTCGTATTACAGGAGCGGCTGACCGCCTCTTCCATATTGACCTCTCCGTGCGGCCTAAGACAGCTGATTACCGTGCCGTCGTTAAATTCATGTACTCCGGTGCAGTTGAACTTCTCACCTGGAGCGACCAAACCTTCTTCCAGCACCCCGGCCGCCACCGTCATTTTAAAAACGGAGCCGGGATAGAAAGCCACCCGGGAAGTACGGTCAATCAATTCGTCCCGACCGTCCAAATATTTTTCAATCTTGTTTTGCTCAAAATTTGGGCGGCTGGCTACGGCCAGAATATCGCCGCTGGCGATATCGAGCACTACTACCGCGCCTCGAATAATCTGCTCGTCCATGACTCTTTCCACAATTCCCTGGTATCTCTTGTCCAGGGTCAGCACCAGATGATTTCTCCAGGGATCGGAAGAATCATTTTGCCGCTTATAACCCAAACCAGGCAAAAGCTTGCCGTTCGCATCGGTCAGGCCCAGGATCTTATCCTGGGAGCGGGAGCCCCGCAACACCTCTTCATATTTGCCCTCCAAGCCGCTGACACCGATATTATCCGTTATTTTATAGGCAGTGGGCAGGCTGGAATTGGTATCGGTTGTCTTTTTATTCTCGCGGAGTTCCTGCCATTGCGCAGAATCGATCCTGTTCAAATAGCCGACAATATGTCGGGCCAGAGAGTTTTCTCCGTATCTGATTTTCATGGGTATAACGGCAGTAGCAGCGATTACGGAGCTCTGCAACTGCTGAATCTCCCCTTCCGTCAAGTTCGTTTTTACGATGACGGGGGTACGGCTGCCGTAAAGGTCTTGCTCCCTTTTTATCCGGGTGGAAATCTCGGAGGGAGTCATCTCAATAAGGACGGACAGCGCCTTCGCTAAAGCATTCAGATCGTTTATGCTGGAAGGAAACACGATCAGCGCGGGCTTAACCTGTGAGTCCGTCAGGGAAAGCAGGTTCCTATCCAGTATCTCGCCCCGGTAATATTCCTCTGCGGAGATAACCTGGGTGCGGTATTTCAGGGCCTTTTCCGCCAAAGCCACACCCGTATCGGGACTGTCCCACAACTGCAAATAAGCCGTCCGGGCAAAGAGAAAGACGAACAGCAGCGCGGATACGCCTAAAATATAATGGATGCGTTTATTCATATTCATGACAATAAAAAACCTCCTGTCCGTATCCTTGCCAGGAGGCGTTGTTTTTATAAAAATAGAGAACCAAATGTTCCCTTATTTTGTCTATATGACGAAAAATATTTTAGGAGGCGTTGTTTATAATGCTCCCTATTGTCAAGACACGGAATTAGAAAATTTAAGTTAATTCTCCTTTCCGTGTTGAATTTATCAAGCAGCCACAATGAGCTTGCTTTTCGAGTAAAAATCAGAGGGGCAAGCCCCGG
>JAVEYA010000062.1:0-13332 GCA_034003745.1 Clostridia bacterium
CTGGATATTCTCACTTCCATATATAATTATGATTAATATTGGTGTAATATATAATTTAAAATTATAGAAAGGAGCGAGCTAAAATGTGCGATCATTGTGCAGAAAAAATGGAAGGGAATTTTCCGAATCATCAAGTCGATTTAAGCTTGCTGGACCCAGTTATTCAGGAATATAAAGGCGTCAGCGGCAGTTTAATCAACATTATGCAAAAAGCGCAGGACATTTACGGATACCTTCCGTTGGATGTCTTAAAAGCAATCGCCGATAAAACAGGAAATAAGAGAGCCAAGATATACGGTATAGCTACTTTCTATGCGCAGTTCAGGATGAAGCCCGTGGGCAAATATCTGATTCTGCAATGCCAGGGCACGGCCTGCCATGTTAACGGTTCTGAAGAAGTCGGAAATGCTTTGTGCGATGAGCTGGGGATTCAGCCGGGGGATACGACCGCCGATGGCCTGTTTACCTTGGAAGACGTGGCCTGTCTGGGCTGCTGTTCTTTGGCCCCGGTCATTATGGTCAACGGCGAGGCCTACGGCAAATTGACCCCGGTCAAAGCCAGACAGGTTATCAAGGATATCATCAAAAGGGACAAAGAGGGGGTTAAGCCATGAAAATCAGGGTCGGACTGGGCAGCTGCGGCATCGCGGCCGGCGGTAAGAAAGTGATGGAAAGGCTGCAGCAGGCCATTGCAAAGCAGGGAATCCCGGCTGAAGTTGAAGCAACCGGCTGTATCGGCATGTGCTTTTATGAACCTCTTATCGATATTATTAAAGACGAAGATATTTATACTTACGGCAACGTCACCCCGGAGATGGTGGATGAAATCGTGGAATCCCACCTGGTGAAGGGGGCGCCTATTGAAAAATACATTGTTTCAACCTCGGAAAACCCCTATACGATCCTGGACAAACAAGTCCGTGTCGCCTTGCAGAACTGCGGGAAAATGAACCCGGAAAGCCTGGAGGATTATCGGGCCAACGACGGGTACAAAGCGCTGGAAAAAGCCCTGAAGTCCATGACGCCGGACGCCGTCATCGGTGAAATCAAGACCGCAGGCTTAAGAGGCCGCGGCGGCGCGGGTTTCCCCACCTGGTTCAAATGGGACGCTGCACAGAAAGCCAAAGGCGACGTCAAATATGTGGTCTGCAACGCCGACGAAGGCGACCCCGGCGCGTTTATGGACAGAAGCGTACTGGAAGGCGATCCCCATGCCATTCTGGAAGGCATGGCTCTGTGCGGTTATGCCATCGGTTCCGCAGAAGGCGTTATATATTGCCGCGCGGAATATCCGCTGGCCATCGAGCGTCTGGAAAAAGCCATCCAACAGGCCAAAGCCGCCAACTACCTCGGCAAAAATATTTTTGACACCAAATTTAATTTTGAAATCAGTATAAAAAAAGGCGCAGGCGCTTTTGTCTGCGGTGAGGAAACGGCTCTGATCGCCTCTTTAGAAGGCGAACGCGGCATGCCGCGCCTGAAGCCGCCGTTTCCGGCGCAATCCGGTTTCTGGGGCAAGCCGACCAATATCAATAACGTAGAGACCTTTGCCAATGTGGCCTGGATTATCAGAAAAGGCGGAGCCGCCTTCGCCCAAATGGGCACGGAGCAGAGCAAAGGAACCAAAGTATTCGCCTTGGCCGGCAAGATTAAAAACGGCGGCCTGGTGGAAATCCCCATGGGGATGCCGCTCAGGGAAGTTATCTATGATATCGGCGGCGGCATCAAAAATGATAAGAAATTCAAAGCCGTGCAAATGGGCGGCCCTTCCGGCGGCTGCATCCCGGCGGCTTTGTTGGATACCACGGTGGACTATGAGTCCATCACCAAAACGGGCGCCATCATGGGTTCCGGCGGGATGATCGTCATGGACGAAGACACCTGTATGGTGGACATGGCCAGGTTCTTCCTGGACTTCACCTGCAAAGAATCTTGCGGCAAATGTATTTACTGCCGTCTGGGCACCAAACGTATGCTGGAAATTCTGGAGCGCATCACTCAGGGTCAGGGCCGTGAAGAAGACATTCCCGAACTGGAAGAATTATGCCTGACCGTCAAGGACGCCTCCCTGTGCGGTTTGGGACAGACCGCACCCAACCCGGTTTTAACGACTTTACGGTATTTCAAAGACGAATACCTGGCGCATATCATTGATAAGAAATGTCCGGCCAAAAAGTGCAAAGACCTCCTGACCTTCACCATTGATGCTGCAAAATGCACCGGCTGCACCCTGTGCGCCCGGAAATGTCCGACTGCGGCAATAACGGGCGAGGTCAAGAAAGCCCATATCATAGACCAGGAAAAATGCATCAAGTGCGGAAACTGTTCAACTGTCTGCCGCTTCGGCGCCGTACAGGTTGATTAAGAAAGGGAGTGGAGAAAATGACTGTCCGTATCAATATTAATGACCGCGAAGTTTTGGCCGCTCCTGACCAGTATATCCTGCAGGCGGCTCTGGAAAACGGCATCGAGATCCCCCATTTGTGTCATGACGACAGAATCAAGCCTTATGGCGCCTGCGGCATGTGCGTGGTGGAAATCGAAGGCAACCCCAAGCTGCAAAGAGCCTGCGCCACCAAAGTGGCCGACGGCCTGGTAATTAAGACCCATACTGCCCGCACCAACGCCGCCCGCAAGTCGGCTCTAAAGTTATTGGTGTCCGATCACCGTGGGGATTGTCGCCCGCCCTGCGCGCTGGCCTGTCCCGCCCAGACGGACTGCCAGGGTTATGTGGGCTTGATTGCCAACGGGCAATATCAGGAAGCCGTGGAAGTCGTCAAAGAAAAAATTCCGCTGCCTGCCAGTATCGGGCGCGTCTGTCCGCATCCTTGTGAAGAAGCCTGCCGCCGCCAATTGGTGGAAGAGCCTATTGCTATCGCGGCGCTGAAGACTTTTGTGGGTGAGCTGGCCCTGCAGGAAGGCAGCCTTCTGCCGGAAATGAAAGAAGCCACCGGAAAAGAGATTGCAGTAGTAGGAGCCGGTCCGGCCGGAATCTCCGCAGCCTTCTTTTTGACCAAGGAAGGTCATCAAGTGACGATTTACGAAGCGATGCCCCAAGCCGGCGGAATGCTTCGCTACGGCATTCCGGAATACCGCTTGCCCAAGGATCTGCTGGAAGCGGAAATTGACCTCCTGCGCGCTATGGGTGTGGAAATCATCTATAACACCAGGATAGGCCGCGATATTACACTGGAGTACCTGAGGAAAGCTTACGACGCCGACTTCCTTGGCGTCGGCGCCTGGCAGAGCACGCCGCTGGGCTGCGAAGGCGAAAATATTCCCGGCATCCTCGGCGGAATTGATTTCTTAAGAGAAGTCACTTTAAACAAACAAGTCGACCTGGGCAAGAAAGTCCTCGTCGTCGGCGGCGGCAATACGGCTATGGACGTGGCCCGGACAGCCGTCCGCCTGGGCGTGGAGGAAGTTTCGGTCATTTACCGCCGTACCCGCGCGGAGATGCCGGCGGAAGATATTGAAATTGAAGAAGCGGAAGAAGAAGGCGTCAAGTTTATTTACCTGACGGCTCCTTTGGAAGTCTTAAGCGATGGGAAGAAAGCCGTCGGGATGCGCTGCCAGAAAATGCGCCTGGGCGCGCCGGACGCTTCCGGGCGACGTTCGCCCGAACCGATTCCCGGTGAAGAGATCACTCTTGCAGCGGATACGGTCATTGCCGCCATCGGTCAGGCCGTCAATGCCAAGGAGATCGGCGTAGCCTTATCCAAGCGGGGTACTATCACCGTGAAAGAAGGTACCTTTGAGACCGATCTGCCCGGCGTTTTTGCCGGCGGAGACGCCGCTACCGGACCGAAAATCGCTATTGAAGCCATTGCCCAGGGCAAACACGCCGCCGCTGTGATGGACAGCTATCTGAATGGACAAATCATCCCCCACGTTGTCCCGCCCTACTGCAAACAAGAAGACTTGACGGAAGCCGACTTTGCCGACAGGACCAAAGCTAAGCGCGTCAAGCTGTCTCATCAGGATCCGCAAACCAGAAAGCGGGATTTCTCCCAGGTCACGTATACGATGACCGAGGAAACGGCCAAGAAAGAAGCGTCGCGCTGCCTGGAATGCGGCTGCCGTGACTACTTCGAATGTCAGCTGCTGCAATATATCCATGAATATGATATCGATACCGCCAACCGCATCGGGGAGAAGCATAAGCGCCAGGAATGCGACGACCATCCTTTCCTGGAGCGCAATTCCGACAAATGTATCCTCTGCGGCTTATGTGTCCGGGCCTGCGACGAAGTTATGGGCATTACGGCGTTGGGTTTGGTGGACCGCGGCTTTGACTCTATTGTCAAACCCGAATTCGGCCTGCCGCTGAATGAAACCGATTGCATTGCCTGCGGACAGTGCGCAGACGTCTGCCCCACCGGCGCTTGCATGGAGAAGGCCGCCATCACGAAACAGGTCCCGGTGGACCTGGAAGAGACGGATTCCACCTGCGCTTTCTGCGGCGTAGGCTGCAGCCTGATCCTGCAGACGAAGGGCGGCAAGGTCTACTCCGCTTTGCCCGATCGGGAAGCGGAGGAAGGACTGCTTTGTGCCCGCGGTAGATTTGGCCTGTGGCATGTGAATACTGAGGACAGATTAACAGCGCCGCTGTTGAAAGAAAAGAGCGGCCTCACCGAGGCCGGCTGGAGCGAAGCTCTGCTTACCGCGGTGAAAAGACTGCAGGCAGTCCGGGCCGCCTACGGCAAGGATGCGATTGCTTTTGCCGTCTCTCCCAGATTGACCAATGAGGAAGCTTTCATGGTCAAGAAAATCGCTGATAAATTAGAAACCTCCCTGATTGGCTCTTTCTCGCACACTGCAGCTTCCGGATTAAAGGAAATCCTGGGCTATGACGCCTCCGCCACGAGCTATGAGGAACTCCACAACGCAGATTTGGCGCTGGCCGTGGGCAATGTTGCGGAGAATCATCCCATCATGGGGATTAAGCTGAAAAACTTTGCTGCCCGCGCCAAACTGGTTACGGTGAGCGGGACGAAGACCCGTGCGGAAGAATGGGCCGCCCTTTCCGCCAATCCCACGGAAGGCCTGGATTTCTTCAAAGGATTAATCAAGGGACTTCTGGAGCAGAAAGCCATTGATGAGGCACAGGCAGAGAAGACGACTGTCGGCTGGCCGGAATTGAAAGCAGCCGTTTCCAAAGCAAATGTTTCCGACAGTGTCGGCGCTGTAGCCAAAGCCTATGCAGCGGCTAAGAAGCCCATCATCGTCATTGATGAGGATAGCGTCACCACCGAGACGATACAACTATTGGCCGACCTGGCTGTTGTCGGCGGCAAGATCGGCAAACCGCACCGCGGCCTGATTCTGGTGCGCTCTAAGAACAATACACAGGGCTTAATTGATCTGGGTATTGATAAAACTGCCGTCGAACTGACCAAGGCCATCAAAGACGGTCAAATCAAGGCGCTGGTCATCCTGGGCGAAGACCCGGCCGCTGTGGACGCCGCCTTGATGAACAAAATCAAGAAGCTGGACTTCCTCCTGGCGGGAGATATCACTGTTACCAAAACTGTCCAAGCGGCCGACGTGGTCCTGCCGCTGGTCAGCTTCGCGGAAACAGCCGGTACCTATACCAGAAGTGACCGCAAGATTCAGGAAGTCAAGCCGGCCATCGAACCTTTAACCGGATTGGATAATCTGGCGGTGTTGCTGGAAACAGCCGCTCTTTTAGGCGTAGATTATGCCGATTTGCAGGAAGTGAGAGCGGCCATAGCCGCGGAAGTTCCTGTCTATGGCGGCATGAAAGCTTTCGATGCCCTGGAAATCGATCAAGCCGTCTTCTGGCCGAACTCCGCCGCGGAACCCGCCGGGAAGCAGTCGCTCTATTCCTCCGGCTTCGCCACAGCGGATGGGAAAGCGCATTTGGCTGTTCCGGCCAAAGGGGATGCCTTCGGACAGAAGAAAGTATACGACAGCATCGAAATTAGTTTTGCTGATTTTGTGAAAGGTAGAGACCTGAAAATCGGCTGAAACTGTTGACAAACGGTAGCGGAATATGTTAATTAATAAATTAGCACTCTCATGATGAGAGTGCTAATTTTACGAAGCGTAATAAAGCGAAAGGAGAAAAACAGTATGGCTAAAAAACAGTTTAAAGCGGAATCAAAAAGAATGCTCGATTTAATGATTAATTCGGTGTATACGCACAAGGAGATTTTCTTAAGAGAACTGATTTCCAACGCAAGCGACGCCATCGACAAAATTTACTACAAAGCCTTGACGGATGAAGCAATTAGTTTTGATAAGGCCAATTATTATATTAAAATCACCATCGATAAGCCGAACAGGATTTTAAAGATAACCGATACCGGCATCGGCATGACCAAGGAGGAGCTGGACGAGAACCTGGGCGTTATCGCCAAAAGCGGCTCTTTGGCCTTTAAGAGGGAAAATGAGATCAAAGACGGTCACGATATTATCGGTCAGTTCGGCGTAGGCTTTTATTCGGCCTTTATGGTGGCGGACAAAATTACCGTTATCTCCAGAGCGCTGGGCGCGGAAGGAGCCTGGAAGTGGGAATCCACCGGCATAGAAGGGTACATGATCGATCAAGCCTCAATGGATGAACTGGGTACGGAGATTATCCTGAAAATCAAAGAGAATACGGAAGATGAACGATACGACACCTATCTGGAAGAATACCGGCTGAGGGATATTATCAAGAAATATTCCGATTTTATCCGGTATCCTATTAAGATGGACCTGACCGTAAAAAGGCTCAAAGAAGGCAGCGATAAGGAGTATGAGGAGTTTCAAGACGAGCAGATCGTCAACAGCATGGTGCCCCTCTGGAAGAAGAATAAAAGCGAGCTGACCCAGCTGGATTATGAGGGTTTCTATGCCGAGAAGCGCTACGGCTATGATAAACCGCTCAAATATATCCATATCAGCGCGGAAGGAACCCTTAGCTATAACGCTATTTTGTTTATCCCGGAAAAGCCGCCCTATGACTTCTATACGAAGGATTATGAAAAAGGGCTGGAACTGTACGCCAACGGCGTCTTAATCATGAATAAATGCGCGGATTTACTGCCCGACTATTTTGCTTTTGTCAAGGGTATGGTCGACTCGGAAGACCTTTCGCTCAATATCTCGCGGGAGCTCTTGCAGCATGACCGCCAGCTCAAGCAGATCGCCAAAAATATCAAATCAAAAATCAAAAATGAACTGGAGAAAATGCTCAAAGAAGAGCGGGAGAAGTATGAAACCTTCTATCAGTCCTTTGGGCGGCAGCTGAAATACGGCGTTTATTCCGACTTCGGCGGAAACAAGGAGACTCTGCAGGATCTCTTGCTGTTCTATTCCTCCAAAGAGAAGAAGCCGGTCACGCTGGAAGAGTATATCAGCCGCATGCCGGAAGAGCAAAAATATATCTATTATGCTTCCGGCGACTCCAACGAGCGCATTGAGAAGATGCCGCAGACGGAGGCGGTGGCGGACAAGGGCTATGAAATTCTCTACTTCACTGACGACGTCGATGAGTTTGCCATCAAGATGCTGAACGAGTACAAGGAAAAAGAGTTCAAGTCGGTGTCCGAAGCCGACCTGGGTCTGGAGCCGGAAGAGGATAAGGAAGATACGGAGAAGAAGGATGCGGACGCCGAATTGTTCAAGTATATGAAAGAAAGATTAGGCGATAAGATTAAAGACGTCCGCGCTTCCAAACGCCTGAAAAATCATCCGGTCTGCCTGACCAACGAAGGCGCCGTCTCTATCGAAATGGAGAAAATCCTGAGCGCGATGCCGAATAATCAAGACATCAAGGCGGATAAGGTCCTGGAAATCAATATCCATCACGATGTTTTCCAATCCTTAAAAGATGCCCATGAGCACAACAAGGAAAAATTGGATATTTATACGGATTTGTTGTATAATCAGGCTCTGTTGATAGAGGGATTGGCGATTCAAGACCCTGTAGAGTTTACGAATAATATGTGGAAAGTAATCAACTGATCATTCGTGTAGTCTCATTGATTTAAGTAGTCTTAAGGGTAAGCCATTAAGTCTCAGGAATTGCCATCTGATAGGACCCATTGGAATCAAACCACTGCAAGTTGAAAGGAAGTCCTTTTCATGTCCTTTGCTTATCAGGCCTGGCTCTTAAATCCGTTCGCACTGATGTCCCTGGCCATTGTTACAGGATGGTTCCTGGGCAAAATCAGAATTGGGCGCTTTGAATTAGGCATCTCCGGCATCATGTTCACCGGAATGTTCATCGGCTGGGCGGTACTGCAATATGCTCAGGGAATACCGGACGGTTCCCCCGTCTTTAATACCGCCCGGAGCCTGATTGCGGCGGATATAATCGATAAGATTTATCTGGACTTGTTTATTATCCTGTTCATTGCCTCGGTAGGCTTGTCCTCCGCCAAAGACATCGGCGCGGTCATGAAAAAGTACGGTCTGAAGTTCATTATCCTGGGTTTTGTAATCACGGCTGTGGGGGCAGGGGGAACTTACGCAGCTGCGCTGATCAATAAAGATATCAATCCCTACGAAGCAGCAGGCGTCTACGTCGGCGCGCTGACCAGTTCACCGGGTTTGGGCGCTGCTTTGGAAACGGCCAAAGAAGAAGCGCGGCTGAAAATAGGTAAATATGAAAAAATGGCTGGGGATGAGCAAGACAGAGTTCTGAGAGTCCTGGACCCCAGTGGAGCCCTGCGGGCGGAAAATACCCCTGTTTTAAATGAGGAACAAAAAAATCAGTTCGTCAAAAATGCCGAAGCCGGTGTGGGTACCGGCTACGCCGTGGGCTATCCTTTCGGCGTATTGATTGTTATTCTGCCGATGTATCTTTTGCCGGTTATTTTTAGAATCAATACCCAAGCGGAAAAGAAAGCGTACAGTCTGGAAATTGCCCGGGCCGGAAGCGCCAAAGAAAACGGTCTGCTGCCGGAAAACGCTTTTGATTTGGCGGCCTTTGCGGTGGTTTGTGTGTTCGGCTATACCGTCGGGATGATTGATGTGGATTTATCGGCGCTGGGACTGGGCCATTTTTCCCTGGGCGCGACAGGGGGCGTCTTAATCGGCGCGCTGGTATTGGGCCATATCGGCAGGCTCGGCCCTTTGAATTTTCGCATGGAGGAAAAAATCCTCGGCAGCATCCGGGATATTGCCGTGGGTTTCTTCCTGGCTGCCGTGGGGCTGCGCTATGGGCATCACGCCTTTGACGCCGTATTGAAATCAGGACTGAATCTGGCGCTGACCGCCATCGTCGTCGGCTTGGCTGCAGTGCTGGCCGGGTTTATTCTCGGACGTTTCATTTTTAAAATCAACTGGTTGGTCTTATCCGGCGCCATCTGCGGGGGAATGACCTCCACGCCGGGGCTGGGCGCGGCTGTCGACGCTACCGGGAGCGACGGTCCGGCCGGCGGATATGGGGCGACGTATCCCTTTGCTTTGTTGGGGATGGTTATCTTTACGATTATTCTAAATAAGCTGCCGATGTTATAAGAAGGGGCCGTCGCAAAATAGCGGATCCTTCGCTTTACTCAGGATGACAGGCTATTTGGCGACAGCCTCATTTTTACTGAAAAGGGGACAAGGGACCTGTCCCTCTGTCCCAAAAACAAGGCGCCTTCTCCGTTATACAGAGAGGCGCCATATTTTTATTGCGGTTGGGTTTTCATATATTTTTCCCGGTCGGCCTTTTTCAGGTACTTCTTGCGCAGGCGGAGATTCTTGGGCGTAACCTCCAGATAATCGTGGTCGCCCAGGAATTCAACGGACTGCTCCAGGCTTAAGGTCAGGTTGGCCTTCAGCTTCACGGTATCGTCCTTGGTGGAGGAGCGCATATTGGTCAGGGCTTTTTCTTTGCAGACATTGACGACGATTTCCTGCTCGCGGCTGTTCTCGCCGACGATCATGCCTTCATACACATTGACGCCCGGCCCGATAAACATGGCCCCGCGTTCTTCCGCCGATACGAGGCCGTACATGGTGGTCACACCGGTTTCCCAGGCGACGAGGGAGCCGTTTTTTCTTTTATTGGGGGCATCGGCCTTGACTGGTTTATAGGCCTCGAAGACATGATTCATCGTGCCGTATCCCCGGGTATCGGTGAGGAATTCCGTACGGAAGCCGACGAGGCCCCGGGCGGGAATGGAGTATTCCAGGCGGATCTGCCCGCTTTCATTATGCATATTGACCATCTCGCCGCGGCGTTCGCCGAGTTTTTCCATAACGGGTCCGACATACTCTTCCGGCGTTTCCACGACCAGGTATTCGTAAGGCTCATGTCTGACCCCGTCAATATCGCGATAGATGACCTGGGGCTTGGAGACCTGGAATTCCAGGCCTTCGCGGCGCATTTTTTCAATGAGAATCGCCAGGTGCAGCTCGCCGCGGCCGGAGACGAGAAATACTTCGGGCTTATCGGTTTCCTCGACCCGCAATGATACATCCGTTTCCACTTCCTTAAACAATCTGGCGGAGAGTTTGCGGGAAGTCACCGGGTCGCCGTCCTGCCCGGCAAAGGGGGAGTCGTTGACCAGGAAGCTCATTTGGATGGTCGGTTCATCTATTTTTAAATAGGGCAGGGCTTCGGGAGATTCGGGATCGGTAATGGTATCGCCAACATTGAATTCGCCCAATCCCGCCACCGCCACAATTTCCCCGATTCCGGCTTCTTCGATGTTGATTCGGTTTAAGCCGGCAAAACCAAAGAGACGGCTGATGCGGCTTACCGTGACAGCGCCGCTGCTGTTGATTAAGGCAACCTGAGCGCCGTTCTTGACAGTACCCCGCTGGACACGGCCGATGCCGATACGGCCCAGGTAATCGCTGTAATCCAGGAGCGTCACCTGCATCTGCAGAGGGCCGTCCGTATCGCCGCCGGGCGCGGGGATATGCTCGATGATGGCTTTAAATAAAGGCTCCAAATTGGCGCCTTCATCGTCGGGATTAGCGGAAGCCCAGCCTTTAATGGCGGAAGCATAAATAATGGGGAAATCCAGGAGTTCTTCCGGGGCGCCCAATTCGATAAATAAATCCAGCACCTGGTCGACAATCACTTCAGGCCGTGCGTTATCGCGGTCCATTTTATTGATGACGACCAGCGGTTTCAGTTTCTGCTCCAGGGCTTTCTTCAGGACGAACCTGGTTTGCGGCATGCAGCCTTCCAGAGCATCGACCAAAAGGAGAACGCCGTTAACCATTTTCATGATGCGTTCCACTTCTCCGCCGAAATCGGCGTGGCCCGGGGTATCGACAATATTGACGGTGTAGTCGTTATACCGGATGGAGGTGTTCTTGGCCAGGATGGTGATGCCTTTTTCCCGCTCCAGATCATTGGAATCCATGACCCTGTCCTGAACCTGCGCATTTTCCCGGAAGGCGCCGGCCTGCATCAGCATTTTATCGACCAGTGTTGTTTTGCCGTGGTCAACGTGAGCAATAATGGCAATATTTCTGATGTATTCTGCGTTCACTGTAGTGTCATCCTTTCAAAGCAACTCAAAATTAAATTCACCATAATATTTTATTATGTCCACTAAACAATTACAAGAATTATCTGGTTGAAGTACATATTCTGTATAAAAGGGAGGAATAAAATTATGGTGATTACAACTATGCAGGCGGATGTGAACGGAGACGGTGTGCTGGATACGGTTTCCCTGACCGGGGAAAAGGATGCGGAAAGCGATATTTTTATCCGCAATATCACGCTGGTCATTCAAGACGGCAAGACGGGCCAAACCACTTCCACTACCTTCGCCGACAACGCGGGATATAATCCCAGATTGTTTATCGGAGACTTTACCTGCGACGGAGTTGCGGACATCCTGATCAGTATAGATTCAGGCGGGAGCGGAGGGTTCGGCTTTTATTATATCTATTCCTTTAAGGGGAATGTTCTGAAGAAACTCTTCGACGCGGAGCAGTTCAACGCCGCCTTCAAATATACCGTTACCTTCCGGGAGGGCTGTAAGGTCGCGGTAACGAGCGATTATTTCAAGCGGACCTATTTTATTGACGTCCGTTCCAGAGTTTCGTTTTATCAGGAAGAAGGCGTCTATGACAAGAATTGCCGGCTCCTGAAACCTACTTCCGGCTGGGTGCCCGGTTTAAATAACTTGTATCCCGAGACCGGTTCCACCCCCAACTGTTATAACCTTTTAGCCCTGCAGCGGGTCATCGGACTATTCGGTGCGGATACCGTCGGTATTCTGGAAACCACCCTGGCCTGGGAAAAAAACCGATTCAAAGGGGTCAGTGAGCGCATTAGAAAGATAGATTAGGGCTTTTAATATCCTTCCAGAAATATTAAAATATTTCTATAATTTATTTCCGGGAGGATATTAGATGGAAAAGAAATACAAGATACTGCTGTTAATGTGTTTGTCTATGCTGCTGGGATATCTGCCCTGGTATAATTTCTCCGCCGTGGTCAATTTTATGGCCGACGAATTCAGCCTGACCTCCGGCGATATCGGCATCATCTTAGCTTCCATCCAGTTTGGCTATATTGTCGTTGTCCTCCTGACCGGGTGGCTCTCGGACAGAATCGGCGTCAATAAGGTGCTGGCCTGGTCGACTTTATTGACGGCTGTGTTTTCCACATCCTTTATCTGGCTGGCCCAGGGTTTCAAGAGCATTCTTTTCCTGCGTCTTTTAACAGGCTTGTCGGCCGGCGCGATTTACGCGCCGGGCGTCTCACTGTTGTCCAACTGGTTTGGCCCCAAACAAAGGGGGATGGCCATCGGGGCCTATACGGGAGCGCTCACTGCGGCCTACGCCTGTACATATTTTATCGCCTCGCCGCTGGCTGCCGCCTACGGCTGGCGGACGGGGGTACTGTGGACTTCCCTGCCCGTATTTGCGGCTGCCGTAATTTTGTTCTTTTTCATTGAAGATAAACCGGCCGTTGCACCGGAAGAAGAGGAGACCCCCGCAGACGTCACCGACGCCGCGCCGGCCGTAACGGCGAAGCCCGCGCCGGAGGGCGGCTATGCCGGTCCGGTGTTGATTACCTCATCCTATATGGGGCATATGTGGGAATTATACGCCTTCTGGGGCTGGATCGGACCGTTCATGATGGCCTGCAGCTTCGCCGCAGGATATGACGAGGTTACCGCCACCGCGGTGGGCGGACGGCTGGCCGCTTTTATCATCATGTTCGGCGTGCCTTCAGTTTATTTATGGGGCATGTTTGCCGATAAAGCAGGAAGAACCAAAGCAATTATCATTGCCGCTTGCTGCAGCCTGATTGCCGAGTTCTTCCTGGGCTTTTTGTATGGACACTCCCTGGTAGCGATTACTGTGCTGGCGTTCGGGATCGGTTTTTGGGTTATTGCCGTGTCGGCTATCTAT
>JAVEYA010000063.1:0-12987 GCA_034003745.1 Clostridia bacterium
GGTACCTTATACGCTATTAATGAGAAGAACCAACAAATTACCGTATGCTCCATCCCGGTGGAGAAAGGTTCCTTCCGGGTCTCTGTGCCCGAGGCGGGAGACTATTTGCTGAGTTTTTACTACGACCCCTATTCTTATGTATACAACCTGGCGCATCCCACATACAGCGCCAGGATACCTGTTACCGTTAATCAATATGGGGTTGTAGATCTGGGAACGGTGTATTTGTCCGCGATTGAGTCTACTACCGTGCAGGGGGCCCTTTTCACCGCCCAGGCCGAAGCCGTGCCTGGGGCAACAGTGCGCCTGGGGGCGGAAATTAATTTGTTTCAAACCTCGTCTGACCATACCCTGCAAAACGCCGTTTTTAACCTGAAACTGCCGGTCGGTTGTGAACTGGTAGAGGAGAGCATGGTCTTTGACGGCCAAGAAAAGACTGTGACCGAGAATAACGGTTCTATCAAGGTTAACCTGGGGGACGTGGCTCTAAAGAAAGGAGAGCCAAAGCGGCTCAACTGGCTGGTGAAGCTGGCGGAATACCAGCCGGCCGGCCGGCTGGTATTCCAGGGCAGCCTGGATTGGGGTCCTGCGGGCGGCTGGCACAAGGAGATGGCGACAGCCCAGGTCCGAATCAGCAAGCTGACCCTTAACGGACCGGCCGTGGTAACGAAGCTGGAAGCCGTCGTCAGCGGCCGGGGCCCGACAGGGGCCGTGGTGCGGGTCTATGACGAGGCTCTGCTTTTGGGGGAGGCCCTGGTCTCTCCCGCCGGCTATTGGTATTTGCGGGTAACCCTGCCGGACAAAGGGAGTCCCGTCAACCACCGGCTCCACGCGGCGGCCTATTTACCGGACAGCGATTTTCAAGACGTCAGCTACCGGTCCAACACCCTGCAGGTCCTTTATGACCCGGCTGAACCGACACTGGAAGAGGTGATCCTGCAGCAGGGGAACGGCCTTGAATTCCGTTTCAAACCCGTTGACGGCACGGCCCGTTTCCCCTATGTGATTGTGCCGTACGCCGGGGGCATTAAGATTACCTTAAAATTCAACAACCCGGATAAAATCAGAGGTGCGGCGGTTTCCGTTTATCCCTTCAGCAGTGAGGCTGAGAAATTACCCAACGGCGACTACATGGCAACCGTCAAATTCTCCGGGTATGAATTGGGAGGGGTGTATCTCAGCTATGAAACCAAAAAAGATCCGGCTGAGTTAAATACACTGGATACGCCCACGGAAGAGCAGCTGCGCAACCTGCTGCCCTGGCAGCTGCAGGACAGCGAATTTGAAGAAATTTCGGAAGCGGCTATCAGCCCGCCGGAGGACTGGCCTGCCGATGAGGTCTCCGATTCCCGGCACGGCGGTGTGAAATTCACCCTGCCCGAACTGCCGGATATCCAGGCCCGGGTAGAGATGACGGTGGCCCGGAATACCGACTATGCACATATGGCAGCCGAATCGGTGGAGGTCTCTGAAACCGGCATCCCCGTCTACGGGTTCAAAATGCATGGCTCTCAGATAACCGTTCCCAGCAATACCTACACTGTCTGGGTGGAAGGGTATATCTCCCAATCCTACCTTGATACCGGAACTGCCGGACGGATGGGTGCGGCGGCAACGGGGGACCTGCTCCATGTGGGGACCAAGGTTATTTTCAATGAGAAGACCGGGAAGGCCCTGAACGCCGCCGACTGGGGCAAGACCCTGCATGACGGCTTGGGCATTCCCGGCAAGCTGGACGAACTGGGCCGCCTGACGGAGCAGGCCGGTAACTGCGGCGGGTTAAGTACGATGTACCGGGATCAGCTTGACCACCTGGCCAACAAGCTGATGATCGGTGAAGCGAGCAAGGCGGGTCTGATGTTGGCCGGCACCCTGCTGGCCCCGGCAACCTTCGGTATCGGTACCCTGCTGCTCTTTGGCGCCAGCAAAGCCATGGAATATGCCATTGACAGGCAGATCGACAAAGAGATTGCCAAGGTAAGGCAGGATATGGCCCAAGACGACGAATGCAAAAATGAAGACCAAAACAATAATAACGATGATAACCGTGATGATAACGACAATAATGACCGGGATCCCTGGGACCCCAGGAAGAAAAAGATTGCCGATCCCTTCTGGATCTGGGATCCCAGCGGCATTGTCTACGAGGCGGTGCCAACCAATACTCTCAGTGGTGTAAAAGCGACAATCTCTGAGCGGATTGGGAGCGGTGAAGATGCCGTCATGGTTCCCTGGGACGCCGCCTGGTTCGGGCAGCAAAATCCTTTATACACCGGAAGCAACGGCTACTACGGCTGGGATGTGCCCCCCGGCTGGTGGCAGGTGACCTATGAGAAGGACGGCTACATGACTGCCCAGAGTGAGGTAATGGATGTTCCTCCGCCCCGTACCGGTGTGGACGTCAACTTAAAGAGCCTCCTGCCCCCCGCGGTGGCCGCGGTGACCGCAGTCTCGGATACCGCCGGTGAGAACCGGGTGGAAATCCTCTTTGACCGCTATATGCTGGCGGATACTTTGAATACCGGCAATATCAGCCTGCTCGTTCCCAGCGAGGATGCGCCCGACGCCTATGATTTGGTGCCGGGGACGGTATCCGCTGTGGATACGGTCTCCGATCCCGCGGATACGGATGTTTTCTTAGCCCGGAAGGCCCGGTTTGTGCCGGAGGCCCCCTTAACCGCCGGGGATGATTACCGGCTCTTGGTCCGGAGCGCCGTGCAGAGCTATGCGGGGGTCTTCATGGGGACGGATGCGTACAGAACGGTAACGGTATTGGCCGCGGCGCCTCCTGTGGAAGAAGTGAGCGGCGCCCGGACCGAGGCCGGCGACGGCCTGATTACCGTTTCCTGGAGCGACCCGGCCTCCGAATATCTGGACCAAATCAGACTGGCCTGGAAGAATGATTACGACGACGACTTCCATCAGGAAGTCCGGCTGGCCAAAGGTGTGGAAACGTATAGCATCACCGGCCTAGCCAACAGCCTGGAATACGAAATCCGTCTTACTACCCTCGATATCCTGGGCCGGGAATCCGCCGGCGTATTCCTGCGGGCTACGCCTGAAGCAGAAAGCGTGACGCCTCCGCCTCCTCCCCCGCCTCCTCCTTCCAGTCGTCCACGGCGTCCCGGCAGTTCGGGAACAACAATACCGCCGTTAATTCCGCCGGTTGTGAAACCGCCGGCAGCGGTAGTTACCTTAATTATCGGACAGCAGTCCGTCACCGTAGGGGAGCAGACTTACACCCTGGACGCTCTCCCCTATATTGACACAAGCACCGGCCGTACCATGGTCCCCATCCGCTTCATCGGAGAGGTCCTGGGGGGCCAGGTCATCTGGGATGAGGCCACGCGCCAGATCAGAATCATTTACGGCGATACGGTGATTCTTCTGACCCTGGATTCCCGGACAGCCTTCATCAACGGTCAAGGGGTCCAGCTGGATCAGCCGCCGGTCTCCCTGCCCCCCGGACGCACCTTCGTACCCCTGCGCTTCATCAGTGAGGCTTTAGGCGCCACCGTGGAATATGACGAAGCCACCCAAGGCATCCGTATCGTCAAGTAAGACGACGGGGCGTAAAACACTACAGGGGGATGGATGAACCCACCCCCTGTTTTAAACAAAAAAAGGGCTGTCGAAAAATAGCGGATGTGTCATTCTGAGACCATGTAATGGTTGAAGAATCTTAGAAACCGGGGCAATCTTTCCCTATTTCGACTAAGATCCTTCGCTTTGCTCAGGATGACAGGCTATTTTGCGGCACGCCCAGTACGTATGGAATTAAATTCTTTTAATAAGGCAGCTTTTTGTAGAGGTTCATCTCGCCGTATTCCCTGAATTTCCGCAATTCCGGGACAATCCTTGTAAAATGCCCGGTATTGTTATGCCGCTCGATAGCCTCCTCATCCCGCCACTCTTCGATCAGAGTCAGAATCAGGGGGTCCTTGACGTCTTCAAACAAATCATAGGAGATACAGCCGTCTTCTTTTCTGGTTTCAGTAATCAATTCCGTGATGATTTTTAAATACTCCTCTAAGATATCCGGCTTCAGCTTGGATTTAAAAACGATTTTAATCATTTGACCGACTCCTTTTTATAGATATCTTTCTTCTATTCTAATCTACTCTGGCCGTTTTTCCCAGAGAAATCATCAAACAATATCCTTATTATCATTATTATCATTCAGCCCGATACTTTATTGGCGATCATTACCAAAGAAAGACAGGCAGGTAATAACCATGAACAAAAAACATAAAAGCTTCTTCCGCCATCTCCTGCTCCTTGCTGTTTCTCTTTCTTTAGTCTGTCCCG
This sequence comes from Clostridia bacterium, assembly GCA_034003745.1. Taxonomy (GTDB): domain Bacteria; phylum Bacillota; class Peptococcia; order DRI-13; family PHAD01; genus JAVEYA01. The sequence continues at coordinate 4,309 of JAVEYA010000063.1, forward strand.
CTGCTGTACTCGCTGCGCCGGAGGACCAGGCGCTCTATCCGGTCAGTCCGGTATACGAGCCGAAGGAGGAAGTAAGCGCGGAAAAACCCCTTGATTTGACCCTGCATTATGACGAGGGCCTGCTGGAAGGTGCGGATCCGCGTTCATTGGTCATATACCATGAATGCAGCAGCACCCCCGGCAAATGGATTTATGTGGGCGGCGTCGTGGACCCCGCCAGCAAAACCTTGACCGCTAAGATAAGTAAAGCAAGAAAATATGCCATCATGGCCGACCGTCCCCTTTTTACCGATTTGGCCGGCCACTGGAGCGAAAATGACGTGCGGATTCTGGCGACGCATAATCTGGTGGGCGGCGCAGGCGGCGCGTTGTTCCAGCCGGACCGCCCCATTACCCGGGCGGAATTGACCAATATGCTGGTCAATCTGGCGAATATCGACCCTGCTCGGAGAATCCGGATGGAAGACTCCGTCCTCCCCGCTTTTCCTGATGTACCAGCCGACGCCTGGTATTTTAATCCGGTAGAGACAGCTTATCGCTTGGGAATCATCCAAGGCGCGGGCAAGCCCTTCCGGCCCGATGCGCCGGCGACACGGGAAGAAATGGCGATGATGGTAGTCCGGGTTCTGAATTCGGAGGACCAGAAGCTGCCGGACAATGGCACGTCCTGGCCCTTTAAGGATTTTTTCGACATCTCCCCTGCCGCTGTCAACAGCGTACTCTTAGCCTACGGCAAAGGCCTGATGAACGGAGTAAGCGCCGATTCCTTCCAGCCCCGGGGGACCTCCACCCGGGCCCAGGCTGCCGTGACCGTCTTGAGAACGATGGAAAGAATGGGGTTGTTGACCTTGACTTCTGTAATCAACGGTACCTTAAGGATCAGTGAAATCGAAGGAACACATTTCGAGCTGGTCGACACGGATACGGATATTGCCGCCTATGTGCTGATACCGGGAAGCGCGGACCTGAAGCATCGGCTGGAAGACCTGGAAGACTGGAAGGTGCGCATTACCGCCGTCCGGGAGGGCGACGTCGGCATTTATATGCGCGGTCCCGTACTGCGGGTGCTGAATGTGGTCGGTACCTGCGGGGTGTGCGCCAAGGATAAGCTATAAGGATGAATCGAGCAGGGTAAACATCAGAGGCCGCGGGATTTGCCCGCGGCCTCTTGCATTTATTAATTCATTTTTATATACGTTTTTATCTAAAGTTTACTCCAGCAGCCTTTTTTCCAGGGCAGCCAACTGCTCATGTAATTCTTGCGGAAGTTTATCGCCAAGGCTTGCGTAATATGCTTTGATGGAGGCGACTTCATTCAGCCACTGCTTGTTATCTGCGCTCAGAAGCTCTTCCAGGACAGCAGGGTCCATTTCGAGCCCTTCTACATCGAGCGCGTCAGGCGTGGGCAAATAACCGATAGGCGTCTTTACGGCCTGGCCCCTCCCCGAGACTCTTTCAATGACCCATTTTAAGACACGGCTGTTATGGCCGAATCCCGGCCACAGCCACTTACCGCTGCTGCTCTTGCGGAACCAGTTGACATAAAATATTTTGGGCAGTTTGGCGGCGTCGCCTGTGACTCCGATATCCAACCAATGCTGCAGATAAGCGCAGACATCATAGCCGATAAAAGGCAGCATGGCAAAGGGGTCGCGCCGCACCTGCCCGATTTTATCCGAGGTCGTGGCAGCGGTAATCTCCGAACCTAGGATGGAGCCCAAAAAGACGCCGTGATTCCAGTCAAAGCTCTCATGAATCAGCGGAATAACGGTAGGGCGGCGGCCGCCCACCAAAAATGCGGAAATGGGGACCCCGGCCGGGTCTTCCCATTCCGGCGCAATCACAGGGCATTGCGACGCCGGTGTGGTAAAACGCGCGTTGGGGTGGGCTGCCGGCTCCGGGGAGGCGGGAGTCCAATCATTCCCCTTCCAGTCGATCAGATGAGCCGGTGCGTCGTAACCTATACCTTCCCACCAAACATCACCGTCATCAGTCAGGGCTACATTGGTGAAGATGGTATTCCTGGAGATAGTCTGCATAGCGTTGGGATTGGAAGACACGGATGTCCCCGGCGCAACGCCGAAGAAGCCCGCCTCCGGATTGATGGCGTAAAGCCGGCCATCCGAACCGAACTTCATCCAGGCAATATCGTCGCCGATAGTCTCCACTTTCCAGCCGGGAATCGTGGGGATATGCATGGATAGATTGGTCTTGCCGGTGGCGCTGGGGAAAGCGCCCGCAATATATTTCTTATTGCCCTCCGAATCGGTCAGGCCAAGTATCAGCATGTGTTCGGCCAGCCAGCCTTCATCCCTCGCCTGTACGGAGGCGATGCGCAGGGCAAAGCATTTTTTCCCTAACAACGCGTTTCCGCCATAGCCGGAGCCATAGGACCAGATCATTCGCTCTTCCGGGAAATGGCTGATGTATTTATGCTCCATAGGCGCGCACGGCCAGGGCACATCCTCCTGCCCTTCGGCCAAAGGGTACCCCACCGAATGCAGGCACTTGACGAATTCACCCGTTTCACCCAGCGCTTCCAGTACCCCGGCGCCCATCCTGGTCATGATGCGCATGCTCACTACCACATAGGGGCTGTCCGTAATCTGCACGCCGATTTTGGCGATAGGCGAGCCGATCGGGCCCATGGAATAGGGGATGACATACATAGTCCGCCCTTCCATACAGCCCGAATATAACGCGGTCATCGTTTTTTTCAGTTCGACCGGGTCTATCCAGTTATTCATCGGCCCCGCGTCTTCCCGCGTCTTCGAGGCGATAAAGGTCCTTTCTTCCACCCGGGCCACATCGGAGGGATGGCTGCGGAACAAATAGCAGCCCGGGCGCTTGTGGGGATTGAGCGGAATCGCTGTCCCCGCGGCCACCATTTCCTCAAAGAGCCTGTCGTTTTCTTCCCGGGAACCGTCACACCAGCAGATACGGGCGGGCCGGCACATCTTTGCGGCTTCTTCCACCCATTCCTGCAGCTTTCTGTTGATCATTATATACTCCTCCCATACCAGTAGGTAAAAGTTCGTCCCTATATCATGATGAATTTCTGTAAAAAAGTCCGGTAAGTAAAAACATTATCATTATATCAATTTTTTTATAATAAATTCTACTAATTTCGCTAAGATTCTCCTTTTAACAATATTTAGATTTTACCAGCGTCCCCTGCTATCTAAAAAAAATGAAAAGGCTGACCGGAAGCAAATTTCCGGTCAGCCTTTTTTGGTTTTTACTTCTTCTTTTTCGGCTGCATTGGGGTATCGGATACTGTAAGTATATCCGGATTACGCAGATACAGGGTTATCCTGATATACTGGAGCAGGGCCGCAATCAGCAAAGCCAGACTGAGAAAATAATAGGCCGCAAAGCTCTGTGAGGTATAAGACAGGGTAAAGATTACATAACACAGCGTCAGCAGGACCATCTGCAGGACCAGATAGCGCACCTTTTTCTTCGTTAAGGCAACAACATTTTCTGCTTGTTTCTTTTTAAGTGAAGCAACAGCAGCTTCCTTTTGTTTCACCAGTTTTAGCGCCTGAACAACCTGGTTCCCCGCCAGCGCGCACAGCAGAGCGATAACCGCATACTGCAGCGTGGCCACGGGATAGACGGCTTCCCATTTTCGGCTGAGATAAACGAGATACTGCATTAAGCCCGTATTTCTCGCGGCAAATTCCTGCAGGCCATAAGCCCCAAACAGCAGGATTATCTGGATTAAAGATAAACGATGATAAATTTTTCTCATAAGGTTATTATACACCAGTTCGTCCACTTAAAGAATATTGCATTTATGGCGGCCTATGAAGTCAAATATTCTATTTTTTCAAGCTGCACCCAAAAAAGACAGCAGAATAGCTATCAGGATGGCCGCCATTGCCGGGGGCTTTTTTATGTTCTCCGCGGTGACATAGGGGATGTTCTTTTCCAGCACCCCGGCCTCACCCGCCGCAATATTCCGGGCTACAGCCGGCAGGTTTTTGCAGAGCAGCAGAAAATTAGATCCTTGGTCACGTCCAAGCTCTTTTAGGTTGAATTTATAGCAATAAAGAAGATAGCCCAATAGATAGAAAAACAGCAGCGGAAAAAGATACTTAAGGACCAGCGCGCTCCGATAAGGGCCCAGCCAAGGGGTTATGGCAATCAGAAAATGTCCGTCTCCTCCGCCCAGAATGCCCAGCCAGAACAGGAAGATCATCAGGGCAGCCACGCACATAACCGGCCCCAGCCAGGCCTCCAGAAAATGCCAAAGAGCCGGGAATCCTTGGGAGCCCAAAAGCAGAGAACGTCCATACGCCTGATACTGTAAAAAAGAAAAAACCATCCCGCTAATAAACAGCGGGACGGTCAATCTTCGGTAAATTACTCTTTCCTTAAAATCCGTGATAACGGCAATAACCGCGGCAGCCAGTACTACTACCGTATTTATCTCCCAGGACAATGCTTGCTCATCCTCCTAAGCCAATCTCCTGCGCAACCTTGCGCATGCCGCAAATAGTCTCGGCAATGACGGTATCCAGGTCCATCTCCAGTTTCTCCGCGCCGGCTTCGATGACCTCCCGGTTGACCCCGGCGGCGAATCCTTTTTGCTTCCACTTCTTTTTCACCGACTGCACTTCCAGGTCCAGAACGCTCCTACTCGGACGCAATAGGGCCGCAGCGGTGATCAAACCGGTCAGTTCGTCAATGGTATAGAGCGTCTTTTCCAGGTCACTCAGAGGTTCCACATCACTGACCAATCCCCAGCCATGGCTCTCCACCGCCCGGATATATCTTTCCGGCCATCCTTCCTCTGTAAGGATTTCCCGTACCTTCCGGCAATGCTGCTCCGGATACTGTTCATAGTCTAAGTCGTGGGCAAGGCCGATGATCCCCCAGGCTTCCCGGTCGGGAGCCGCAAAGAGCTCCGCGAAATGCAGCATTACCGCCTCCACCGCTAAGGCGTGCCTGATCAGGTGATCATTCTTGTTGTACTTGTTCAGCAATTCAAAGGTTTCCTGCCGTGTAGGCGTCTTCTCCGTCATTTTTATGCATCCCCGCTTCGTCATTTCACTTTTTACCCCGTGTATTACCCCTACTATACTGAAGTCCGTCCCTGTGCGTCAAGAGGCTGCAACGGCGATAAAGCTTATATTTTAAAGATATAGGCTGCGGCGGTGGCGATATTATTGCCGCTGTCTGTTACCTGCACCGTTACCAGTTTAATGCCGGCCGCCGCTCCTAAATTGACGCTGATTGTTTCATCGGTGTACTCCTTCCAGGCCGTAAAGGCTCCGTCGTTGATTTTATAGCGGTATTGCAAAGAATTGTTGTCTGTGGCAATCAGCGTATACGGCGCATCTTGCAGGGAGGTAATAGTCGCCCGGGGAACAGCGTAAGAAAATATGCCGATTACCGGGACTGTGGCGTCGGCATGCATAAAGGCGGAGAATTCTCCCTGTAAGGCCTCTATTCCCGCTTTGGCATCGCCGGCGAAGGTCCGCGCCTGTTCCGCCGCTATCATGGATGCTTCCGCTGCGCTTTGGGCCGCCTGGGCGGCGGCCACCGCAGGGTCGGTGGCGGTGGTAATGCTTAAGATGGTGGCGTAATGTTCTGAACCGCCCGGCACATATGCGCCTAAACGGTAGTAATAGGTCGTATTTCCCGCCAGACCGGCGTCGGGATAATACAGGTTGGCGCCGTCATAAAGGGTTGTCCAGGGCCCTGAGGCCGATGTTCCCCGATAGAGCTTGTATCGGGTCGCCGCGCCGTTTCCGTTCGTCGTCCAGTTTACTGTTGCGCCGATTGGCGTGATATTGGAGAAAGTAGGGCTGGTGGGAGGATTGGGGTCCGTGGTAGCCTGACGGATAGTATATCCGCCATATGCCCCGGTAGGGTTGTCAGAAACGGGATGTCCGTGGCCATTGAAGCAAAACCGGTTGTTATTGTTGTATGAAAGCGTATAGGTCGTCCCCGGACCCAGACCGGTCATAATTGTCAGGCTGTTCGCTCTCCTGCCGGAGGCAAAAGTAGTGCCGGCGCTTTGCACAATTAAGGTGGAATACCAATCTCCGTCGCTGGAATATAAGGTTTTTAAATCAGACCGGCGGTACCTGCCTTCTCCCGAATCCCAAGCGTCCAAAACATGTACGGTAACGCTGCTCGTAGTCGTGGCCGCATAATAGACAGGTACACTTCCGTATGGGTCCGTCAGATAAGTAAAGGTTGCCGCCGAAACAGGGGAAGAAAAGAGAGATAGCCAAACCAGGTATACGATTAGCATGCTTATCCCTTTGGGCAGCAGTTTTTTAAAAATTTTTGTTATTTTTATCACCGCCTTTTTAATGGGTCAAATGAATCTTGTGTAAATCCAGGGCGGAACCCTGAATAAGCGCAAATTCGGGATACTCTGCATAAGCGGATTCCGTCCCCTTCCATACCGTAAAGGAGATATCCAGGGGTGTTCCGGCAGGCACGCCGACGCCGGTATGGAATGTCCCCGTCCAAATATTCATCATCGTGCCGCTTGACTCATCCGGCATAATCCCGCCCAGGAGACTGCTCAATGTAATGGTCTCACCGCCGGCCCTGATATCTGCAACCACGCTTTCCGCCCCGCCGGTCGTCGTGATGCAAAAGTGTACGTTATACCCGGCCCAGATTCTGACCTGCCGGTCTGTCGGCAGCATCGGGTTGCCGGGGATATCCGGACCGACCAGACCTGTTATTTGAAAACCGTTCACGCTAAGGGAGGCGTCCACCAGCCGTACACTCCATATTTTCGGGGTCACCGCTTTATCGTCGGTATGAAGCAGGGCCCGATAGCTGGGCTTTGTTCCCGGCGCGGCAAACCTGGCCACCCCGCCGGGACGGATTGTCTGCCAATTCACGCCATCCACCGTCGCCTCCCAGGCTATGCTTGTCCCGGGCGGCAGCGCTTCTTCGGCAAGAAGCTGCAGCCCGGATACTTCATGATGAGCCTCGCCGGCCTTACCCTGCAAGACTTGATGATTGGCATAAGTGATTTTTTCCAGTCCCGTAATCCGTAAACCGGGTATTTCTGTCATCCCGCTCCCATTGAAGGCGAAGTAACTAACCTGGGGATTATCTGCAATGTCCTGTTCCAAGACGGCATAATCGAACATATCCGGTTTAAGGCTTACCGCCAAAGGTTTGCGCAATCCCTGGACGGATAGATGGGGATTGTAGACCATCCGGCTGCCGTCATAGCTGTAGGCCTTAATCTGATTCTCATCGGCGATCAGATACAGCCCGCCGTCTTTGCTGACGCTGAGACTGCGCGGATTCGTCAGTTCGCCCGTTTGGACGCTCTTCCCCGCCTCCTCCCTCATCACCCCTCCCTTCAATGAATAATACCGGACTGCCTTCTCCGCCTTATCCAAAATAACGAAGGCAAAATCATCATCTTCCACGGATATGCTGAGCGGATTCGCTTCCGGCAGGGCAACAGATAATGCCGCAATGGGAAGATAGCCGCTTCCGTCATAGCCGTAACGCCTGATGCTATTCCCATCCAGAAGGATAAAATCATACGTTCCGCTGATTACGTCCAGCGCGCGGGGGTCGGCTAAACCGCTAATGGCCTGATAACCGTTTTTAACCATGCCGGAGCCGTCGTAATGATACCAGGCCGCCTCTCGTGCACCCCTTTCCAGGATAAGGTATTCACCCATTCGCCCGGCGATGCTGACCGGTTCATGAAGCCCTCCGGTGACGCTTAGAGGCACATACCCCTTCATTACCGCCCCATTATACCGGTATGTTTCCGCCGCATCGCCGTTAATCAGCGTGATATCATAGTTGCCGGTGTAAAGAAGCAGGGAATTGGCCAAATTCTTAGGCCCCAGGGTTACCCAGCCGTTGGCTGTATCCACTTCCGCTGTAGTCCGGAGCAGATCTACCTTGTTCAGATCATCGAAGGAGTCGTCGATATAGACTTCAGCGGCTAGCGCTGGGGCTGAAAAGGTTGCCAGGATAAGCAGCATAAGGAGCGTTTGCCTGATCTGTTTTCTCACCCTGCTCCTCCTTTCAGATTAGTCCTGGACCTCGGCGACGGCATACGCATAGATTTCCTGTTCCCCTCCTGTGAAAATATATTGATGTTTTACGCAGACCACGGCCAGCACGCCCGGGTCATGAAACGTGTGGGAGACGCCCACCGTCGAGTGATATACGTACGGAAAGCCAGGACCCTGACAAATGTAGAAATCAAGAACTTCCGGTACTGCCAGAATGGGAGAACGTTCACCCGGCGGATTATCCGGCAGCAGACCAAGATTAAGATAAAAGACTTCTTCAAAGTTTTCCCTGGATTGCAGCGGCGCTAACCGGGTACGCCCTTCGGCCAGTGCCGTTTCGTCCAGGGCAAGTACCGCCGCTTTCACTCCTCTGTTCAGGGCGGTTTTGGTTTTACTCGCCGCATAACGGGCATTGGCGGCGTCCAACGTCATCCCCAGCAGCAGCCAAAAAAGGGGAAGACACAGCAACAGGGCCGCCAGCATTACCCCTTTTCTTTCCCGCAGAAATGTTTTGCAAAGCTTTTTCACACCCTCCCCCCCCTCACGGCAATTTCTCACTCATGATGCTGCCGGACGCCTTCAGCATCCATTCCGCCGGCGGCGGCGCGCCGCCGATAGCCATCACCCCTTTTAAGCTATGGGCGTTGCCCGGTAC
>JAVEYA010000064.1:0-12980 GCA_034003745.1 Clostridia bacterium
GCTCCAAGCAGCTTGAAGAGGAAACGGAACAATCATAAAACTTCCAGGATCCCCAAGACATAATAGACGATCCTTTTCGCCAGGTCGTTGCCTTCCAGCGTTCTATCCATATATGGACCAACCTCCGCGCAATAGTCTAGTTATTGTTTATTTTGTCATTCAGCGGAGATTTTATCCCTTGTTTCCTGAATCCAGTCCGGAATCAGATGATGGAATGATAAATATATTGGATGCCGCCGGAAGGCGCGATAATTTCCGTCCTTTTGACCAGCCCGAAGGAAAGTAATATTTTTAAACGGTTGTTGACAGAATGGACATTCGTTTGGAGCAGTTCGGCCAAGGTCGGCGTATCTACGGATTTCTGCTCCACCACCTTGGCAAAGGTCTGCCGGATAGCCTCGCTGCTTTTGCCCACTAACTTCCACTTATTGTTCTGGTCAATAATCAGGGCAATCTGTTTGGCCTGTTCCAACGCTACGCTGATATTCTCCGCAATCAGGGGATTCACCCCGCTTAAAATAAGATGTCTCCCTTTCATTTCCCCAGTCAGCCTGGAAATCAGCACAACCAGCAATTCATTTATAAAAGAGACTTCCACCAGATCAATGGCGGTAAAATCAATCTGTAAGATATCCGCATTCTGAGGGTTAAAATCACTGGAATTAAAATATTCCATGATTTGTTCCCTGATTCTTTTTCCTTTGTCGCGGCCCCATAGCTTTTTTTCCCCGTATTTAATCAGGCTGAACTTAAATATCGCCCTCACCTCCTCAAACCTCTGCCCGTATTTTTTAGATTGGTGCGTTCTATCTTTAGCATATCGAATCTTATTTATTTCGACATTAGTTTTTTCCAGTTTTTATTTATTGCACCTTATTTCTTCTTTTTTATGGTTATTCCTTCTTTATTTTAACCTGATTAATCTCTTTGTTATATTCGGAATACTTCTTCTGTTTTCATTTTATATCATTAATTGGAAAAAATAAACCAATTAAAATATGAATTTTGTTGTATTTTCACATTTATTACATGTAATATTTCGTTACATTTTCTCTTGATTCCGCTGGGGCTTCTCTTTGACAGCTTTTGTATGTATCATTTCGTATCACTTGAGAAATACCCCTTTTGTCCAGCCCTTGATAAATCAGGCTTTTTTCTCCGTATTCTTTGGCATAAGGCTTGCAATACATTTTATAGTATGGACTCTATTTAGAATAACTTTATAAAGAATTAGGGAAGTGAGGGTTTAAAAATGAAAAAACTCAGCGGAAGAGTTGCCTTTGTCACCGGCGCAGTAGGAGGACTGGGCCAGGAACAAGTCAGGGCCCTGGCGGCTGAAGGAGCCAATGTGGTCGTCAATTATCGCAATAAGCCTGACCGGGCCGCTAAGGCGGCGGCATTGGTCAAGGAACTGACTGAGGAATTCGGCGGCGACCATCTGGCTGTTCCCGGGGAAATTTCTGTGGAAACCGATGTGCAGGATATGGTGGGCAAAATTATTGCCCATTACGGCAAAATCGACATTTTAATCAACAATGCCGGCATCTCCATCAACAATGTCACCTGGGCTTTTCCCAAGGAAGACTGGGATAAAGTTCTCGCTGTAAACCTGACGGGGACATTTCTGTGTATGAAAACCGTCCTGCCGCATATGCGGGAGAAGAAATACGGCCGGATCATCAATATGTCTTCCGTGGTGGGTATCACCGGCGCCAGGGGCACAGCCGCCTACACAGCCACCAAAGCCGCTGTCATCGGCTTGACCAAAACCACTGCCAGGGAAGTGGCTACCCGCGGCATTACTGTGAATTGTATCGCCCCCGGCTATATCAATGCTGGTATTATCTCCGACGTGACTCCGGAATACCTGGAAAAGGAAGTTATTCCCTCTATTCCGATGGGGCGGCTGGGAGACGGGTCGGACATCGCCAGGGCGGCGGTATTTTTGGCTTCCGACGACGCTAAATATATCACCGGCGAAGTCTTAAGAGTAGACGGGGGTTTTTGCATTTAAGCCAAAAATATGAATAAAGGGAGTGTTTATAGTGAGTGATATCGTAATCGTCAGCGCGGTGCGGACGCCCTTCGGCAATTTCGGCGGCAGCCTGAAATCTTTTAAAGCCGTGGAACTGGGTGCAGCAGCGATTAAAGAAGCCCTGCACAGGGCAGGTATCGAAGGCCACCAGGTGGATGAGGTGATCATGGGGATGGTCGTCCCCGCAGGAGCGGGCCAGATTCCCGGACGCCAGGCTTCCCTCCTGTCCGGCATTCCGGCGGAGGTGCCGGTGGTAACGATTAATAAAGTCTGCGGCTCGGCCTTAAAAGCTGTCACCATGGGCGTGCAGGCCATTAAAGCGGGGGACGCGGAAGTGATTGTAGCAGGGGGCATGGAAAGCATGTCCAATGTTCCCTATACCGCCCCGGATTTCCGCTGGGGCAGCAGGATGGGCAATGCAACGATGAAGGATACCCTGATCCAGGACGGCCTGTGGTGTCCGGTCAATGATGTACACATGGCGGTAATCGCCAGTGAGGTAGCCAAAGAATTTGAGATTTCCCGCGAGAGCCAGGACAAATGGGCCTTGCGCAGCCAGCTGCGGTGGGAACAAGCTGAAGCAGACGGGAAATTTAAATCTGAACGGATGTCTTTGGACATTAAAACAAAACAGGGGATGATTACCTTTGAAAAGGATGAGTTCCCCAAAAGCGGAACAACCCTGGAGAAGCTGGCTTCCCTGCCCCCGGTTTTCACTAAAGACGGCAGTATTACGGCGGGCAATGCGCCCGGGATGAACGACGGAGCCTCGGCCGTGGTTATCATGAGCGGGAAAAAGGCCGCTGAACTGGGCCTGAAGCCTCTGGCCAAAATCATTGATTACGCCCAGGCCTCCAAGGACCCCAAATATATTGCCTCGGTACCGGGGCTGGCCATCCAAAAGCTCTTAACCAAAAGAAATCTGACCCTGAATAATATCGATTTGCTGGAAATCAATGAAGCCTTTGCCGCCGTGCCCCTGGTCAGCTGTAAGCTTCTGGGCATGGATGAACAGGCTATGGATGAAAAAGTAAATGTGAACGGCTCCGCCATCGCCGTCGGGCATCCTATCGGCGCCTCCGGCGCCCGTGTTCTGATGACCTTGATTTATGAACTGCAACGTCAGCAGAAGAAGACCGGCATCGCCGCAATTTGCAGCGGGATGGCCCAGGGGGACGCTGTTCTGATTGAGATTTAAGAAGCTAACCAAAAAGGAGGAAGAAGAAGATGTCCGGTAAAATAATTACCGCACAACAAGCGGCGGATTTGATTCACGACGGGATAACCATAGGGTTCAACGGCTTCGTTGGCTTCGGCCATGCTGAAGAAATTTCAATAGAAATTGAAAAAAAGTTTCTGGCCGCCGGTCATCCCCGCAACCTGACTCTGATCTATGGAGCCGGTCAGGGTGACGGCAAGACCTCTTTTGGTTTAAACCATTATGCATATGAAGGCATGACCAAGCGGATCATCTGCGGCCATGTCGGCTTGGCCCCGCAACTTGCCGGCCTGGTAGCCGGTAATAAAATTGAGGGCTATAACTTTCCCCAGGGTGTAGTGACGCATTTATACCGTGCTGTTGCCGGTAATAAAGTCGGAGTCATTACCCATGTGGGCTTAAAGACCTTTGCCGATCCCCGTGTCGAAGGCGCCAAGATGAACAAAATGACTACCGAAGACCTGATCGATCTGATTCATATTAACGGTAAGGAATTATTGCTGTATAAGCGTCTGCCCATTCATGTCGCCCTGATCAGGGGCACCACCGCGGACGAATTCGGTAATATCACTATGGAAGAAGAAGCGGTCCATCTGGAAACCCTTTCTTTGGCCCAGGCCGCCAAGAATTCCGGCGGCATCGTCATTGCCCAGGTCAAAAGGCTGGCCCAGCGCGGCAGCCTGCATCCACAGCGGGTACGTGTTCCGGGGGTTTTGGTGGACTATATTGTCGTCGCCCACCCGGAGAACCATACCATGTCGCCTGTCATTCAGTATAATCCGGCGTACAGCGGGGAAATCCGGGTCCCCTTAAACAGCCTACCCCCCATGCCCTTGAATGAACGTAAAATTATTGCCCGACGCTGTGCTTTTGAACTGGCGCCCAACGGGAACATCAATTTGGGTATCGGCGTGCCTGATGGTGTAGCCTTGGTTGCTTTGGAAGAAGGACTAAACAACAATATAACGCTAATGATTGAATCCGGGGCGATTGGCGGCATTCCCGGCGGTGGGCTTGACATTGGGGCCTCCACTAACGCCGATGCCTTTATCGACCATCCTTACCAGTTCGATTTCTTTGACGGCGGCGGAATCGATGTCACTTTCCTGGGTCTGGCGGAAGCCGATAAAGTTGGCAACATCAACGTCAGCAAATTTAATGGCCGTGCAGTCGGCTGCGGGGGGTTTGTGAACATCTCGCAAAACGCCAAAAAAGTCGTCTTCTGCGGGACCTTTACCGCCGGCCGCTCCGAATACGATATCCGGGACGGTCAGTTGAATATCCTCAAGGACGGCCAATACAAGAAGTTCGTCCAGAATGTTGAACAAATCACCTTCAGCGGCGAATATGCCGCTGACATCGGTCAAAATGTTCTCTATGTTACGGAGCGGGCGGTCTTTGTTTTGTCCAAAGAGGGGCTTGTCCTGACCGAGATTGCCCCCGGAGTTGATCTCCAACGTGATATTCTTGATCAAATGGCCTTCCCTCCCCTCGTTTCGTCTGATCTGAAACTGATGGATGTACGCATTTTCACTGATGCGCCTATGGGTATCCGTGAGGAAATCCTGAATAAGTAGCTCCTCACAACTGCCTAAGAAGCCCGGACTTTTTAAAAGAGTCCGGGCTTCTGTTTTTATGTTAAAATAGCTTTAGAATAAAGGAGGGACTGCATGATGGACGCCATTCGGGAAACGCCCTTTTATTTTGATAGAAATTTTGTCAATTTGTTCATGCATGTTTTCGAAAAAGTCCCCATTCCGATGATTATCGTGGATGCAACGGGTAAAATTCAATTGCTGAATAAAGCCTACGGCAGCTTTCTGGACAAAAAGAGGGAAGATGTTATCGGCAAAGATATCCTGGAGGTTATCACCAACAGCCGCATCCCTATTGTCCTGCAGACCGGAGAGGCGGAGATCGCCTGGCGTCATAAATTCTTCAACGGCCAGGAGGCCATCGTCCACCGTATCCCCATCAAAGAAGAAGGTCAAGTCATCGGCTGTTTCGGCATGCTCCTGTTCAACACCCTGGAAGAACTCCAGGAAGTAGCCGACCGCTATAAAAAGCTCGAGAATGAATTGAATTACTATAAGAGCGAGCTCAGAAGCATGCAGAAAGCCCGCTATGCCTTAAGCAATATTATCGGCGTCTCCCCTCTGATCAAAGAAACCAAGGAAAAAATCAAAAAAATCGCCAAAAGCAAATCTACCGTCCTCCTGACGGGGGAAAGCGGTGTCGGCAAGGAGCTCTTTGCCCATGCCATCCATAATGAGAGCGCCCGGGCCGAGTTTCCCTTTATCCGCTTAAACTGCGCCGCCATCCCCGAAAGTCTTTTTGAATCCGAGCTATTCGGCTATGAAGAAGGGGCCTTTACCGGCGCAAAAAAGGGTGGCAAAGCCGGTAAATTCGAACTGGCCAACGGCGGGACGCTTTTTTTAGATGAGATCGGCGATATCCCCTTGTCCATGCAAGCGAAACTCTTACGGGTCCTGCAGGAAAAGGAACTGGACAAAGTGGGCGGAAACAAGAGCGCTCTGGTGGACGTCCGGGTCGTCGCGGCGACCAATAAGAACCTGGAGGCGCTCGTGGAACAGGGCCTGTTCCGTAAAGACCTTTATTTCCGGCTGAATATTCTTAGCCTGGTCATACCGCCGCTTCGGGAAAGAAAAGAGGATATCCCCCTTTTAGTCAGCCATCTTCTATTCACCCTAAACGATGAACTGGGCCTCTATAAGACCCTCCGCGATGAGGTGACTGCCGCCCTGATGCGTTATAATTGGCCGGGCAATGTGCGTGAGCTGAAAAACGTCCTGGAAAAAATGCTCCTCAATTCGGAAGAAAATACGCTGACTCTGCAGGACATTCCTTTATACCTGCTGCAAAAAGAAAAAACCCCTCCCCAAAACGCCTCTGGGGAAGGGTTGGATCAGGCCCTCGAAGCCTTTGAAAAGGAAACCATCCGGAAAATCCTTTTGGAGACCAAAGGCAATATTAAAAAATCTTCCGAAATATTGCAGATACCCCGTCCCCGGCTTTATCGAAAAATCAAAAAGTACAGATTGTGAATGCTAAAAAATATCGGCGTGCTGAACGCCGATATTTTTTTCGAACGCATTCCAAGGGTTCTATTTTGACGTTTAGGAGAGCCTGCCTTTATAGTCCTCATAGGAGAACTGCCGGATGACCCGCACGCCGTCTTGCGGATTGTAAAGTACAATGGCGGGCAGGTTTACTCCGTTGAAAGTATTGTTCTTGACCATGGTGTAATGGGCCATGTCCCCGAAGACCAGGCGGTCGCCTATCTTCAGCGGCTCTGCAAAGGAATAGTCGCCGATGACATCGCCGGCGAGGCACGTGTTCCCGGCTAGCCGATAGGTGTACGGGTATTCTTCCGGGCGCTTCGCGCCGAATATTTCCGGCCGGTAAGGCATCTCCAGGACATCCGGCATATGGCAGGCCGCCGAGGCGTCCAGCACGGCTATGGGCATCTCGTTCTCCACAATATCCAGCACTTCGGAAATCAGGTAGCCGGTGTTTAAGGCAATTGCTTCACCCGGCTCCAGATAAATTTCCACCCCATACTTTTCCTGCAAGGACAAAATTATCCGGATCAGCCTGTCCACATCATAGTCCTGCCGGGTGATATGGTGCCCCCCGCCCAGATTCAGCCACTTTTTACCCTTGATGTAGGGGCCGAACTTTTCTTCGATGACCTGAACGGTACGCTCCAGGGTGTCGGAATTCTGTTCGCACATCGTATGAAAATGGAACCCGTCCAGACCGGACGATTGTTCCGGCTGGAAGTTTTCCAGCGTTACCCCCAACCGGGAATGCTGAAAACAAGGGTCATACAGCGGCGTCTGGATCTCCGAATACCCCGGATTCAGGCGCAGGCCGCATTCAATCTTTTTGCCGGGATAATTTTTAACCCGGTCCTTATACTTGTTCCATTGGGCCAGAGAGTTGAAGACAATATGATCACAGTAACGCATAACCTCGGCGAATTCCGCCTCGAGATAGGCTGGTGCGTAAATATGCACTTCTTTGCCCATTTCTTCATAGCCCAAGCGCGCCTCGAACAGCGAACTGGCAGTGATGCCTTTTAGATAACGGGCTACCTGCGGGAAGGCGGCAAACATCGAAAAGCCCTTCAGGGCCAGGAGTATCTTGCAGCCCGTTCTTTGCTGCACTGTATCCAGCACCTGGAGGTTCTTTTCCAGCAACGTTTCATCCAGCAGATAACAGGGGGTGGGTAAGCTCTTTATTTCTCTATGCCATCCCATTTTTTCGTCCTCATCCCTCAAGGCAAAAGCCGGGGTGAAAAATCTTCCTGCCAGGGCAGGCCGAATTTATTCAGCGCGTCCATAAACGGGTCCGGGTCAAACTCTTCAACATTATATACCCCCGGTTTCTTCCAGAAGCCTTGCAGAATCATGGCCGCGCCAATCATCGCCGGAACGCCCGTCGTATAGGAAATGGCCTGGGAGCCGACTTCGCGGTAGCTCTCCTCATGGTCGCAGACATTATAGACATAATAGGTACGCGGCTTACCGTCCTTGACGCCTTGGAAAATACAGCCGATATTGGTCTTGCCTTTGGTCCGTGGACCCAGGGAAGCCGGATCGGGCAGCACAGCCTTTAAGAATTGCAGCGGAATAATCTCCCGACCTTCATACAGAATGGGTTTGATGGAGGTCATCCCGACATTTTCCAACACCCTTAAGTGCGTCAGGTATTTTTCGGAGAACGTCATCCAGAAGCGGATCCTCTTGATGCCCTTGATGTTTTGGGCCAGGGACTCCAGTTCCTCATGATAGAGGAGGTAAATATCCTTCGGACCGATTTCCGGCAGGTCATAGACCTGTTTTAATTCCAGCGGCTCTGTCTCGATCCATTTTCCTTCTTCCCAGTAACGCCCTTTGGCTGTAATTTCCCGGATATTGATTTCAGGGTTGAAGTTGGTGGCAAAAGGATAGCCATGGTCGCCCGCATTAGCATCCACAATATCGATATAGTGGATTTCGTCAAAATAGTGCTTCTGGGCATAGGCTGAAAAGACGCCGGTGACGCCCGGGTCAAATCCGCTGCCCAACAGCGCCGTGATGCCCGCTTCTTTGAATTTTTCCCGGTAAGCCCACTGCCATTTATACTCGAACTTGGGCACATCGGGCGGCTCATAATTGGCCGTATCCACATAATGCACTTTGGTGGCCAGACAGGCGTCCATAATGGTCAGGTCCTGATACGGCAACGCCAGGTTTATAACAATATCCGGCTTGAAGCTTTCAATCAGCCTGATTACCTGCTGGGTATCGTCGGCGTCTACCTGCGCCGTGTGTATTTTGGTGGGGGTTTTCCCCTCTAATTTTGCCTTGATCGCCTCACATTTTTCCAGCGTCCTCGAGGCGATGCAAATCTCCCGAAAGACCTCGTGGTTCTGGCAACATTTATGAATGGCCACACTAGCCACGCCGCCGGCTCCGATAATCAATGCTTTGCTCATTTATCCGCCCCCGTTTCATCTATATTTTGAAAACATTTCTGCTTGATTATACAAAATATTTTCCCCAATTAACAGAGTTCTTAGCTTCAGAGGGAATTTTTTTCCTCTGGAGGTTCGTATTGTTCCACCATCGGCGGCTCTACCCGCGGACTTCGTTTATATTGGGAGATGATCATCCCCATCAGCATCAGGAGGCATCCTATATATTCCCGGCCGCCCAAACGTTCGTCGATTAAGAGATACCCGCCCACCGCGCCGAAAACGGTTTCCAAGCTCAAAATAATGGCTGCGTGCGAAGGATGCGCGCCTTTTTGTCCAAGGATCTGCAGCGTATAGGCCACGCCTACGGAAAAGACGCCGCCATAAAGAATCGGTGCGGCCGCCAGCATAATATCAGGCAAATTGAATTCCTCGAAAATCAAAGCGGTCAACAGGCTCAAAGCCGAGCAGATAATAAACTGAATCTGCGCGAGCTTCAGGGCGTTAAAGGTTTTCACCAACCGGTCCACCAGCAGAATATGGGCGGTCCAGAAGAATGCGCCGATCAACACGTAGATATCCCCGGTCCCCACCGTGAACCCGGCCTTCACACTCAAAAGATACAGGCCGACTGCCGCAGCGGCGGCGCCCAGCAGGGTGTTTTTGGAAACCTCGTGCTTCAACAAAAGGATCCCCACTACCGGTACCATCACCACATACAGTCCGGTGATGAAAGCGGCCTTGCCCGCCTCGGTGTAAATCAGGCCAATTTGCTGCAAAGATGCGGCGATAAACAGCACCAGCCCGATGATTCCCACCTGTAAATATTCATTTTTGGTGGGGATTCGCGTCTCTTTCTTCTTGCCGTTTCGTCCGGAATAAAAAATCAACGGCAGCAAGGAGATGCTGCCCAAAGCAAAGCGTATTCCGTTATAGGTAAACGGCCCGACGTATTCCATCCCGACCCGCTGCGCCACAAAGGCAAAGCCCCAGATAGCCGCGCAGATCAACAGGAAAATATTCGATTTGGTTGAAGTCATTCGTGGGAACTCCTCTTCATCGTAATGGGATGCTTGCAACAACCGTTACAGTATCTTGGATAAAAAGCTTTTCGTCCTCTCTTCTTGGGCCTGGGAGAAGATTTGATCCGGGGTGCCTTCCTCGACGATACGGCCTTCATCCATGAAGATGACCCGGTCCCCTACTTCCCGGGCAAAACCCATTTCGTGGGTCACCACCGCCATGGTCATTCCTTCATAAGCCAGGTTCTTCATGACCTCCAGCACTTCCTTAATCATTTCCGGGTCCAGCGCGGAGGTCGGTTCATCGAAAAGCATGATCTGGGGATGCATCGCCAGAGCCCGGGCAATGGCCACGCGCTGCTGCTGTCCGCCGGAGAGCTGGTCCGGATAGTTGTACGCCTTATCAGACAAACCCACCTTAGCCAGCAATTCATGGGCCTTCTTTTCCGCCTCCGCGGCTGAAAGTTTGCGTACCTTCATCGGCGCAAGGCAGATGTTTTGCATCACCGTCAGATGAGGAAATAAGTTAAAACGTTGAAAGACCATGCCCACTTCCATACGGACCTGGTTAATATTCGAGGCGTTATTCAACGGAATGCCGTTTACTACGATTTCACCTTCGGTCGGTTCCTCCAGATAATTGATGCATCTGAGGAAAGTGCTCTTGCCCGAACCGCTGGGCCCGATGATAACGACGACTTCCTTTTCTTTGATATGCGCGTCAATGCCGCGTAAAACATGCAGCTGGCCGAATTTCTTGTGCAAATTCTTAATTCTTATCATCGATCTTAAACCTCCGTTCCAGAAAATCCACGAAACGGGAAATCGTTAAAGTCATTACCAGATAAATAATGGCTACGGTTATCCAGATATCAAAGGAAGCATATGTCCGCGCGATAATCAACTGCCCCCGGCGGGTCAGTTCTTCGAAACCAATGACCGAGACCAGGGAAGAGTCTTTCAGCATGGCGATAAATTCATTGCCCAGGGGCGGAATAATCCGCTTGAAGGCCTGTGGCAGGATGATATAACGCATGGTCTGCACCCAGCTCATGCCCAAGGAACGTCCGGCTTCGGTCTGGCCCTTGTCAATGGATTGGATACCGGCGCGGAATATTTCGGCGATATAGGCGCCGCTGTTGATACTGCAGGCGGCAATAGCCGCAATAAAGGGGTCTATCCGCTGTTTAAAGATCACGGGCAGGGCAAAGTAGATAATAAATATCTGCACCAAAAGCGGAGTGCCCCGGATAAAATCAACATAGACCCTGGCTATAAAACGAACCGGCCAAAATTTAATCAGCCGGGCAATCCCGACAAACATACCGATGAACAGTCCCAGCCCTACGCTGATAACGGTGATCCGGAGCGTGATTCCCGCTCCGGCCAGCAATAAGGGAAATGAGTTCGCAATCAATTCAAAATCAAAGTCCATAATGTCACCTTACATTGCAAAATTAATCGTATTGAAGACAAGACGGGGCACGGCCTTTTCGTCGCGCCCCCGTCTTTTGGACCTTATCGAAGATTCTTATTTGCCGAACCATTTTTCATAAATTTCATCGTATTTACCATTGTTCTTCAACGCAGTTAACGCATCGTCAATGGCCTTGGACAATTCCGGGGTCTTCTTGCTGGTGGCAATCCCATATTCCTCCGTGCTCAGCGGCTCGCCCACAGACTTACCGTCTTTGCCGCCGGTCTGGGCCAGATAGTAATCGTTAACCGGCTTGTCATTGATAACGGCGTCCACACCGCCGGCTCTCAGCTCCATAAAGGCTTCCGGCGCAGTGTTGAACTCGCGGACTTTCGCATCTTTTACTCCTTTGGCCATTTCGGAACCGGTGGTGCCGATCTGCACGGCAATGTTCTTGCCGACCAGATCATCAAACCCTTTGATGGTGTTGTTATCCGGATGTACGACAATGGTCAGGCCGGAAAGATAATACGGCTGGGAGAAAGTAACTCTTTCGGCTCGGTCATCCCGAATGGTCATGGCCGAAATGAGCGCATCGATGGTGCCGGATTCCAGCGCGGGAATCAGCCCGTCAAAGGGCATCCCCTGTATTTCCACTTCATAGCCCATTTCTTCTCCTACAGCTCTGATCAGGTCCATATCAAAACCAACATATTCCTGGGTCTTCTCATCCTGGTATTCGAACGGCGCAAACGCGGTGTCCGAACCCACCAGCAATTTCTTCGGCGCTTCAGCCGGAGCCGCCGGATCCTGGGCCGCCGGTTTCGAACCGCAGCCTGCAAGGCCCATACTTAAAACAAAGGTACACAGAATTACCAAAACAATAGCCTTTTTAAACATGGATATACCTCCCCAAGATAAAATTCTTACATTGATAATTTTACACGTATTCAAGCTCCTGGCAATATATTTTTTAATAAAATTGTTATGTATATTAAATACTATCTGATAATATCCCCAATTGCTTCCAGAACCGCCTTTAACATCTGCTCTTCCGCGCGCCGGGACTTGTCCGTATCGATAACGGCAGGTTCCCCCAGGTAAACCTGCGGGGTGATCTCCCGGACCGCCGACAGGTCCCGTACCCAGGTTTTAAATTGGTCCAGCGTCGTCCGGGAAGACGGCAATGTACGGGCTTTCTGCTCGTCCACCAAATCCGGAAAGTCTTTCATCATGGCGCTGGTTTCCACCGCGCCCGCATGGATGTCCAGATACTTAGCCGTCAAA
This sequence comes from Clostridia bacterium, assembly GCA_034003745.1. Lineage (GTDB taxonomy): Bacteria > Bacillota > Peptococcia > DRI-13 > PHAD01 > JAVEYA01. The sequence goes on from JAVEYA010000064.1 coordinate 12,463, forward strand.
TCAAAGGTTTCGCTGGGATAGGTTAAGACATACGGTTGGGTCCCAGACAATTTGGCGCTTTTGGCAAAATATTCGGGCGCGAGAAAATACGCGCCGATATTTTTTTCAGAGGATCTTTTGACCGCTTCCAGGATGGCCTTGTTATGCAAATAATCTCCGTGGTGATTGAACAGGATAATCTTATCAAAGCCCCAGTCATGCAGGCACTCTAAACTCTCGCTCAATACCGCCGTCATTGTTTCGGGTTTAACGGCGAAGGACCCGGCAAAGACTTTGGTGGAAGTATTGATGCCCCAATAAAAGGGCGGAGCAATGATACTTTCGATATTTCTCTCCTGCAGAGCCTGTTTTAAAGCCCGGCAGAACTGATAGCTCAGGTACATGTCTGTAGCTACAGGCAGATGCGGACCGTGCGCTTCCATGACCGCAAGGGGAAACAGCACCGGCGCTTTTCTGGCAGCCGCTGCTTCGATCTCCTGATAATTCAGATCAGCCATGGTCCCGGCAAAAATAGAATA
>JAVEYA010000065.1:0-12774 GCA_034003745.1 Clostridia bacterium
TAGAGGAAGACCCCACGGTATTGACCACATACCGTCCTATAGATAATGCCCGATCAGTATCGGTTTTGACAATATAGCCGCTGTCTACTCCCAGATGCCCGCCGCCTTTTTCTTTCATCACTTCCATTTCGGCCTGGAATTCTGCGTATAACTTTTCGTTTTCCTGAAGATATTTTTCATTCAAGCTATTTTCCAGATCTTTATTTTCCAAACCGCTAATAGCAGGCACTTTAATATTAGCATTAAATGTATCCTCGTTTAATATATACTCCCTAAAGGTCAGCACTTCGACTATACCGTCCATGAAAGGTACTTTGAGCATCGTTTGAGCAAATACCGGGCTGGTATTTAACACTTAATAGACGTGCGGATTATTAAAAAAGTTTTAAAACGGTAATCCCTAAATTCAAATAAAAAAGCCAAAAAGATATATACTATCTTCCTGGCTTTTATCCTTTATGAACACAATCAATGACTATATTCTGCGCGATTTCGTTTTTTTATTTCTTCCGAACAGGAACCCAAACTTCGCTGTAAGCGTACCCTTTTTTGTCTTTATCCATTTTCGTAAAAGAAAAAGAGGGGACATTGATGACTTCGTAAGGGGAAGAAGGAAGCCATTCTGAATATATTTTGGCCATTGTTTCTTGCAGCATAGCGGGAAAGGGTCCTTCATTCGGAAATATTGCCCAAGTGCAGGCTGCGATTCGCACTTTTTCCAATCGGTCGCTTACTTGATTTTCAGTCGTTAGAATACCGATCAAATGGGTTAAATCTCCTTCTTCTTTTAAGAAATTCGCGTCCGCATCATAAGAAGCGTTGACAATTTCATAAGGCGCTATATTTTGCAAAGAATGCATTTCTTCTTTTTGTTCGTCCGTTATGCTTTGGGCCAGTTTTACAATCTCATTATTAACGCCTTCAAATTGCATCGGAACACGCTTGCTTACCCCCACTAAATTAAACGCCGATTTTTCCTCAATTCTAAATTCCATACTCGTTCCTCCTTTGACGGTTATTACAAAGAAAAGTTTGGGAAAGGATTTGTTAAGGCCTTCTTTTAGTACATCTGAGGGTAGAAAACCACTCCATTTCTTAAATGCCCGGGTAAAGCCGTCCATTGACTGATAACCGTATTTAAAAGCCACGTCCGTCACTTTTTCTCCCTGTAACAAATCTTTATTTGCTTCCGATAATCTTCTGTTTTTGATATATTCACTAAGGGTCAGCCCTGAAAGATAAAAAAATATCTTTCTGAAGTGATAATCAGAAACCCCGGCATATTCAGAAATCATTTCAAGAGATAGGTCCTCGGCTAAGTGGTCTTCAATATAGTCAATCACATGATTTAATTCGTTTAACATCCCCCTCACCTCCTTCGTATTTACATCATAGCAAAGCTGCTCTTAACGCTGCTCGACTTTTTTAACACAAAAAATATCGGACAAGGAAACGGAATTATTATCATACTCCCCCTGTCCGGATTTTTTAAGCCGGCTCATTTTCGCTTGCGATGATTTCGATGAGAAGCTTTACCGCCTGCGGATCAAATTGCTTTCCCGCATTCTTTTCCAGTTCAAGGATTGCTTCTCCGATGGTCATGGAGGGCCGGTAGACCCGGTCGCTGGTCATGGCGTCAAAGGCGTCAACCACAGACAGAATACGGCAGACACGGGGGATTTCCCCTTCTTTTAAGCCACGGGGATAGCCTGTCCCATCCCAACGCTCGTGGTGAGACAATATCAAATCCGCAAGCACTGCCAGTTCCGGCGTCGCCTGGGCAATCCGATACCCGATTTCGGGATGCCGTTTCATTTCGTCCCATTCCGCCAAGGTGAGAGGCCCCGGCTTTTTTAGAATATTTGGATGAATGCCAACCTTTCCAATATCATGAAGAAGCGCCAATAGAGACAGTTCGTCCATTTCCTTAGAAGACAGCCAAAGCTTTCTCCCGATGGCGTGGCAATATTTTTCTATCCGTTTTGCGTGCGCCTCCGTCTCATTGCTCTTTTCATAAAGAGTGGCCAGCAGCGTGCTGATGATGGCGTTCCGGTAGCTCTTACCATCCAGGAGTTTCTGGTGATACATATATTCTTCAGCCTGCTGCATGATGGCATGGAGTCCTTTTTTTACCGAAGTACTGCACGCACATCCGAGGGACAAGCTAAAGGACAGGTTATTTCCTTCTATTGCGATATGGGTATTTTTAATGCGCCTGATAACTCCTTCAGCCACCTCCAAGCTTGTCCCGGGCATGAGGATTACAAATTCATCCCCACCCCAACGGGCGATTAAATCATCTTCTTTACAGCTTTTTCGCATCAGGTCGGCCACATTTTTAAGCAGTTCATCTCCGGCTTTGTGTCCGAATACATCATTGGTGATTTTGAGACCATTGACATCCGCCATGATAACGGAAACCGGAAGGTGCTCCGCCGCATCCAGCCGGATCAAAGTTTCCTCTATGTAACGCCGGTTATATAGTCCGGTCAAAGAATCGTGGTAGCTTAAAAATTCAATTTGTTTTCTGTGCTTCCTCTCGGCGCTTACATCGCGGAAAATCATCACAACGCCGAAGGTCCTTTCGCCTTTTGCTTTTTGAATAGGAGCGGCGCTATCCGCAATGGGGATGCGCTCCCCCCGCCGGTTAATCAGCTCGGTGTGATTGGCAAGTCCTATGACCAGCCCTGTTTCAAGCACCTTCTGAACCGGATTCTCCACCGGTTGTCCGGTATCCTCATTTTGCAGGATAAATACGTCCGTAAAGGGCCTGCCCATCGCCGAGGGGCTATCCCAACCCGTCAAGTTCTCCGCCACGCGGTTCATGCCGGTAATCATACCCAGGTTGTCTGTCGAGACCACGCCGTCTCCGATAGATTGCAGCGTTGTTCTTAAAAGCTCTTTTTCCTGCAGCAGTTCTTCCCGGTAGCGCTCCCGGTCTGTCACGTCAAAGAAGATGGCATAAAGCAGCCTGCGCTCTCCATCCAAAACGACAGAGGCATAGACATCCAAAAATTTTGTTTCTCCGCTTTTGAGGCGGTGAGGCGCTGCAGAAAATAAGACCTCTCCGCTTAATTCACCTTGAAATTTTTCATTTTGTATTTCGGGAGACAAAAGGTTAAACTCCTGAACCCTTTGTCCCAGCACCTCTGCCTTTGTATAACCGAGATAGCCCAACATGGACGGGTTGACATCGACAATTTCACCGGTTGTGGCATCGAAAACTACCTTGAGGGCGCTATGCTGATTGAACATAGCCTGAAGCCGCTGCGCCAGCGCGTGATTGCGCCGCTGTTCCTCTTCCAGCCTCGTTCTGCTGAAAAGCAGCAGGATGAATATAATGCAGGCTGCTGTTGCAGTAAGCAGGATAGCAATAGTACTAGTGCGTACCACATCCTGAAAAATAGTTGCCGAGCGCAGCAACACATCGGGACCCCGCACAAAAGACACCAGCTGCCAGCCGTTATGCTTCAACCGGGCTGCGGATACAAAATAGGTTTCCCCATGGCGGATGAAAGTAGCGCTATCCAGATCCGGGCTGCGGATGATGTCGGCAATCCGTTCGACCTCCGCCTGTGTCAAACCATATGCGTCCAAAGTGTCGAACAGGTTACCGTTCTGATCCGGAACGAAAGTGTTAAAGACAATGTCTCCATCACCGGTGATCAGGCTGCTTTGCACATGTTGATAGACGATGCCTTCGGAAGTTTTCGCGAGCAACCCCTCCGCATTTATGCGGATATATAGCGCCCCCGTTGTTCCGTCCTCCTCCGGGAGTGGAACAGCAACAATAAGATAATATTCCGCCAAAGACGCGTCATAGTGTATATCACCTACCACCGTTTCGCCCCGGGCCAGGGGCCGATAAGCTTCCTGATCAGCGTTCTGAGCCAAAGAAGGCAGCGTTCCGGCCACTACATCCTCTGCGGCGGCGTATTCGATGGTATAGTCGGGATGCACGGCTCTTATCTGCTCTAAAGCGTCCGGCAGCGTGTCCCTGCCCGCAAAGCTGAGCATCGTTTCCACCACCCGCATGGTGCTGCTTGTCTCAGTGATAACCTTATCGATTTGCCCGGCCTTGCTTTGCGTATGGATGTTCAGGCTGCTGGTAATCATACTCGCAAACTCCACATCCAACCTGCGCTTTTCCTGGGTGAAAAGCAGAATGAGGGCCGCCGCAAACACCAGGCCGCATAAAACCAATACCAAAACCGGCTTTTTCCTCAATACCGGTTCAATTTTTTCCTTTATACTACCCACATAATCCCCCCGTTTCCACACCTGACCCTATAATTTATCAAATAATTCATTATTATTACATTATACCTTAGATACAATTTTCAGTCCCATAATACCTATAATAATAAATCCGATAAAGATTAGTCTTATAGGGTCAACAGGTTCTTTGAAGAGCATTATTCCTAAAATGACAGTACCAACTGTGCCGATGCCCGTCCAGATTGCGTAAGCTGTCCCCAAAGGAAGATTTTTTAATGCTAATGATAAACAATAGAAACTGGCAATCATGCCTATTATAGTAAAAACGCTCGGCGCCAGTTTCGTAAAGCCTTGTGAATACTTCAAGCCTAAAGCCCAACACACTTCCAAAAGTCCCGCGATAACCAACAACATCCATTTCATTTCTTTCACTCCTATCTTGTTAAAAGTAAAAAAGCCTGAGAGATACTTATAATATCTCCCAGGCTTTTATCCTTCCGTGAACACAGTTAAACTGTGCGTTTTATCTCGGTCCAGGCCAGTTCTATTTATAAGACTGCGGAACCCTATAAAACCTTAAAATATAAAATTTTCTCACAAAATAATAACATAAAACTTCACTCCCTGCAATTATTCCTTCTGTCCAACCCGCTCAATCAGGGTGTAAAAATCGTCACTTCCAAAGGGTTACGGTCCACCAGCCTGACAAAACGGTTCTTGGGATAGCCGACCATAACCGCTCCGGTAATCTTTTTATCTTGCGGTATTTTAAACATTTCCGGCAGGGGGGAATCCCCGGCAAAGGCGCATCTTTCAAAGATCCCGGCCCAGCAGGTGCCTAAACCAAGGGTTGGGGCGAATAATTCGAGATAGGTCAGGCAGATCATGGTGTTTTCTCTTCCTTTTTCAAGACCCTTTGGCGCAGTGGCAATAACGAGGCTGGGCGCACCACGCAAAATAGAATCGACGCCTTTATGGCGATAGGCCTTAATCATCGGAGCAAAGTATTCCCGCAGGGGAGGGTTTTTTTCAAGCCATTGGATTGTGGCGGCGGATGCTTTTTTAAGTGTTTCCAGATCATCCACAATTACATAGGAAATGCTTTGCCGGTTGCTGCCGGTGGGGGCAAAATGGGCAATATCCACAAGTTCTATTATTTTTTCCCGGGGGACCGGGTTCTTTTTATAGCTGCGCACGGAGCGCCGGGATCTTAAAAAAAGCGCCGCCTCTTGCGGGCTCAAGCGGGTATACTCTGTTATATCGATTTGCTTCGCTCTCGGTGTCCGGATATGATCGATAGCCTGCGTCGGACAAACCGCTACGCAATGGCCGCACACGCGGCATACCGCAGGCTGCACGTCTTTGGGGCCGTCTTCCTCCAATTCTAAAACATGGGTGGGGCACTCCTCGATACACGCGCCGCACCTGATACATTTTTCCTGATCAACGGATACCAATCTCATTACACCCTCTCCTTTATCCCCTTGTTATACATTATACATTAGATATAATTTTCAGTCCCATAATACCTTACAACTACATCATCCATTTCATTTCTTCACTCCTATCCTGCTTAAAAATAAAAAAGCCTGAAAGATAACTTATAATATTTCCCAAGTTTTTATCCTCCGTGAACACATTCTCTGTTTTCATATTGACGTTTTTCGATGTGGCGAATATAATAGTCATATCGAAGTATTTGGATTTGAGGTATGCTTATGGAAAAGTATTTAGAGTACACTACAGTATTTAAAGCGTTGGGCGATCCCAAGCGAGCAATGATTATTGATATGCTTTCCTGCGGGGAGCTCTGCGCCTGTATGATCTTAGAGAAATTTGAAATGTCGCAATCCACACTTTCACACCACATGAAACTATTATGCGAATGTGGTCTCGTCAAAGGCAGAGAGCAAGGCAAATGGACTTATTATTCACTTGATGCAGATATGATCAGTAGTACCAAACAATTTTTCCGCGACATCACTTCGGATAAAGAAAACTGCATTTGTAAAGAAAAAAGTTGACTGTTGTAAAGGATGTGCTGAAAATGAGTGAAGAAAAGTCCTGTTGCTGCAATGCCGCTCGCTGCGGCGACGAAAGCAGTATCCCTGTCGTTCCTACGGATACTCGCTTCGAAGACATACTCGGCGCATGGAAAGTGCGCTGGGGTATTCATCGAATGAATTATAGGATTAACCCGGGCCTTTATGCCGTGGGCTCGCCTGACAACGCCTCTCCCATACTCGTCAGCGCAAATTACAAGCTCACATTCGATTCTCTGAGAAAAGAGTTGTCCGGACTTGACTGCTGGCTCTTAATACTAGATACAAAGGGCGTCAACGTATGGTGTGCGGCCGGCAAAGGCACATTCGGAACCGCTGAGCTGATAAACCGTATTGCGAAGACAGGTTTAGGAGAAATCGTATCACACAGAAAGCTGATATTACCCCAATTGGGCGCTGTCGGCGTCAGCGCCCACGAAGTTGCTGAAAAGACCGGTTTTTCAGTGATATACGGTCCGGTCAGAGCAAATGACATCAACGCATTTATTCATTCCGGTTTTCAAGCCACAGAAGAAATGCGCACCGTGCAATTTACGGCATGGGATAGATTTATTTTAACGCCTGTAGAACTGGTGGAAGCGGCAAAGACCTCTTTATCGGTGTTTGGCGTATTGTTCCTCCTCAATATCTTCGCGGCAAGAACCTTTGGGCTGTCGGATTTTATCGTTTACGCGGGCGTTGTGGTTACAGGAACAGTTATCACGCCCGTGTTCCTTCCTTTCATCCCCGGAAGAGCTTTCGCCTGGAAAGGTTGGCTTACGGGTCTCCTATGGACGGCAGCATGTGTTTTCTTTAACGGCTGGCTAACTCCGGACAATCTGCTGCTCGGCATAGGGTATCTGCTTGTATTGCCGTCTTTCTCAGCATATCTGGCAATGAATTTTACAGGCTCATCAACCTACACATCCTTCTCAGGAGTAATAAAAGAAATGAAAATCTCCTTGCCCTTCATTGTCTCCTCATCAGTCTTAGGGATCGTATTGATACTGATAAAAAGCTTTATTGCTTGATAAGGAGGTACTATGAAACATAAACATTTAAAAAATGTCGCAACGCTTATTCTGAATGCCGAAAAATGTATAGCCTGCGGAAGATGCACAGAGGTCTGCCCCCACGGCGTTTTCAGTATGCCAAATAAGAAAGTACAGATAAAAGATAAAGATAGTTGCATGGAATGCGGCGCTTGCACCATGAATTGCCCGGTAGGCGCCCTCTCTGTTGAAGCAAGCGTGGGGTGCGCCGCGGCCATCATCAAAGGATGGTTTACCGGAAGCGAACCAAGCTGTGATTGCTGTAAATAATTTAGCGACAGGTATGTTGGGTCACATTAAGGGACTTACAAATATACTTTGACTTATCAGAAATTAGTCTTTATTTCACCCGCGTTTGTCAAAATCTCATTGCCGTTATTCACCCTCACACGAATGAGACGCCACAGATTCGAATATCTGCCCATCTATGCTGATGATTTCATCAATGGGGATCGCTGTGCCATCGGTCATCACAACAACCCGTTCATATTCGTCTATCTTTTTGGCCGTACTGATAGCAGTCACATAAGCGCCGCCATTCTTCTTTTCATCCGGCTGAAAATAGGTGAGCGCGATTTCGGGATGCTCTTTAATCCGCTCTGCTATAATTTGCAGCCTATGGCTCAAAGCGTCCTTCATGTATTGGTCCAATTCTACTCTCTCATCGGTCAGTCTTGCGGTTTCTTTGATGGCGGCGCCATGGCCGGTCAGTGCGGCGAAGGGGGAAAACTGAGCCGCCCGATCAGCGACTGCCATATGAGGGCGTGTCGTAGAGACATGGTGCGGCAGATGGATGATGTCGTCATATGCCTTCGTCATGCCTTGTGCCCTCCAACCTGCTTGTTCCGGTCTACTGTGGTGGCGCCTTCCTCCAGGTTCATTCCCTTTAGGATGGCGTTTTTGCCGTGTTTCTTCTTTATCTCCAGTATTGCTTTCTGCATCCTTTTTTCCCGTGCGAGCCCAGCTTCTTCAGCCTCTTTCTTTGCCCGCTCAGCCGCGTAATCCGTAAAAAGATTAAGTTGTTCAAGGTTATCCGTCTTTTGAACGGCTGCCTCATTCACAACATGATTTGCTGTGATGTTGACTCTCCTGACCAGGAGGTTTTCGTCAACAATACGCTCGAACAGCGTTGTGACCGAATCCATGATCAGCTTTGTAGAGGAGGTCTGTCTGCCAAGATTCGCCGTACCATGAGCAGATTTTGGAACGGCGCGCCCGTAATGGTCAGTGGTGATTGCCCCGTGATAGGATTTCTTTATCTTCGGGTTTGTCAGATTTTCAATATCATATCCGACCGTCAAAACAAGCTGATCGGTCACAAGCCTTTTATCCACCAGATCAAGTACCAGCAGATCGGTCATTTCCCGCACAATCAGCTTCGCTTTGTCAAAGGTATAGGCAGATTGCAGCACCTGTCCCGATCCAAGACTGTTTGTGCTTGGTTTATACGCTTTAATATCGGCAATCGTACACGGCTCCCAACCCCATGCATGGTCGATCAGAAGCTCCGCGTTGATACCGAACAGCTTATACAGCAAATCCTCGTTATAGTAATCGGTAGGTTTACCAAGAGAGCATCTTGCAATATCTCCCATGGTGAGGAGCCCCTGTTCCTCCAGCTTCTTGGCATAACCTCTGCCAACGCGCCAAAAATCAGTTAGAGGCCGATGTGACCACAGCAAGCGACGGTAGCTCGCTTCATCCAACTCGGCGATCCGCATACCGTTGTTATCAGCCGGAACGCGCTTTGCCTGAATATCCATAGCGATCTTGCAAAGGTACAAGTTTGTACCGATTCCCGCTGTTGCCGTGACGCCGATTGTTTTAAGAACATCCAGAATCATTTCTGCGGCCAGCTCACGGGCTGAAAGATTGTAGGTGTTCAGATAATCGGTGGCGTCAAGGAATACCTCGTCGATGGAGTAGACATGAATATCTTCGGGCGCGATGTATTTCAAGTAGATATTGTAAATCCGCGTGCTGTACTCTATATAATATGCCATCCTCGGTGGAGCAACAATGTAGTCTAACGCGAGACCCGGTGAGGATTTCAATTCAGTATCATTGCAGGAAACGCCGGAGAAGGCTCTTCCCGGTGCTTTGCGTAACCGTGCCGCATTTACTTCCTTGACCTTCTGCACAACTTCAAACAGCCTCGCCCTGCCGGGAATGCCGTATGCTTTGAGAGGGGGAGAGACGGCGAGACAGATGGTTTTTTCGGTGCGGCTTGCGTCAGCGACAACAAGGTTCGCAGTCAGCGGATCAAGACCTCGTTCCATACACTCGACCGAAGCGTAGAAGGATTTTAAATCGATTGCGATATAGGTCCTGTTCTTCATACTTATTCTCCGGTCGCCTCCTTAAATGCAAAATTATTTGCTCAATAAATTCCAAATTTGTCGAGCCATTAACCTTATTTATGAATCACATAAACGCTTAGCTATTCTCGAAATACTTCTGATACATTTCATCTGAGGTAGCGATAATTGTGCCATCTTCAAAGCCTAACGCAAATTCATTCATTTCTTTATTAATTAAAAGAGCGTAATTTATCCCCAATGACGGAAATGTTGCATTCTGATAATATATAATACCCTGCCAATCCCCATGCTTCCTGAAAATAACACTTGCGTGCATACTTTCGCGCCCGGTTCTTTCGTGGTATTCAATATAAAATTTTCCTATAAACCTTTGTTCGTCTGCAAACAGGTAATTGCTTTTTGTACCATTCATATAAACCGCCGTTTCCTGGACTGCATTTCCGTCTTTATATATGTGGGCGGTTATTGTCTGGTTGATATCTGCCGCAAACGGGATTTTTAACGTAGCCCACAGGCCTATCAGAATTACGGCTGAAATTATGATAACAATCTTAATAGCCTTTTTCATTTATTACTCCCATCAGAGATTTTGCTGCGTATTTCTTGCTATAGTTAATATAACATATCTTTTCATACGCTCGCATAAAGCCTGACAGAGAACAAGAACAGGATATTGCCAAATTAAGCGGCAACACCCTGTTCTTTATAGTTATTTAGTGCTCCGTTACTTTTTGTCTTTGATTGCCGCCTGGACCGCTTTTAGCAAAATAGACCATTCGCCGCTTTTTCACATTATGGAATACTTTTTTGTTACCATAATTTATAGCTACCCTGGCTAAATACACAAAACATGAATGATAGGTATTATTCTAATATTAACTATACCAAGGCTCTGATTAAATAAAGAAAAAGCACTATCCCACTTAACCCAAGAGGTATTCCTGAGAATACACCTGCTCCCAATGTTGCACGATATGATTTTGCCTTTATATAACCGTAAATATGAATTATGGCATTTCCTACACTGATAGCAACAGTATAAAAGGCAAGATAATAAGCAAGTTTAATATCGAATAGCAACATGAAAGCAATGAGGAAATTAAGCCCGACTAGAACCGATGCTGCCCGTAAATAGTAACCCCTTTTGTTTCCAGGCTTAGGTACTAATTCATAAGCATCCATTCCTATTTCTTCAAAGCAATGAAGCACTTGAAAAAACGTAGTAATTAAGACAAGTAGAAGTATAGTTGTGCTCATATAGGCCTCCTCATTTTATTGATTAAGCTTTCAGTCCGGACATGATAAATGCAACGGTATTCTCAACTTCAACAGCGTCGTCCCATTTGTATCCAGGTAATATAATAAAACGAGTAACCAAGAATCCTACTATGGAAGTAAGCATAAGCCGAATAACCGTATCGGTTGGAAAAATTTTAAGTTGGCCTTTATCTTGGAAGTGAGCTATAATTTTTGTGAATTCTTGATAAACCCGGTTAGTAAACAACCTTTTCAAGTCAGCGTTTATTTCATCATGAAAGGCGGCCTCTTGCAAGAGGATTTTCATAATAGGAGCACGGCTCCTGAGAAATTGATAACGGTTGTTTAATAGAAATCGTAAGAAATCCTCAAAACTTTCATATTCCTTATTGAAAATATCTTTAACACAGGTTCTTTCTATGATAGGTGCAATACCTTTTGTCAAGGTAGGTGTGACAATAGCTAAGAGCAGCTCTTTTTTTGTTTTATAATGGCGGAAAATTGTCCCTTCAGCTACACCGGCTTTTGATGCAATCTCGCTTGTGGATGTATTCGAGTAACCTTTATCGGCAAACTCTTGGATTGCAACCTCTAGTATTCTTGCTTGTTTATCTGTAATTTTATATTCTTTATCTGTCTGACCAATAATCTCCATAATCCATTGTTTCTCATCCAAAATAATATTCCTCCTAGTAGTAATAAAACCAAGTTTATTATAGTGTGAGTACTCACTCATTTTTAAGCTTATATTAACAACTGATTTAACAGGAGTCAAGGTCCAAAGTATATTACATAAATCAATGGAACACTTTTTGCAATCATAAATTTTATAATCAACTCATGGGTTTTAGTTTGGCAAGGTTATAGAATCTTGCTTATCATTACCGATTCCTTTCTCTTAATGCTAGAGACTCATAACTTGTGTAATGCTGTTGCAACTCATCCACAAAGGTGTAAGCTCCACTTAAAATCAGGTCTTCTGTGTTTGCATCCACTGGCTCACCTCCCCCATCATCTAATTTACATACATCTAATCTATTATACATGTCAATTTGTAGAATCCCACGGAATACTTATTTTAAGTTAAATCAAAAAGGGTACTGCCTCTTAAAATCATTCAAAAGGCAATACCCTTTTTAGTCTCTGAAGCCTTGATACGCAACTTTTTAAACTCATTAACCAATCGTCACCGAAGTCGCTGCACACTGTCTTTTGTCTGTGGCCGTTACGCCGGTTGGTGGTTTCCTTGTTCTCCCTGTCATTTTTCTCATAGCCCAGGTTATGGGCCATTTTTGCTTCCAGCAAGCCCCTGGATGGTGTCAGCGAACAGATCTTTCACGGCTTTCTGGGCATCTCAATCAAAAAACAGTTATATAAATCATTATATTTCTTCCTTTTGGTTGTTTTGAAGCGACAAACCAAATTTGTAAGCGGTCAATACAAATGCACAGATTTTCGCCACAAAGTGCACAGTTTTTAAGTGATGGATTTTCTGTGCTCCAGGCGGTAACTGTTGCCGGTCATATTAATAATCTCGCAATGATGAATCAGTCTGTCCAGAATGGCCGTGGTGATCGTTGCATCGCCTAAGAAATCTGCCCATTCATCAAAACCTTTGTTTGACGTGATGATCAGCGACGTTTTCTCAGACATAGCAGATACGAATCCGAAGAGCAGGTTCGCTTCACCGGGAGACAGCGGCATGAACCCTACCTCATCAACAACCACGAGAGTCGCCTTGCGCAGATATTTCATTCTGCGTTTGCTAGCAGCGGAAATCCCTTCTGTTTTTAGATACTTCATCAGATTATCCAGCGTCTCGAAGGCTACAGTGTAGCCTAAATCAAGGGCTCTGACTGATAAGGCCAACGCCAGGTGGGTCTT
>JAVEYA010000066.1:0-12534 GCA_034003745.1 Clostridia bacterium
GAAATCCCCACCTGGGGCGCCAAAGAATTGGAAGTGGATCTCAACAACGTCGGCCTGGACGCTTCGCCGACCACTGTTTTCCGCTCTTTCACCCCGGCCCCCAAGGGCAAAGGCATGATGATCACGGCAGATACGGAAAAAGAAGCTGCGCAGAAGCTTTTAATTCAATTAAAAGCCAAGCACGCGATTTAAGAGGAAAGAGGGGATTAAAATGGCAATCAAAGTTATTGAGGATAAATGTAAAGGCTGTAAGCTCTGTATCAAAGCCTGCCCCTTTGAAGCAATAGAAATGGTCGGCAAGCTTGCCGTCATTGGGGATAAATGTACGGCCTGCAATCAATGTATCCCTGTTTGCCCCTTCCAGGCCATCGAGAGGACGGAGGAAGAAGAGGGCCCGGTAGACTTGTCCGCCTACAAAGACGTGTGGGTATACGCCGAACAAAGACAGGGCAAACTGGTGAACGTGGCCTTGGAACTCATCGGCGAAGGGTACAGGCTTTCCAGGGAAATCGCAGCGGATGCCAAAGTCTGCGCTCTTTTAGTGGGAAACAAGATTGAAAATCTGGCCCAGGAATGCTTTGCTTATGGCGCCGATGCGGTCTATCTGATTGAAGACCCGCTTTTAGAAAAATATACTACGGACGGCTATACCAAAGTAATCGTGGATGCGGTCAGAACCTATAAGCCGGAAATCATTCTCCTGGGCGCGACCCATATTGGCCGGGACCTTGCGCCGCGGGTAGCGGCCCGACTGAATACGGGGCTTACCGCCGACTGCACCAGACTGGATGTCAGCATAGACAGCTACATCGATTACGCTAAGAAAAACACCACTTTGGATATTTCTACGCTGGACCCCGCCTCGGAGGACAAGGGGCTGAAGCAGACCCGCCCGGCCTTCGGCGGAAATCTCATGGCCACCATCATTACGCCGAGAACCAGGCCGCAGATGGCTACCGTCCGGCCCGGCGTCATGAAGAAACGGGAAAAGACCCAGGGCAACCCGGGGGAAATTATTAAGGTCAAATCGGTATTGAAGAAGAGCGACATCCGGACGGAGATCGTAGATATCGTCAAATCCGCCAAAGAAATTGTCTCCCTGACCGATGCCAAGATCATTTGCTCCGGCGGGCGGGGGTTAGGCGACGCTTCCGGCTTTGAGCTGATCAAGAAGTTCGCGGATAAAGTCGGCGGGGTAGTCGGCTCTTCCAGGGCGGCTGTGGACGCCGGCTGGATCGACCATTCCCATCAGGTGGGGCAGACCGGAACAACCGTAAAACCAAAAATCTACTTTGCCTGCGGGATCTCCGGGGCCATTCAGCATCTGGCCGGTATGCAGACCTCCGAGATCATCGTGGCCATTAATAAAGATCCCGATGCTCCGATTTTCGAAGTAGCTGATTTTGGCATTGTCGGCGATTTATATAAAGTCATCCCGCAGATTATAGAAGAATGGGATAATGCCGAAAGCTTAGCGGCGGCGGTAAAATGAGCCGTAATATTTACGCTTTGTACTTTAGCGCGACAGGGACGACGGAGAAAATTGTCGAGGCGTTGGCCGAGGGAATTTCAGCCGGCTTGAACTCGGGTGCAGGCGGCCGGAAAATAAATTTCACTTTCCCGGAAACAAGAGAACGGGCGCGTTCTTTTGCCGCCGGTGATGTGGTTATTGTGGGCGTGCCGGTTATTGCCGGCAGGGTGCCCAATGTCTTGCTGAAATATTTAAGCATGATTAGGGGCAATGGGGCCCTGGCTATCGCTGTGGTCGTTTTCGGCAACAGAGATTATGACGACGCCTTAATCGAACTGAAGGACCTGCTGGAACAGGCCGGCTTCGGGGTGATTGCCGCAGGGGCGTTTATCGGAGAACATTCCTTCTCCCGCAAGCTGGCCCAGGGCAGGCCGGATAAACAAGATTTTGCTGTTCTTAAACAATTTGCCGAAAGCATAGCCGGGAAGATTTTAGCCGGCAACCGCCCCTTGTCTGTGCGAGTCAAAGGGTATAAGCCTTACCGGGATTACTATAAGCCGGTGGATAGAAAGGGTCAGCCTGTTGATTTCCGCAAGATTACCCCCCGGACCGGCAGTGGGTGTATTGACTGCAAAGTGTGCGCGGATGTTTGTCCTATGGGATCGATAGACTATCAGGACACGTCAAGATTAAACGGAATTTGCATTAAATGCTGCGCCTGCGTTAAAAAGTGCCCTGTCGGGGCCAAGTATTTTGACGATGAGAATTATTTGAAGCATCAGCATGAATTGGAGGAGATATACTCTTCCAGAAAAGAGCCGGAAATATTTATCTAAAATATGCAAACACACCTTTAGAAATTAAAGGTGTGTTTTTTTATGCCTGCTTATTTTCCGCTTAATCGCGCGGCGTCATGGAACAGCCGATTTCGAGGTTTTTATCCTTCATATACTCTGTCCCCCAATGATACATGGCGATCAGAATGGGACGGAGACTTAAGCCTAAAGCAGTTAGGGAATACTCAACCTTAGGCGGTACAACAGGATAAACCGTACGCTGCAGCAAGTTATCGCGCTCAAGTTCCCGCAGCTGTTGGGTCAGCATTTTGGGAGTAGCCTGCGGAATCAGTTTCTGCAGCTCGCCGTGGCGAAGGGTACCGTCGATAAGATGCCAAAGAATCAGGGATTTATACTTTCCGCCGATAAGATGTAAAGTTGCGTCTACGGGACAGTTCAGATTATTGCAGTTGCATTTCATATACATTCCTCCATACTATACTAATGGGTAGTATAACACATTATAGTGCGTACTTGTTAAATTAGCCATTGAGGATATAATGATAGCATAGAGCCTGGAGCTCGTCAAGAACGACACGCTCGTAAAAAGCCTAATCAGAACAAGCGGGAAGTAGGGTGGTTACACATGAATAGTCAGGTATTAAGTATCAGAGGAATGACCTGCGCAGCCTGCGCACAGCGAATTGAAAAAGTCCTCCGCAAGCTTCCGGGTATTGAGCAGGCCTCGGTAAATCTGGCCGGCGAAAAGTTGTTTGTGGAATACGACCCGGATATCCTCCCTTTAACATCCATTAAGGAGACTGTTGCAAAAATCGGTTACGAGGTTGTTGAAAAGACGGATACCGCGAATATCACTGTACCGATTGGCGGTATGACTTGCGCGGCTTGTGCCCAGCGGCTGGAGAAGGCTATCGGCAAACTGCCGGGGGTTACTGCCGTAACGATTAACTTTGCGACAGAAAAGGCTACTATCGCCTATAACCCCCAGCAGCTAAGGGCATCGGCCATTAGGGAGACTATTGAAAAAGCCGGATACACGGCCCTGGAGGTTTCCAAGACCGATGCGGCAGATGAAGACAGGGCGCGTAAGCAAAAAGAAATCAATACGTTATGGAAAAAATTTATTGTTTCCGCCGTATTTGCGGCGCCTCTTTTGTATATCGCGATGGCGCCGATGATCAAGATTGTGACCTTACCCTTCCCGGCAGGGCTTGATCACATGGATTTTCCGCTGGTGTACGGCTTAGTCGAGCTGTTGCTCGTCATTCCGATTATCGGCGTAGGCTATAAGTTTTATACCGTCGGATACAGCGCGCTTCTCAGGCGAAGTCCCAATATGGATTCGTTGATTGCTATAGGAACCACGGCAGCTGTAATCTATAGTGTTTACAATGTCCTCCGAATTGCCCAGGGGGATTTTGCGGCCGTGGAATCGTTGTATTTTGAGACAGCGGGCGTTATTATCACCCTGATCCTGCTCGGCAAAACCCTCGAAGCCGTATCTAAAGGCCGCACCGGCGAAGCCATTAAAAAGCTGATGGGTCTTGCGCCGAAGCTGGCCATTGTCATCCAGGACGGCGTGGAGAAAGAAATCCCTATTGATGAGGTCGAGATAGGAGATATCGTCGTGGTCAAACCCGGCGCGAAAATTCCGGTGGACGGCACTGTCCTGGAAGGGCACACCGCCATTGACGAATCCATGCTGACCGGTGAGAGTATGCCGGTAGATAAAAAAGCAGGGGATACGGTTTATACGGCTTCTTTGAATACCACCGGCGTCATCCAATTCCGTGCAGACAAAATCGGCGGCGACACGGCGCTGGCGCAAATCATCAAGCTGGTGGAAGATGCCCAGGGTTCCAAAGCCCCTATTGCTAAGATGGCCGATACCGTTTCGGGTATTTTCGTACCCATCGTTTGCGCTATCGCCATCTTGGCCGGAATCGCCTGGTTTATCGGGACGGGTGATCTGGAATTTGCCCTGACCATTTTTATTGCCATACTGGTTATCGCCTGCCCTTGCGCCCTTGGCTTGGCGACGCCCACCGCAATCATGGTGGCCACCGGCAAAGGCGCTGAATACGGTATCCTCATCAAGGGCGGTGAAGCCCTGGAAACAGCGCATAAAATTAATACCATCGTCTTTGATAAGACCGGCACGATCACCGAGGGTAAACCGACCGTTACAGACGTGCTGACAGTTGAAGGAATAAGCGTGGAGGAACTGCTGCAAATCACAGCCTCTGCAGAAAAAGGTTCCGAGCACCCGCTGGGGCAGGCTATTGTTCTGAGCGCACAGGAAAAGGGGCTGGAGCTCTTCAAAGCAAGCTCTTTTAACGCCATCACCGGCCGGGGCATCGAAGCTGTTCTAAACGGCCGCGCGGTGCTTGCCGGCAACCGCAAGCTGATGGACGAGCGGGGCATTTCCATGACAGAAATGGAAGGAGCCAGCGACCGGCTGGCTGAGGAAGGTAAAACACCGATGTACGTCTCCTTAGACGGTAAGCTTGCCGGTATCGTCGCCGTGGCGGACGTGATGAAGCCTTCCAGCCGCGCAGCCATTGAAAGTCTGCATAGAATGGGGATCGAGGTAGTGATGATTACCGGCGATAATAAGAAGACCGCTGCCGCTATCGCCAGGCAGGTGGGGATTGACCGGGTGTTGGCGGAAGTGCTGCCCCAGGATAAATCAAACGAAGTTAAAAAGCTGCAGAATGAAGGCCGCAAGGTCGCGATGGTCGGCGACGGCATCAATGACGCTCCCGCGCTGGCCCAGGCTGATATTGGCGTCGCCATCGGCTCCGGCACGGATGTGGCGATGGAGTCGGCGGATATCGTTCTGATGCGTTCCGACCTGATGGATGTGCCCACAGCGATTGACTTGAGTAAAAAGACGATCCGCAACATCAAGCAAAACCTATTTTGGGCCTTTGGCTACAATGTGATCGGGATACCGATTGCCGCCGGTGTGCTCTATTTGTTCGGCGGACCGCTCTTAAACCCGATTTTCGCCGCCGCCGCCATGAGTTTAAGCTCCGTATCGGTACTCACCAACGCGCTGCGTTTAAAGCAGTTTAAGGCAGCAAGAGCCTAGACGGGGTATAATATAAAAAAGAAAGTACAAATAACAAAGGAGGAAGCGATCATGGTAAAAACCGTATTGAAGGTGGAGGGAATGTCCTGTGAGCATTGTGTCAAAGCCGTAACCAAAGCGGCCGGCGCTTTGCCCGGCGTGGAGAACGTGGCGGTGGATCTGGCTGCGAAGACGGTAACCGTGGAATATGACCCGGACAAAAGCTCTGTGGAAAAAATAAAGCTGGAAATTGAGGACCAGGGCTATGAGGTAAGCGAATAATGATACAGGAGGAGCCGCAGTGCATACTGCGGCTCTTAGGTTTTGCGGGAGTTCGGTTCGACCTTTTTCGCTTGAAAGCTCCTTTTATAAGAAGTATAATATCCTAAAGATTCCAAAAGCTTGGAAGGTTGAAGGTGGAAAAAGGAGCAGAATGTGAAATGACAGATTTGTTACAGAATATCGCTGCCTCCATCGCCCGGCTGTGGAATATGCGGGATGAACTGCAACTTCGCAATATTCGCCTCAGTCACCTGCAATATACCCTTGCCATGCCGATGTGCCTTGGGATCGGCAATATGATGAGCAGCCTTTTCAGAGCAAATACACCGTTATTTGGCTTGGACCCGAAGGTGACTTTATACTGCGCCTATTTATTTGGCGCATTTTTGTTTATCTTTATCCCCGCAAAAGGGTTCATCCCGATTTCACGCATAGCATCCATTCTGTCAGGAGCAGCGATCATCGCCTGGATCATTTTGCCAAAGGGTGCGACCCAGTCCCTTGCCGCGACGGTTTGCTGGTTTACCTTGGGCTTATGCGTTTTTTGCGCTACCTACGTATATATGCTGGTGATCAACAATACGGAGCGGTTTTTTGCGGCTTTGATCATTACCGTGAATTATGGAATCTGCTTGCTGCTTGACGGAATCGGAGCTACGCAGGGTTTTCTCTGGAAAGCGCTGCCTCTGCTCTTTCTGCTGGCGGCAATTATCTGCATTGCGCTGTTCAAGCCTGGGGAACTGGCGGAAAGCTTGGACAGACCCGCCCGCAAAGCGGACAAAACAATGTACCCCGCTTTCGCTCTATTCTTTATCTTCTTTCTTATGGACGCTTTTATTTCATTCCTTTACGTACGCGGCGGACACGCGACAATCCTGTCCTTTGGCGTGGGAGCCACCCTCGGGGGCGTCATTACCCTCATCGTGCAGCTTATATTTAAGCGCAGCATCTGGCACGTTTGGAATATGTATTTTATTTTGCTGGTCCTCTCCTTTGCCCTGATGCAAACCGAGCCAAGCGCGGCGGCGTATCTGGCCGGTTCCTTCCTGTGCGGTCTGTGCACCATCGGATACGCGGCGTCATTTTACACCTTTGGCGGGGTCATGAAAAAGTTCGGCGATATGGCCCTTTTCAAAAAATTTATGTGCGGTGCATGTTTGCCGACCCTGATTGTGGCCTTTCTTATCATGGGACTTTTGCAGACTTATCTGCCCGCTTTGATCCCGGCAATTTCCCTCGTTGTCGCGGCAACATTTTTTGTGCTGTATGTGCTGTTTTCCCCTATATTCCAAAAGTACCTTTTCGCTGCTGATTGGTTCGATGATTACCACAAACCGGATATGACCGCCATCACGGCGCAGATTGAAGAAACCGACCAACTGGGAGGCTACCGCCTTACCCCGCGGGAGAAGGCGGTCTGTGCCCTGTTGTTGGCCGGATACTCCCGCAAGCAGATCGCCGCGCATCTACAGATCAGCTACCCCACAGTTGGATTCCACTGTACCGCGCTTTACAAAAAACTGAATATAAATAGCCTGTCCGAGCTTTTCGCTATGTTCGGGTATAAGGAGATTGCTGCTGAAAAAGAATCGTAAGGAACTATAAACCCACACCGAAACAAAATAAGTTTCAGTATTTTTAATTCTATTCATTTAGGACCATTCTGCCGGGAGGACAGGATGGTCTTTTTATTACCTATTATAACGAATAGGTATTTTTTACGTTTTTCCCCCCTACCTATACGATTGCATAGCTATCCAAAATTGGGAGTTCAAACCAAAATGAAAGAAGGGGAGCCGGAGGTGACACTATGAGTTTTCTAAAACGGATTTGGGAGATAGCCAAGGGTCCAAAAACCGCAAAGGAACAGGAGCCTGAATCGGAGCAAGTAGCCTCCGACGGCGCAGGTGATGGGCCGGAGTTAGCTCCTTTGTCCGAAAGATTGGATCGTCTTAAAACGTTAACGCCTCGCGAACAGGAAGTTTACGAGCATTTGATTCACGGCCGAAAAATGAGGGAGATTGCCAAGTTGCTCGGCGTTACCCATGCCACTGTCAATTTTCATTGCCAGGGACTGTACAAAAAATTGGGTATCAACACCAGGGCACAACTCTTTATCCAATATGCAACACTTGACGGCGGCGAGGCAAAAAAGCATTGAGGGGAACGTCTGATTCTCTTATTTTTCAAGCTTTATGCTTTGGATTGCCTCCGTCAATCTCTTGTCACGGGAATGTTGTTCATGCTTTATCAACCTCGCAAGAACATTTACAAGATAATTTCAACAACATGCAAGCTTAAAAATATTCTCCTTTATTTTACTATAAACAAACGCGGGAGAAAACGGTTCTTTCCTGATTTTTCAAGGGTTCCGGCCTATTGGCCTTCGTTTTCATTTTATATTTATTTGATGGCCGCATTATAAAATGAAAAAGAGCTGATTGAAACCACTCGGGAAGCCCGGAGCAAAGCCCAAGAGGCCATGCCTGGGCACTATCCCGAGAAGCTGCTGTCCCGGAATCCAGCTGTCGCTGGAAGAAACTAGCCGGTATATTTCGGTCTGGAATAAGGGTGAATTTTTTTAGTTTAAATAAAGTCTAAATTAAAATTAAGGAGTGTATGAAAATGGAAATGCCTGCAACAAATTTTCAGCCGGATCCGGCGGATGTGGAAAAAAACAAAGTGATGGGAATACTTGCTTACATTCTCTTCTTAATTCCCCTCCTGGCCGCCAAAGAATCCAAATTTGCCATGTATCATGCCAACCAGGGCCTGGTCCTCTTCCTGACGGTGATTGCCGTTAATATCGTGGGATCGATTATCCCCATTATTGGCTGGTTCCTGCTGTTGCCCCTGGGTAACCTGGCCGTACTGATACTCGCAATTATTGGAATTATCAATGCCGCTAAAGGAGAAACCAAACAACTGCCGTTGATCGGGAAGCTTAAACTCTTGTCGTAAAGGAGGCGGAAAATAGTGGATATCAAACGAGACAGCAGCGGGGATAATCTGGCAAATTTGACCCAGCAGATTAGCGTGGCCAAAAGCGCTCACAGCGTCATTAAAACAATTGTTTTTGCGGCAATACTGACTGTGGTGGCTTTGTTTCTGATGTACCTGGGCGTTCCTTGGTTTATCTGGACAGCCATGCTCTTGGTGGCGGCAGGCGTAGTTGTCCTGGATGTTTTAACCTTGAAGAGAACTGCCGGCGTTGACCTGAATACTCTGAGCAAACCTATTTCTGAGAATGTAGGGCTGGAACCGGGGGAATCCCTGACAGATACGATACCCGCAGTCATGCAGTACGGAAAAGCACGCAGTACCGCTGTTTTAGGGGTTGGGCAAGTCCACACGCCGGAAAATGCTTTACTCATAACCGACAGGGCCGTCTGGGCTATGACCGTACCCCTGCTCGGCGCTGATAAAGTGGTGGCGGGCAGAGATATCGGCATGGACCAATTTATGTTTGCTTACAAGGATATAGGGGCTAAGCTGCAGGAAATGGTCGCCACGCTTCCTTTGGAGGAAGTGTTGAAACAGGGCAGAGCCCAACGGCTCATGCGGCTGGAAGAAATACAGAACGCGAAGACCTTCCCTTTTAGCCAAAATATTTCCCTGAAAAGGACAGACGGGAAAAAGTTTGGCTATTCTATCCGGGTAAAAGAAGATTACCTAAAGGCCAAGAAAATTTTTAAAATCAGCTAAAGATTGAAAATATCCGGAATTACACAATTACAGAAATATTTAAAGGAGGTTGTATTGATGCTTTGTTCAAAATGCGGCCAAGATGCGGGAAACGGAAAGTTCTGCCCCAGATGCGGCATTGCCCTGGGAGCGCCGGCCCCTCTATCTGCACAACCGGCGGGAACAGCCGTTCATATTGATTATAAAATCTATGGCGACGACATGCAGCTGGTAGAAATAGAACTGGACCCCGGCGAAGGGGTCAGGGCTGAAGCAGGCGGCATGACTTATATGACCCAGGGAATCGAAATGTCTACCTCCGCCAGCGGGGGGCTGATGGGAGGACTGAAACGGGCTGTAACAGGAGAAAGCTTCTTTATCACCAGCTTTACCAACAAGGGAAGCGGTAAGCAGCAGGTGGCCTTTGGCGCGCCTTATCCCGGCAAAATTATCCCCTTGGAATTAAAAGAATTGGGCGGCGCCTTCCTGTGTCAAAAGGATGCTTACCTTTGTTCGGTTACGGGTATAGAAATTGATGTGGCCTTTACCAAAAAAATCGGCGCCGGACTCTTCGGAGGAGAAGGCTTTATTTTGCAAAAGCTGAGCGGCGACGGTCTGGCCTTTTTGCATGCGGGAGGAACCATCATCAAAAAGGAACTGGCAGCAGGTGAAGTTCTGCGGATAGACACAGGCTGTATTGTGGCGTTTGCTCCCACCATAGATTATGACATCGCAATGGTGGGAGGCTTTAAGAATATGCTCTTCGGGGGCGAAGGACTATTCTTGGCTACTTTGACAGGACCCGGACTGGTTTATCTCCAAAGCCTGCCTTTATCCCGCCTGGCCGACCGCATTACCGCGGCAGCCCGTTTTGGGGGCAAGAAGGGAGAACAATCAGGCGTGGGCAGCATCGGCGGTATCGGCGGTGATATTGTGAAGGGGTTTTTTAGTAAATAAGAATGAAACGGGTAAAAAACGGAGGTATTTGAAAAATGAAGAGAATAGCGGTTCTATTCCTGCTTTTGGTCTTGTCACTCGCCCTTTCCGGCTGCGGTGGAGGAGAAAAAAGTCCTGCCGCCGCGCCTGAGAACCAGCCGGCGGCGGGTAAAGAACAGGCTCCTGCAGCGGCGGACAATCAATACGAAAAATATCTAAGCGCCGCCGAAATGGAAAAGGCTATCGGCCTTACAGGGTTAAAAGCGGTGGAAAATGGTACGACGCTGAGCTTCTTGGACGGCAGCGACCAGATTGTTTATGAAGTTCGGTTTTATAGCACGGGCTTTTATGAGGAAGAAGTAGGCAAAAACCAGAAATACTACACCGATGTGCCGGGCGTGGGAGACAAGGCGGCCATCTGTATCCCCGATTCCCCCTACCGCCTGACCTTTGTCAAGGGAGAAAGCGTCCTGATGACCCAGACTCTCACCAAAGACAAGGACGGCAATTGGCTGGTCAGTGAGGAGCAGTTGATTGCCCTGGCCAAAATTCTGGCCGCAAAATTATAGGGAAAAATAAAATTTTAGGAGGATAACAATGAAGCGTAAATTATTGGCGGTATTATTAATCCTGGCGCTGGTCACCTGCGTCCTGCCCTTGACCGTAACGGCGGCAGCAGTGGAGGACTTAGGGACATATTCCTGGGCAGGGGAATGGAAAACCAATTGGGGGGATATGGTTCTTACCCAGAACGGAGCAAACGTTTCGGGAACCTACACTTATGACCAAGGGAAAATAAGCGGAACCATATCGGGCAACACCCTTACCGGAACATGGTCCGAGGCGCCTTCCTACGCTCCGCCTAATGATGCGGGAGAAGTAGAATTTGTTATGTCTGCAGACGGCCAAAGCTTTACCGGGAAATGGCGTTACGGCTCAGAAGGCGATTGGGGCGGTTGGGATGGCGGAACGCGGGTTGGTGCGGTGATTCCCCAAACTCCCGCCAAGGCTTCATCCTGGGCCCAGACGGATATTGACAAGGCCGACGGCTACGGCCTCATCCCCGCTTCCCTCAAGGGCGCGGACCTAACCAAGCCCATCACCCGGGAGGAGTTTACCGAGATTACCCTGGTGCTGTATGAAAAAAGTACCGGCGTAAAGACTACCCCCTTCTCCCCCAATCCTTTCACCGACACCGCCAATCCGAAAATCCTCAAGGCGTACAATGTGGGCATCGCCAAAGGAATATCCGCAACCACCTATGAGCCCAAAGCCCTGATTAATCGGGAACAGGTGGCGGCCATTCTCTTACGGACCATTAAGCGGATGGCTCCCCATGGCGACTATTCTACAGCGGGCGCTCCCACATTTACAGACCAAAAAGATGTTTCCGATTGGGCCTTAGAATCTGTACTGGTGATTAGCAGGCTGGGGATCATCAGAGGCGTCGATGGGAAATTTATGCCCCGGGCCACCACTACGGCCCAACAGGCGGCGGGTTACAGCAACACCACCCGGGAGCAAGCCGTTTTGATGAGCCTGCGGGCCTTTGAAAATTTAGATACGATTAAGGCAAGCACTCCTCCTGCAGCACCGCCCCCGGCAGCCCCGGCAGGCGCTTCCGTTGTGGGGACCTGGACTCTCGGCGCCCTGTCCGGCGGACAATTCAACGCTGCCACAGGAAAATATGAGGGCGGCGCCACCGGCCTCGGGATGGTGTATACTTTTAAGCCGGACGGGACCTACACTGCGCTGGCAATCTGGTCTGAGGCCATCTGGCTCACGGGCAAATACAGCGTAAAGAATGATGTGCTCACCCTGACCGAAAGAGCCGCAGAGGAAAGTAATGACGGCGGCAAGACCTGGGGCGCAAAAGAAACGCTGCCGAACGCAACGGCCTATTTTATCGCCGGAACAGACGAGGCGGGGAAATATCTGCTGCTGGGTGAGGAAGGCGCCACGCCGCCCCTCGTTGAGAAGAAAAACGCCTTGAAATACCTGAACAGTTAAAAGAAAAAAGGAGAAATCCAGATGAAAAAAATACTTATCCTTGTCCTGGCCATAATATTGGCCTGCATGCTCACCGGCTGCAAAAGCCCGTCAAAAATAGCGGCCGAAAAAGCAGGGGAGAAAATCTTAGAAAAAGCTGCGGGAGTCAAGGTGGATATTGACGGGGAGAAAATGACCGTTGAGGGCGAAGATGGCACGCAAATGACCATGGGCGGTAACGAATGGCCCGAGGATCAGATGGCTAAAGAAATTCCCAAGATGGGAAGCGGAACCGTTTCCTA
>JAVEYA010000067.1:0-12532 GCA_034003745.1 Clostridia bacterium
TCAAGACTTCACAAAAACATAGCAATTAATGCCGCCGCTTTCAGAAGTCTGCGCGGTTTGATAATTTCGAACAGCCTGATTTTTAAGGACATAATATAACTCCAAAATATTGTTATATTTTGGTAATATTATGTCCATTTTAATTATCATTCTATTCCTTTATATTCTAAACACTTTTTTACCGTTTTCCGTGGTCATCCGTGCCACCTCTTCCACCGGCAACCCTTTGATTTCGGCCAGTTTTTCCGCTACTTTGACTACATAAGCCGGCTCATTTCTCTTCCCCCGGTGAGGCATCGGCGCCAGATAGGGGCAGTCTGTCTCGATTAACAGCTTCTCCAGAGAAACCATTTTAGCCACTTCCGCCAGCGCACCGGCGTTATGGAAAGTGAGCGGTCCGGCTAAAGAGATATAGAAGCCCAGCTTGAGGGCTTCTTTGGCCAGCGGCCAATTCCCGGAAAAGCAGTGGAAAATCCCCCCTACCTGACTTGCTCCTTCTTGTTTCAGGATATCCAGCACATCCTGATGGGCGTCGCGGTCGTGAATAATTACGGGCTTGCCCAATTCTTTAGCCAGGACGATCATCTGCCGGAATACTTTCTGCTGTATCTCCTTAGGGGAATGGTTCCAATAGTAGTCCAAACCGATTTCGCCTACAGCCTTGATTTTCGGCTCCCGGCAAAGACGGTACAGTTCCGCATAAACGGCATCATCCAGATCTTTGGCGTCGTGGGGGTGCAACCCCACCGAACCGTAAACGAAATCATAGGTTTGGGTTAGTTTTACGGTACTTTTAGCCTGGGCCACATTATATCCTACATTCATAATCAGACCGACGCCGGCCTTCTGGGCCCTTTCTAAGACAGCTTCCCTGTCGGCGGAAAATTGTTTGTCATCTACATGCGCATGCGTGTCAAAATACAAGTCCATCACCTTAACCTATTTTACTCTGCTGCCTGAAGGGATATTCTGAACTGTCAGCACTTCCAGGCCTTCGCCGTTGGAGGCGGCCAGCACCATGCCCTGGGAGGTAATGCCCCGCAGCTTAACCGGCTGCAGATTGGCGACCACGATTACTTTCTTGCCGATCAGATCCTGCGGCTGATAAAACTTGGCCAATCCGGCCACGATGGTCCGGGTTTCCTGCCCGATTTTTACTTCCAGCTTCAGCAGTTTATCGGTCTTTTCCACTTTCTCACAGGCCAGAATCTCCGCCACGCGCAGATCCGTTTTGGCAAAATCATCAATGGATATTTGTTCCGCTACTATCGGCGGCACTTCTGCCGGCGCCTCCGCCGGGGATACGGCCTTGTTTTCCGCCGTCTCATTTTCCTCGGCAGCTTCTTTCCACTCAATTCGGGGGAAGAGCGCTTCCGTCTTTTGGACCTGCTGTCCGGGCTTCGTCCCACCCCAGAGTGTCGCTTCCCAGGTTATATTATCCTGGGGCGCCGCTCCGAGTTGTTGCCAGACCAGTTCCGGCAGCGCCGGCATGACCGGCGTGATCATCACCGTAACAATGCGGATGGTTTCAGCCAGATTATATAATACCGTGCCTAATCTGGCCTTCTTTTCGGCATCCTTGGCCAAAGCCCAGGGCATCGTTTCATCGATATATTTGTTGGACCTGCCTACCAGGCGCCAGATACTGGTCAGGGCATTGGAGAAATCCAGACGGTCCATATACCCTGTCGTATCCTCCGCCACGATTTTGGCCAAATTCTTCAGCTCATGATCCAAAGCTTTATCTTTATCATCGCCCACGGAATCATCCGGGGCCGGAATCTTGCCCTCATAATATTTTTCCACCATGGCCGCCGTACGGGAAACCAGGTTGCCGAAATCATTGGCCAGATCGGTGTTGATCCGCTGTACCAGCGCGCTTTCGGAATAATAGCCGTCCGCGCCTGCGGGGATCTCCCGCAGCAGAAAATAGCGGATGGAATTAACGCCGTATTTATCAATCAACTGTAAGGGGTCTACCACGTTTCCTTTGGATTTGGACATCTTGCCGGTATCCAAAAGAAGCCAGCCGTGTCCAAAAATTTGTTTAGGCAAAGGCAGCCCGGCCGCCATCAAAATCGTCGGCCAGATCACGGCATGAAAGCGGACAATATCCTTGGCCATCAGATGGATGTCCGCCGGCCAATATTTCTGATACAAGCCATCCTCAGCGCTGCTCCAGCCCAGCGCGGAAATATAATTGGTCAAAGCGTCAAACCAGACGTAAATAACATGCTTCTCATTGATGGGCACCGGAATACCCCAATTGAAAGTCGTACGGGAGATACATAAATCCTCGAGGCCGCTTCTGATGAAATTGATCATTTCATTGCGGCGGGAGACCGGCTGAATAAAATCCGGGTTATCTTCGATATGCTTTAAGAGCCTGTCCTGATAGCGCGACATCTTAAAGAAATAGCTTTCTTCCTTAATCAGTTCCACCGGGCGCTGGCAATCCGGACAAACCTGTCCTTCGGCCAACTGTCTTTCGGTGAAAAAAGTCTCGCAGGGCGTACAGTACCAACCTTCATATTCCGACTTATAAATATCCCCCTGATCATAAATCTTTTTGAATAAATGCTGGACGATTTTCTTGTGTCGTTCTTCGGTCGTTCTGATAAAATCATCGTTGGAAATCAGCAGGCGCTGCCAAAGATGCTTGATGCTGACAGCAATATCGTCCACATGCTGCTGCGGGGTTTTTCCCGCCGCTTTGGCCGCCCGCTCAATCTTCTGACCGTGTTCATCCGTACCGGTCAGAAAATAGGTATCAAACCCCTGCATTCTTTTATACCGGGTCATTGCATCCGCCATAACGGTGGAAAAAGCATGTCCGATATGCAGTTTATCGTTGGGATAATAAATCGGCGTCGTGATATAAAAATTTTTCTGTTCCATTATTATTGATACCTCCATTGTGGGTGATGGCGCCTCACCTTAAGCAAGTATAGGAATATTAAGCCTGTATTGTCAAGGCTTTACCAAACGCAGCAAGGAAAATACAAATATTATGAAAAATTGAAAGTTTTGTATTGACTTTTAATGGAATAACTGTTATCATTTAGTCAGGTAGAATTTGTCGAATATTGTAGAAGAAAGGAGTTATTTGTATGAAATCCACAGGTATTGTCAGAAAAGTAGACGAGCTGGGACGTGTAGTCATTCCGATTGAATTGAGAAGAACGCTTGGTATTGACGAAAAAGACGCGCTGGAAATTTACGTTGATCAGGAGAAAATCATCTTAAAAAAATATGAACCGGCCTGTGTCTTCTGCGGCAGCGCTGACCAGGTGCAGCATTTCCGCGGCAAGCTTGTATGTAAAGAATGTGCTCAAGCTATGGCTGCCAACGCATAGCTTAAGGGATAATGCCATCTTGAAAGTAAACAGACGCTTAAATTAAGGCGTCTGTTTTATTTGTCCGTCCGAACTATCCTGTTATACAACTCCCGGCGGGAAACCCCGCAGGCTTCGGCAACGGTTTTGGCCGCTTCCTTTTTGCTGAGGCCGGACTCCAGCAAGGCAGCAGCCTTAGACTCTATTTCTTCCCAGGAAAGAAGAACCCCCTCGTCCCGGCAACCGGCAATCATTAAAGTAATTTCCCCTTTGACGGTTTTTTGCGCAAAATATTGCCGCACTTCGCTAAGCGTGCCTCTTTGGTACTCCTCGTAAATCTTGGTGAGTTCCCGGGCCACACAGCAGGGACGATCTCCCCAGGCAGACCCGATGTCCGCCAGGGTCTGGCCCAATCTATGCGGGCTTTCATAAAAGACGATGGTCCGTCTCTCCCGCGCCAGCTCTGTGAGCAGGGCTTTTTTTTCTTTCATCACCCGGGGAAAAAATCCGGCAAAGACAAAGGAATCGGTATCCAGGCCGGAGGCGACCAAGCCGGTCAGCAGAGCCGAAGGGCCGGGAATGACGGTGACCGGAATCTCCCGGGCCAGACAGGCTTGTACCAAATCACTGCCCGGGTCGGAAATGCCGGGCATCCCGGCGTCGGAAACCAGGGCGATGGTCTTCCCCTGGAGCAGCTCCTCCAGAAGAGCGGCTCCTTTTTGTTTTTTGTTATGCTCAAAATAGCTGGTCGTACGCTGATGGATCGCATAATGGGTTAAAAGCTTCTGCGTCTGCCGGGTATCTTCGGCGGCAATCAAATCAACGGTTTTCAGCGTCTCCAGCGCGCGCAAAGTGATGTCCCCCAGATTGCCGATAGGCGTACCCACCAGAAATAATCTGCCCTTACTCGGCTTCTCCATCTCTTGTCTCCTCCTTACCGTACCAGCCTAAGACTTCCGCGGTATACCGTCCCGGTGTTTCATAAATCACCAGCGGGGGCAAGATTTTCAAGTCGGCAGCCGCGTTTTTCCTGGCTTCCACCAGAACATGCCGGGACTCTTTATCCCTAAAGGAATGAATAAAGCGCATCCGGCGGGGAATAAGCTTGTAACGGCGCAGGAGCGAATAAATCTCACCCAGACGTTCCGAGCGATGGATCAGCGCAAAACGCCCCTGAAAATTTAAAAGCTTGCCGGCGCAAGCAATAATATCCTCCAATTCACAATTCAGCTCATGACGGGCTAAGGCTCTTTCCCGCAAAGCACTGGGCTTTCCCGCCCCCATGGTCCAATAAGGCGGGTTCGCCGTTACCAGAGTATGGACGCCCCCCGTAAGGCTTCTCGGCAATTCACGAAGGTCCGCCTGCAGAATTTTGATGGTATCCTCCAGCTCATTTAGCTTAACGGAGCGGAGGGCCATTTCCGCCAGTTCTTCTTGAATCTCCACGCCGTAAATCGTTAGTTTCCGGGCCCGGGCGCTTAAGATGAGCGGGATAACGCCGGTACCGGTTCCTAAGTCGACGATGCTGTCTCCCTCTTTGACAGTGGCAAAGTGGGCCAACAGTACCGGGTCCAGCGTAAACCGAAAACCCTGCTTTTTCTGGATGATTTTTAAATCATTAATCAGCAGGTCGTCGAGGGTCTCATTGGGGTAGAGGTACGGGTGCATAACTGCCGCCATCCTATCAAAGTTTCTGCAGAAAGCCCATGCAGAACAAACAGTCTTCCGCACGTTTCTGTCCAAAATGCAGATGGCAGATATGAAAACCTTCCTTATATAATTTGGCCAGGTTATCATAGCCGGCCCCTTGAATCTTTTTCGCGTTATTCTCCACCTGGGCCTTATCCTCGTCGGAATAACTGCACAACTCGCGCCTTAAGCGTTCATTCTCTTCTTCCAGGGCATAGGCCAACATCTTCAATTCGGTTAATTCTTCAATGGATTTATTGAGCCGCTCTTCCAGATGGATCAGCCGTTCCGTAATCGTCATAGAGCCTTCCCCTATTCTTCCGGTATTTCGTCCAGGCTTTCCAAGGGAATATCATCCGGCAAAGGAGGTATTTCCGGCATTTTCGCGCACTTTTTCGTGCATTCGTAAGTATCGCTTTCATATTTGAGACAGCACATCAGACGCCCGCAGATGCCCGATATTTTCGTCGGATTGAGCGAAAGGTTCTGGTCTTTGGCCATGCGGATGGAAACCGGCTCAAAATCCCCTAAAAACGTGCAGCAGCATAATTCCCGGCCGCAGCCCCCAATTCCTCCGAGCATTTTAGCCTCATCCCGGACGCCGATTTGCCTGAGTTCGATCCTGGTTTTAAATACGGAAGCCAAATCTTTAACCAGCTCCCGAAAATCGACGCGTCCCTCCGCGGTAAAATAAAAGATGACTTTGCTGCCGTCAAAAGTATACTCCACATCGACCAGCTTCATGGGCAGCTGGTGTTCCTCGATTTTCTTCTGGCAAATTTCTTTGGCTTCTTTTTCTTTCTTTTCGTTGGCTTCCATTTGGGCGATATCATGGGCGGTGGCGACGCGCACCACCTTTTTCAGCGGAATAACCACCTTCTCTTCGCTGACTTCTCTTTTGCCGATAACGGCTTTCCCGAATTCCATTCCGCGCACCGTTTCGACAATAACAGGGGTATTGGCGGATATATCTAAATCGGCAGGGTCAAAATAATAGATTTTGCCCGCAGATTTGAATCTTACTCCTACAACCTGAATCATCCTGACTGCTCCTTTCATTGGTTATTCTGCTCAATCTGCCGCAAATCTAACAACAGCACTTCCAGTGCGAGCTTGACATTGGCTTTATATTTTAAATGATAAAAGGCCTTATTTATCTTCTCCAAAGCACTATAACACTCTTCTATACGATAATCTTTTGCGGGCAGTGTGTCAAGAATTACCTCGCCGGCGCCGGCGGCACGCTCGCAGATACGGTCCCGGTAATACCAAGAGAGAATTTCCAACACTTGTCCGATTCGCTCCTTGTTTTTCTCCCAGATTTCCGCCCAGGCCAGAATTTTTCTATACCCGCCCCGGCGCAAATCCTCCAGCAACTGTTCAACCTCATTCACCAGCCTATTCGTTCCCGCACCCTGATGCAGAACGGCCGCCTTGCCGGCGGAACCGCCTGCCAAACCCAGAGGGAAATCCACGGAGATCCCCTGACTGGTCAGGATACGCTCCAACGCGTCTTTCTCCAGCAGCTTAAAGGGAATGACCTGACAGCGGGAAGCCACCGTAACGGGCAATCTGGACAGTTCTTCCGCCAGCAGAATAAAGACTGTTTGAACGGGGGGTTCCTCCAGGATTTTCAAAAGGGAATTGGCCGCCTCCGCCGTTAATTTGTCCGCCTCATCAAGAATAATAACTTTATAGGCGCCCTCGTAATGCTTGAAGGAAGCCTTCTCCTGCACCTCACGGATCTGGCCGATTTTTATCGCCGTACCGTCCGGAACGATGCACAGGATATCGGGATGATTGCCCGCCAAGGCTTTCTGACAGGCGGAGCAGATCCCACAGGCTGCGCCGTCCCTAGGGTCGGTACAGTTTAAACTTCGGGCGAAGACCTGGGCTGTCCTGTTTTTTCCGACGCCACTCGGCCCGCAAAAGATATAGGAATGGGCGATGCGTCCTGTGGCCAAGGCTTTCTGCAAAAGGCCCACCGCCTTCTCCTGTCCGATGATCTCCGTAAATGCCATGGTTGTTCTCCGTTTCTAACAAGGTAAGGAATTTATGAATAAAGGTCTACCAACAGCCCGCGAATCTGGTCCATTTTCTTCAGCAGGCGCACCGCGTCCTTTTGCTGTGACAGTACAAGTGCGGAGAGTTCTTCCAATTCGGCGTCAATTCTCTCGATCAAAACCATGACCTTGGCCTGCCCTCTCCGGGAGTAGGCTGTCTTCTCCTGCAGCCGGTAGACTTGTCCCTGGGTTTTATGCAGGAACTCCTTCAGCGTATCCTTATA
This sequence comes from Clostridia bacterium, assembly GCA_034003745.1. Classification (GTDB taxonomy): domain Bacteria; phylum Bacillota; class Peptococcia; order DRI-13; family PHAD01; genus JAVEYA01. Next base: position 7,312 of record JAVEYA010000067.1, read on the forward strand.
GTTTTTCAGTTCATAGATAGAGAAGGTTTCCGCCAGTTTTTCACCGATATCCCCGAGTTTTATCAGCAATGCCTCCAGCGCCGCCTTCCCTTCCCCGGCGTACTGTTTTTCCAGTACATCCGTAAAAGGTTTTTCCGCAACATTTCGTTTGGCTTCCACCCTACCGGGAGCGCCCACTGTCGAATTCAGGTTCCTGGATTTGTTTTTATCATGAATACGCATCCTGTTACACCCGGATACTTTTTTCAATATCGATTACAAAGATGGTCGCGCCGCCGACGGTTACTTCCGTCGGGTAGGGCATAAACGATTCCGCCAGACCGGTGGAGATGGGGGTAACCACTTGTTTTCTGGAGCGGCAGACTCTACCGATGATTCCGGTAATATCCTCGACCTGTTCCGCTTCCACGCCTATCAACAACGTGGTGTTGCCTTCTTTGAGAAATCCTCCGGTACTGGCCAGCTTGGTAGCCCGGTATTCTTTCTTCACTAAGGCCTCCAGCAATTTATTGGTGTCTTTGTTGGCGATGATACAGATGACCAGCTTCATGCCCGGCCTCCTTCCTATTGACCGGCGGCTAACCGCCGCGAATACGCCCGTTTCTATCAGCACAGTTAAGGCTGTGTTACTATTTTAACATAAACTATTCCCTTACCAGAACAGAGACTCTGTCGTTTGGGCGGATGCCCTGAACTTTATTTTTTCGGCTTTTTGCTTCTAAAATATATTCGATCTGCGCCAAGCTGATGATTTCTCCCGGCTGGACCAGCGGGATACCCGGGGGATAAAGGGCCCAGGCTTCCCCGGCAATGCGTCCGGCAGCGTCTTTTAGCCCGACCAGTTCCTTTGGCGCAAAGAAAACCTCCCGCGGAGAAACCGGCGGCTCTAAGTTGTGCTCCAAGAAACCCACGGAAATGGGGCACGGCGCCAGAGGTTTTCTTTTTATGTTTCTCCGAATCGTCTCCAAAGCATCGAGTACGCGCCGGGCGTCTTCTTCCGTATGACCGAAATGAACAAGAAAGAGTACATAGAAATAATCACTCATTTCCACACGGATGCCGTGCCCGTGATGTAAGAGGCCCTCCAGTTCCCATCCACTCAGGCCCAGTTCAGCCGCGGAAACTAAAACTTTCGTTTTGTCCTGATACCAGCCTTGCTCCTCATTTGCTGCATAAACCCGATAGCCCGCCAGCCCCTGTATGCCTGCACGCAAGGTTTCCGCCACCGCCAAGACGCCGTCAAACAATGCCCGGCCATGGAGACGTAACTGGCCCTGCATCGCATCCAGCGAGGCCAACAGCAAATAGGAAGGGCTGGTCGTCTGTAAAGTACAGAGCGCTGTTTGCACCCGGTCAGTCCATTTTGTATTATTGAGATGCAGCAAGCTGGCCTGCGTAAACACCGGCAAGGTTTTATGGGCGCTCTGCACTGTAATATCCGGTTTCAGGCGCTGGGCCGAAAGGGGAAGGTCGTCTTGAAAATATAAATGCGCGCCATGCGCTTCATCCACAATGGTGGTTAAGGATATCGTCTGAAAGTATTTTATTGCCCGGGAAATATCCGCTCCCGTTCCTCTGTATTCAGGATTGGTCCAAAGAACGGACGTAGCCTCGGAATGCTGTTGTTGGACGGCTTTCAGCCGATCGGGGGATACGCCCAGGGGAAACCCCCACTCTTTGTCAATTTCCGCTGGAATAAAGACAGGGATGCCGCCGCTTAAGACCAGTCCGTTCATAGCGGAAACATGAGCGTGTCGCGGCATCATTATTTTTTCCCCCGGTTTGTTGACGGCAAGCAAAGCTGCCTGCAGGCCGACGGTGGACCCATTCACCAAATAAAATGTTTGATCTGCGTCAAATAATTCCGCTGTCAGCCGCTGGGATTCCGCCAGGCATCCGGCAGGAGCTCTTAAGTCGTCCAGCCCCTCCAACTCTGTCAAATCCATCTTCAAAAGCCCATAATTACCGGCCATCCGCAGAAAGTCTGTGTCAAAACCCTTTTCTTGCTGATGCCCCGGGGTATGAAAGCCTGTTTTTGCGGTCTTAATATAGTGATTTAGTTGGTCTAATAAGGGCGTTTCCGCCTTTTTCAGCATATCGTCAGTCCTATTCACAGATAATATAAATATTTTACCATATTCGCAAGAAAAGCGCCCTCCTTTGGAGTGCGCTCAAATATACTGCTTTCAACGGCGATAGCTGTCCTCAATGATTTCGCAGCCTTTTTCCCGGAGGGAGTTGTCGACCCAACTCCGGTCAATCTTACCGCTGCGCGCTGCGGTAACTTTGGCGGCATCCTGGGCGGAGAACTTTTTCACTGCGGCTAAAATGGCCGGAGCGTCATTCTTGGGAATGACGATGACCCCGTCGCTGTCGCCCAGAATAATGTCTCCGGGATGGACCGCGATATGCCCGCAGGAAACCGGCACATTGATTTCACCGGGCCCTTCTTTATAAGGACCTCCCGGTGTGCAGCCCGTCGCATAAACAGGTATTCCTAAATCATTCAAAGCGTCTACGTCCCGAATGGGTCCGTCCAGCACGATACCGGCAACTTTTTTATAAGCTGCATACGCGAACATGATTTCACCCATCAGGGAATGGCTTTGCGCCCCCTCATTGGTCAGGACCAGCACATCTCCGGCCCCGGCGAGATCCAGCGCCTTGTGGAACATGAGATTATCTCCCGGCCGCGCCTTGACAGTTAGGGCCACACCCGCCATATTTTCCGCCTTCCTTGGGCTCATCAGCCGAATCTGGGCATTCATGGCGGAAAGTCTGCCCATGCAGTCAGCCACATTGGCAGCCGAAAATTTCCTGAATGCTTCGACCATTTCCGGGGGAGGAAGTTCCCTTTTCGTAAAAACGCGGAATCCTGAAGACATCATCACCCTCTCCTTCTCTTATCCTTATGCGCTTTTATTACATCTTATTATTAAACATTGTCGTCTGGATACATCCGCTTATGTATTTTCTTGATATATACTCCATATTATGTAGTTTTAATAGCAAGTTTCATGCCGGCAGCAAAATCGCATTTTTAGAGCGGTCCTTCGGATTCATTCATTCCAAACTGAAAGAGAACGGACGCAAATTATTTCAATCCGGCAACAAATAAACGCTCGTCATTCCTTGATATATCAGGAAATCCGGGCGTTATTCCGATTTTTCACTTGTTTAATTTGTTATTTGTTCCTGCAATCTACTAAGGCTTATTTTGCTGCACTGGGGAAACTAATTCTACAAAATGATCGTAAGGAGAATCCGAGATGATACGAAATAAGCCGCAGCTCAACACAACTTCTCTCTCTAAAAAATATAAATGTGACGTTAATAAAGTTATTCGCTCGTGGAAAAATGAAAAAAGCGATTTTGAAATATCGCAGAATCTGGGTATCGACTCGGTCAAACTTCTGCAAATCAGGCAAGAAATCGCTTATTTATGTGAAAAAGAACGACAGCAGCGTTTGAAAAGCAAGCGCCCAACCCATTTTATTTTTTCGGACAGGCGCTATTAATTATTTTTTGAAGAGAATCTTGCGCAGCTTGGCGATGGTTAACTGATACTTTTCATGCTGCTCCGGCTGGGAATGAATCAGGTCTTCCTCACATTTGCTGCAAATGAAAATCCCCCGCAGGAAAAAACCACTCCGGATTCCATCGCTCGGCACTTCATGACAAAGGAAACAAACAGGCAGAACCTTTCTTTCGGTTTTATGGTCTTTACCATTATAGAGCCGGTTGTTAACAGCCGGACGGTTCATAGGCTGACCCCCAAATAGTATCGCATTCTCTATAATGGTATTCTTTGCCTCTTGTCAAGGTTCTTAATCATTTACTATTATTTTTTTCCAATTCTAAAAGATAAGTCTTCGTCGCCAAGCCCCCGCCGAACCCCACCAGATCCCCTTTCGCTCCGATGACGCGATGGCAGGGGATGAAAATAGGAATGGGGTTTTTATTATTCGCCTGGCCGATGGCCCGGCAGGCCTTGGGGTTCCCGGCTTCGGCCGCTATTTGCCCGTAGCTTTTCGTCGTCCCGTAGGGAATGTCCAGCAAGCGCCACCAGACCTTCTGGTAAAAGTCGGTTCCCTGGGGCTGCAGCGGAAGGGTGAATTCTTTTCTCTTGCCCCGGAAATATTCCGTCAGCTGTGCGGCAGCCTCCCGCAAAAGCGACGTCTCTTCAACCGTATATTGCTCAGAAAAGGCTTCATCTTTGGGCAATTGCAAGTTGGTAATTCTGCCATTTTCTTCAGCCAGAGCAACCTTTCCGATAGGGGTTTCATAAAAAAATAGCTTTTTCATATCTTACCTCCACATCTTCCCCGTCAGTCTCTACTTTTCGCCGCCTTTTCCTGATAAGCAAAAGTATTTTTGAAGACCTCATCGATGTTCACCAACTGGCCGATCGTGGCGCCCTGCTTGATCTTCTCCTGTACAATATGCTCCGTCTCCAGCAGTTTCTGTGCCTTGGCCAGGATTTCTTCCGCCTGCTCCCGGGCGATAACGGCCACACCATTCATATCCACGACAATGATGTCGCCCGGACGGACGGAGACTCCGCCGCAGCTCACCGGGACATTGACATTGCCATAGCCGGAAACAGAACCCACATTCGGTACAACACCCTTGGAGAGAACCGGGAACTTCAGTTTCTTGATTTCCTCCACATCCCGGGTTGCTCCGTCTATAATCACGCCGATAACGCCTTTATTCATGGCCGACATCGTCATATTCTCTCCCCAGAAAGCGGAATTAACGGAACCGTGCCCATCGATGACGATAATGTCACCCGGCTGAGCCAGGTCTATGGCTTTAAAAGGGGCCGATATGTCCGAAGCCAGCGCTTGGGCCGTAACAGCCGTACCCACGATACGGATGCCCTCGAACAGCGGCTTCATGTCGGAAGTCATGGCATTAAAACGGCCCATGCAATCAGTCAAGGCGCAAGTGGGAGAATCATATTTTAATAAATCCCGGTAAGCCTGTACAATCTCAGCCTTCGGCCTGGGAAAGTCGGTAATAATGGGCATAATGGTTCCTCCTTCAGACTGAATTCAGCTTAAGTATACTATACTGTTCTAGAAAGAAAAAAGACCCGATTATTCATCGAGTCTCTTTCTTTCTCCTGGCAACGACATACTCTCCCAGGGCGCGAGCCCAAGTACCATCTGCGCGGAAGGGCTTAACTGCCGTGTTCGGGATGGGAACGGGTGGGACC
>JAVEYA010000068.1:0-12415 GCA_034003745.1 Clostridia bacterium
CAGGCTTCCTATCATCCTGTTAATGACGTTGCCCCGATTTGCCTGGCAGTGTCCGACCCCAGATTGTTTGCGGTAAGGCTGGATGATACCAGATTCCCGGATGCGGCCGCCTTCATCAAATATGCCAAAGATAACCCCGATAAACTCACCATCGGTACATCCGGCGCAGGCACCTCCGGACACCTTTCCATCATGGCCATGAATAAAGCGTCCGATGTTCTGGCGAAGCCTGTTCACTTCGGCGGCGCCGGCGAATCCAAAGCCGCTTTCCTGGGCGGGCATATTGACGCGATTGGTCAGACCTATGGCGAAGTACTGGGGATGCTGAACGATAAACAGGCCCGGGTCATTGCCGTAGCAACCGAACAACGCATACAGGAACTGCCCGATGTTCCGACTTTCAAGGAAATCGGGATTGATTTGGTTATTTCCTCCAACCGTGGTTTTGCAGCGCCCAAAGATACCCCCAAAGAAATTATCAATATCATTGCCGACGCCTTCAAAAAGGCTTCTGAGAATCCCCAGTACCTGGAGGAAATGGAAAAGATGGGCCTGCCCGTTAAATACATGGGACCTGAAGAATTCGGCGCCTTAAACAAAGCGGAATACGAACTGTACTCCGTACTTTCCAAAGAATTGGCTGCTAAATAAGAAGGTTTTCCAGGCCGGACCGGACTTCCCGGTCCGGCTACACTAAACTGCGGAGGTGAAGGTGATGTTATGCGTCAATCGCAGGGTTGCTCTGGTCTTCATAGTTTGTATAATTTTTGCGTTTATCTACACAACCCGCTATCCCGCGGAAGTGGTTAACTTTCCCAGATTCATTTTTTCCTTATTATTAATCTTCAATATTGTCCTGTTTATTAAACCCGGCGACATAGGAAAGATTAAAGTCACAAAATTTCTGACGCCCAAAAAGGTGATAACTTCCATCTTCATGATCGCCTATGTATTGCTGTTTCCCGTGCTGGGTTTTTTTGTAACCACATTTATCTTTGTACTGTCTTATATACTTTTCTTCGAGCGCACGGCGAAAACAAAAGCCCTGCTGATAGCCTCCGGATGGATAGTCATATTGTATCTGGTCTTTCAAAAAGTATTATATATTTGGTTCCCTAAGGGCTTCTTTCTGTAATTGGATGTTTAATAACGGAAGGCAGGTGACATGGCATGGAAGTTAGTATGCTGCAAATAATAGCCAATGTTTTTACACCTCTTAATATCCTGATGGCCGCGGGCGGTGTAGTACTCGGCATTATCTTCGGGGCGCTGCCGGGATTTACGGCGGCCATGGGGATTGCCATTCTAATGCCCTTTACCTTTAGCCTGGACCCGGCTGCCGGTCTGATTATGATGGGCGCCCTTTTCGCGGGAGCAATGTGGGGGGGCGCCGTATCGGCTATTCTGATTAATACGCCTGGAACCCCGGGGGCAGCAGCCACTGTCCTGGACGGTTATCCCATGGCCAAGCAGGGGCGCGCCTCGGAGGCGCTCAGGGAATCTATCTTTTCATCCTTCGTCGGCGGTATGCTGGGGATTATGGTCCTGATGCTGTTTGCGCCGCCGCTGGCCCGTATCTCACTGATGTTCGGCCCGCCGGAGTATTTCATGCTGGCCCTTTTCGGCATGACGATCATCGCTTCTTTAAGTGAGAAGATGGTTATTAAAGGGTTTATTTCCGGTTTCCTGGGCTTAAGCATTGCCACGATCGGAATGGACCCGCTCTTGGGTATTCCCCGCTTTACCTTCGGTGTCCCGCATATGGTGGACGGTATTCAGCTGGTTCCGGCGTTGATTGGACTTTTTTCTATCCCGGAGATCATGGAAATCATTCAGACCCATGGTGAAAAAGTTGAGAGAATACCCAGCCTGAAAAATATCAAGATAGGTTTTCCTCCCTTGTCCCATATTAAAAAAATGACGCCGACCTATTTACGCTCTTCTTTAATAGGACTGATTGCCGGGATGCTGCCTGGAGCAGGCGCCAGTATTGCCTCGTTTATGGCATATAACGAGGAGCGCCGCGCCTCCAAAACCCCGGAAAAATTCGGCACTGGGATGATTGAAGGGGTTGCGGCCTCGGAAGCGGCGAACAACTCGGTTTGTGCCGGAGCCTTTATCCCCATGCTGACGCTGGGTGTGCCGGGCGATTCCGTAGCGGCGATTATGATGGGCGGCCTGATGGTGCATGGCCTGCAGCCCGGCAACGCCTTGTTTACGGTGCATGCGGAAATTACCTGGACCTTTATCTTTTCATTATACCTGGCCAATATCCTGATGCTCTTGTTCGGCACATACTGCGCTCCCTGGTTTTCCGCCGTCACCGATACCCCTCGCCATATTCTGGCGGTATCCGTTGTCCTGCTGACGACGGTAGGTTCCTTTGCCCTTCGGGGAAGTATGTTTGATGTTTATGTCATGCTCTTTTTCGGCATTATTGGCTATTTACTGAAATCACACGGCTTCGATGTTGTTCCCGTGGTACTGGGGATTATTCTGGGACCCATGGCGGAGAAAGGCTTGAACGGAACGCTGGCTATTTCTTACGGACAAAACACGCTCTGGTTCATCCTGCAGCGTCCCGTCTGCCTGGTTTTGTTGGCGCTGATTGCTATCTCGCTAATGATTCCCATTATCCGCAGCCGCAACAAGGGGAATGACATTTTTTCCGCTCCCCATGGTCCTGACGCTGATGAATTGTAGAAAGGGGGATGAAGATGGTGCAAAAATCGCTTGGTTTTATCGGTTTGGGCGAAGCTGCCTTTAATATGGCCAAGGGTTTGAAGAAAGAGGGTTTTCCGGTTATCTTCGCCTATGATAAATTCTGGAATATAGAACCCCAGGCTGCGTTGATTAAAAAGCGGGCCGATGAAGCCGGCGTGGTCCTGGCGCCGACCCTGGAGGAAATGCTAAAACACTCCGGTTTCATCATGAGCGCGGTCAGCGCTAATCTGGCCCTGCCCCTGGCTGAAGCGGCGGCGCCTTATCTTACCGCTGGGCAGATTTATATCGATTTGAATGCGGCGTCGCCCATGACCAAGGAAAAAGTATCCGCCACGGTTCACAGCGCCGGCGCTTTCTTCACCGATGCAGCCGTCATGGGGCCTGTTCCCAACTATGGTCATAAGGTGCCTATTTTGGCCTGCGGGAATGGGGCGCAAATCTTTCATGATATTTTTAAGCCTTATGGCATGGATATTACTTATATCGGCGAAAAAGCGGGCAGCGCGTCGGCTTTGAAAATGTTCCGCAGTATCTTCATGAAGGGCTTTGTCATGCTCCTGGTAGAATCGGCTTTGGCCGGACATCGCTACGGGGTGGAAGATGAGGTGATGGCTTCGATTGTGGAAACCTTGGAAAGCGAAGAATCTGTTGCCGCCTTGATTAACGGGCTGATGTGCCGCGGGGTCGTCCACAGCGAACGGCGTGAGCATGAGATGGATGAAGTGATTGCGACGATGCAGGAATTGCAGATGGACTCTATTATGTCCAAGGCAGCCAAAGAAAAACTGAGATGGTGCACCAATCAGGGCTTCCGGGAGTTCTTCGGCGGCCTGCCGCCTGAGGATTTCCATGATGTTTTGACGGCCTTTGATAAGATCATCGCGCAGAAGGAACAAGCCGGTTAATATTTCCCAAAGGGGGGCCTGTTATGACGGGAAAAAATAATACGATACGGCTGCTTGATTACTTGTACGAATGCGCAGGTCCTGACTTGGGGCCGGACGTTACCGCCAGGGTCAAACTGGCTATTATGGACTTTATTGCCTCAGGCCTCGCGGGTTACCGGATTAACCAGGTTTTCAACGAAGCGGCCTATAAGGTTTTTATTGGATTGGGCGGGAAGCCGGAGAGTACCATAATGTTATATGGGATGAAACTCCCCGCAATCCATGCGGCTACAATAAATGGAATGATTGGACATGGCGCCGATATTGACGACGGTCATAAGCAAGCCATGGGGCATCCGGGGGTAGCCGTCATTCCGGCTGTGCTGGCATTGGCTGAAGCTAAGAAAAGCAGCTGGCAGGAGATTGCCGCAGCGATAGTGGCAGGATATGAGCTGTTTGTCAGAGTCGCGCGGGTGGTGAATCCACCCCATTTCTTAAGGGGGTTTCATACGACAGGAACTGTGGGCACGATGGCTGCTGCGGCGGCAGCCGCCAAAATGATGGGATTACCCAGGAAAGAATTCCATCATGCCGTAAGTCTTAGCGCTTTACAGAGCGCAGGACTGTTGGAAGTGACGGAAAGCGGACAAGGGGCCAAGGCGCTGCATCCGGGCAAAGCGGCCGGTAACGGCATCTTTGCGGCTCTGTTGGCCGCGGCGGGAGCCGGAGGGCCTTTGGATTTCCTGGAAGGTGAAAAAGGTTTTATCAAAGCCTTCAGCGGCAATACCGATAGCAGTCCTCTGCTGCAGCGATTGGGCGACGGTTATGAAATCTCCGGCTGTTATTATAAACTCTACCCGGCCTGTCGCCATGTCCACGCGCCCATTGACGCCGCCTTGAAGCTGAACAGGACGGGATTTGCTGCAGGCGAAATTGAGAAGGTACGGGTGCATATTTATCCCGGCGCCCTGAAACTTACCGGGAGCATTTACTACCCGCAGTGCGGGGACGAAGCGAAATTCAGCCTGCCTTATACCGTAGCGGTAGGATTGGCCAAAGGCGCGTTCACATTGGGCCATCTGGAGACAGCCGCGGCCATCGCTCCGGATGTCAAAGGGCTGATTGACAAAATGGAAATCGTATGCGACCCTGCCTTGGAGGATAGGCAGAAAAATATCAGGGGGACCAAGATCGAGATCATCTTCAAGGACGGGACGGCGCGGATGGAATATGTGCCGCTGCCCAAAGGCGACCCGGAGGTCCCCGTGACCAATGAGGATATCGAAAATAAGCTGCGCTCCTGCGCAGAAAATGTGTTTTCGCCGGAACGTGCGGAAGAAATTATCCGCGCTGTCAATCATTTGGATGCGGAAAACAGTATACTTCAGCTAAGCAGCCTGTTAGTGATTGAGGAGAGGTGAAAAAATGGGGAAAACAATCGTGGAAAAGATCTTCAGCGCTCACGCCAATAAAGACGTGCGGGCCAACGATATCGTCGTGGCGGAGATAGACCGGATGATGGCCCACGACGGCAATGGCCCCCTGGCCATTGACATCTTTTATCAATTGGGCGGGGAAAGGTTAGCCGTACCGGAAAAAACTTTTTTTGTGCTGGACCATTATATTCCCTGTCCCAATGAAGATGTGGCCCGGATCCACGCCATTATCCGCAATTTTGTTAAAAAAATGAGCTGCGTTCTTTTTGATGCTCAAGGCATCTGCCATCAAATCATGATGGAAAAAGCCGGTATCCAGCCGGGACATCTGGTGGTAGGCAGTGATTCACATACCACAACCTATGGGGCCTTAAACGCTTTCTCCACAGGGGTCGGTTCCACCGACTTCGCCGCGGCGATGCTGACCGGCCAACTTTGGTTTCTGGTCCCGGAGACGATCGAAGTGCAAATAACGGGTAAACTGCGGCCCGGAGTAATGGGCAAAGATTTGGTCCTGCACTTGGCCGCGGTATTGAAAGCAGACGGCGCCACCTACCAGGTACTCGAGTTTAAAGGGGAGGCCGTGAAGGCCTTAAGCATGGATGAAAGGATTACTATGGCCAACATGGCGGTGGAAATGGGCGCCAAGGCCGGTATTTTCGAATTTGATGAGAAAACAGCGGCCTGGTATGCGCATAACGGCCTCACTGTGGAAAAAGACGGGGTTACTGCGGATAGCGATGCGGTCTATGCCGGAAAGATCGAGATAGACGCTTCCGCCCTTGAACCGATGATCGCCAAGCCCCACGCGGTAGATAATGTTTCACCCATAGGGAAAATGCCGGATACGCCCATTAATCAGGCTTCTTTAGGCAGCTGCACCAATGGCAGGATCAGCGATCTGGCAACTGCGGCCGCTATTTTAAAAGGAAAAAAGATTAACAAGGATGTCCGGATGTATGTAACGCCCGCTTCGCGTGCTATTTATCAAGAAGCAATGCAGAAGGGTTACCTGAATACCCTGACCGAAGCGGGGGCGGTCATTATCCCGCCGAGCTGCGGCTGGTGCATCGGGGTCTGCAACGGCATTCCCGGCGATGACGACAAGGTTATCTCCACGGCCAACCGGAATTTTAAAGGCAGAATGGGCAACCGGTATGCCGAAATTTATCTGGCTTCCCCCGCTACGGTGGCAGCCTCGGCAATTTACGGCCGGATTACCGATCCCAGAAATCTGTTGTGAGGTGAGCTTATGAGGGGACAAGTGCATAAGTTAGGCGATGATATCAATACGGATTACATCATTTCCGGAAAAAATAAACGGGATACCTTCGACCCCCGGGAGATGGTCAAACATCTTTTTGAAGATATCGATCCGACCCTGGCCATGCGGATTAAATGCGGCGATATTCTTGTGGCCGGCAATAATTTTGGCTGCGGTTCCTCCCGGGAAGCCGCTCCCCAGGTAATCAAGGCTGCGGGCGTCAGGGCTGTGCTGGCCAAATCCTTTGCCCGGATTTTCTTCCGAAACGGGATCAATATCGGCTTACCGCTCTTGATTTGTGATACCGGCGGTATTGAAGAGGGCGATGTTCTGGAAATAGACCTGGAAAACGGGATTATTCAGAATATCACCCGCAACAGGCAAATTACATTCAGGAAACTGCCTGCCGTGATGGCGGATATTTTTCAAGAAGGAGGTTTGGTCAATTATTTACGAAAAAATCAGGGGTTTGTGGTGTAATTAATAGTATAATAGAAAGAAATAAACAATTTCATGGAGGGATGAATCATGGATTACAATCAGGAAGCGTTAAAGCTGCACAAAGAGCTGCAGGGAAAGCTGGAAGTCATCAGTAAAGTACCGGTCACCAATAAAGACGACCTTTCTATCGCCTATACGCCGGGTGTAGCCGAACCATGCAAGCATATCCATAAGGATAAGTCGTTGGTATATACCTATACCATTAAGAAAATCTATATCGCGGTGGTCTCGGACGGCACGGCTGTACTGGGCCTGGGAGATATCGGACCGGAAGCGGCCATGCCGGTCATGGAAGGAAAATGCGTACTCTTTAAAGAATTCGGAGGCGTAGATGCGGTTCCCCTTTGTGTTGATACCAAAAAAGCGGATGAAATCATTAAATTGGTAGTCCAGTTAGCGCCCTCCTTTGGCGGTATCAATCTGGAAGATATCAGCGGGCCGCGTTGCTTTGAAATAGAAAGAGAAATTAAAAAGCAGGTGGATATCCCGATCTTCCATGACGACCAGCATGGAACGGCCGTAGTAGTATTAAGCGGTCTGATTAATGCGTTAAAGATTGTGAAGAAGGATATTAAGGATATTGAAGTGGTGATTAACGGCGCAGGGGCGGCCGGCATCAGCACGGCCCGTCTGCTGAAATCCTCCGGCGCCGGCAACGTGGTGCTGTGCGATACCAATGGCGCCATTTATAGCGGACGGACGCAGGGGATGAATGCGGAAAAGGAACTCCTGGCCCAGGAAACCAATAAGCATCAGGAGAAGGGGTCTTTAGCCGAAGTCATCAAGGGGAAGGACGTCTTTATCGGCGTGTCCGCGCCGGGCATTGTCACGCAGGATATGGTCAAAACCATGAAGAAAGACGCGATTGTTTTTGCCATGGCCAACCCGGTTCCGGAAATATTCCCGGACGAAGCCAAAGCGGCCGGGGCCAAAGTAGTGGGAACAGGACGTTCCGACTTTGCCAACCAGGTCAACAACGTGCTGGCTTTTCCGGGTATCTTCCGGGGGGCGCTGGACGTAATGGCCTCAGATATCAATGAGGAAATGAAAATTGCCGCCGCCTATGCGCTGGCCGGGATTATCAAAGAGGACGAATTGAATGAGGAGTATGTCATCCCCAAAGCCTTTGACCTGCGGGTGGGTCCGGTAGTAGCTGCCGCAGTGGCTGAAGCTGCCGTTAAATCCGGTGTGGCCCGCCTGCCGCTGACCTATGAACAAGAGCTGGAGCAGGCGACGAAGCTGATGAAGAAAAGATAACTTAAGGGTGGTGTCCTTATGAAAGAAATAGATGCGTCTGTCATTATAGACGCGGTGGAACAGATGTGTATCCAGGCGGCGTGCGACCTGCCTGAAGATGTGGAGGAGCTTATCAAGGCTTCCGCCAAGCAGGAAGAGTCGGCCTTCGGCAAATATATTTTTGAGCAGATTCTGGATAACGTGGCTTATTCCCGGCAAGAGACTATCGCTATGTGTCAGGACACCGGCATGGCCGTCTTCTTCGTAGAATTGGGCCAGGAAGTCCATATTAAAGGTGGAGGCCTCATTGACGCCATCAACGAAGGTGTCCGGAGGGGGTACCAGAAAGGCTATTTGCGCAAATCGGTTATCGACGACCCCATCTTCCTGCGTAAAAATACCACGGATAACACCCCGGCTGTTATTCACACCACCGTTGTGCCGGGCGACTCCCTGAAAATCATAGTCCTGCCTAAAGGCGGCGGCAGCGAGAATATGGGCGCCCTGAAAATGCTTAAACCCTCTGATGGGCTGCAGGGCGTGAAGGATTTCGTCGTCAAGTCGGTGCTGGAAGCCGGGGGCAATCCTTGCCCGCCTGTTATCGTAGGGGTAGGGATCGGCGGAACGATGGATATGACTACATTGTTGGCCAAGAAAGCATTGACCAGAAGAGCGGGCTCACCGAACCCCAATCCGCAGTATGCCCAATTAGAAAAGGAGCTGCTGGAGGAAATCAATCAATCAGGCATCGGGCCCCAGGGCTTAGGCGGCAGGATCTTTGCCCTGGCTGTGCAGATGGAGTACTTTCCCACGCATATCACTGCCCTGCCTGTGGCGGTTAACCTGAACTGTCACGCTGCTCGCCACGCAGAAGTAGTTTTTTAAAAGGGGGGGATCAAGATGCCGGATATTAAGAGAATTAATACGCCGATAACGGATATAGTTATTGAAGACTTAAAGGCCGGGGATATGGTTGCCATTACCGGCGTAATTTACACAGGCAGAGACGCCGCGCACAAGCGCCTGATCCAGACCTATCAGGAAGGCAAAGAACTGCCGATAGAAATCAAAGGGCAAATTATCTATTATGTAGGACCGTGTCCGGCCAAGCCCGGCCAAGCGCTGGGGTCCTGCGGACCTACGACGAGTTTCCGGATGGATGCCTACACGCCGGCTCTTCTGGAGCTCGGTTTAAAGGGCATGATCGGCAAAGGACCGCGCGCTGCGGCTGTGGTCGATTCCATGCAAAAGAATAATGCCGTTTATTTCGCAGCCATCGGCGGCGCGGGCGCGAGCATTGCCCGCAGCGTCAAGAAAGCCGACATCGTGGCTTATCAGGACCTGGGACCGGAAGCCATCTACCGGTTGGAAGTAGAGGATTTTCCCGCCATCGTGGTTATCGACAGCGCGGGGAACGATCAATATAAAATCGGACCGCAGCAATATAAAATAGACCTGTCATCGGACAAGACAGGCTAAGTGCAATATTTGGCATCCGCTCACCTAGTATGCTATAATTTAGGTTAAACAGGCACTCCTTTAAGGAGTGCCTCATCTTATCCTGTTAATTTGAAGGAGTGCGTGGATGAATAACGGATATGAACATACAAACCAATTGCCGGATAGCGCAAAAGCACCAAGACAAACGAATGTGGAAATAAACGAAAACAAGTCACGAAAGGCGCTCTTGCTTGGTTTTCATGAACAAAAAGGCGATCTGCTTACCGGTGAGGAATCACTCAACGAGCTGAAAGAGCTGGCCTTTACCGCCGGAATTGAAGTGCTGGATTTCTTCATGATCAATTTGCCGCATCCTGACCCGGGAAGTTACCTGCGCAGCGGAAAAATCCAGGAAATTACCTTGCTGAAGGAGCAAAAGGAAATAGATTTGATCCTCCTTGATGCGTATCTTTCGCCCCGGCAGCAAAAGAACCTGACGGAAGCCTGGGACTGTGAGGTTGCCGACCGTACTGCGCTGATCCTGGAGATTTTCGCCCAAAGGGCCCGGACCAAAGAGGGCAAGCTGCAGGTAGAACTGGCTCAATTGAATTACCTGCTGCCAAGACTGCTGGGGCGCGGCCATGAGATGTCACGGCTGGGAGGCGGAATTGGCACCAGAGGCCCCGGCGAAACCAAGCTGGAAGCGGACAGAAGGCGGATCCGCCGGCGCATTGGCGAGCTGCAGCAGGAGATTGAGGAAATTAAGAAACAGCGGACGGTTTTGCGGAAGAAACGTGCGCGTAATGAAATTCCGGTAGTCGCTTTGGTCGGTTACACCAATGCTGGCAAGTCAACGCTTCTGAATAAGCTGACGCAAGCCGACGTTTTAACGGAGGATAAGCTGTTTGCTACCCTGGACCCGACTACGCGGCGCCTGAAATTCGCGCAGCAGGAAATGCTCTTCACCGATACGGTCGGCTTTATTCATAAATTGCCGCACCAGTTGGTCAGCGCCTTCCGGGCTACGCTGGAGGAAATCATGTATGCCGATCTCTTGCTGCACGTAGCGGATGCAGGCAATCCCGTCTGCGAGGCGCATATCCAGGCGGTGCGGCAGGTCCTGGAAAGCATCGGAGCAAACGAAAAGCCCGTCATTTTGGTCTTAAATAAAAAAGATACCGTCAAAGATCCCATCGAGCTGGCCAACACGCTGCAATTAAATAAGCCGGCTCTTGCCATCTCGGCGCTGCAGGGGGATAATATGGATGAACTCCTGGAACTGGTAGTGGAAAATCTGCCGAAGCAATACCGGACCGTGACCCTAAGTATTCCTTACGGGCAATCCGCACTGATAAATAATTTATTTGAGAAAGCACAGGTCCAAAGAATAGAATATCGGGACGAAACTATCGTATGTTCGGCGTGTCTCTCGGAACAATTACTATCTTTAGTCAGGCCATACATCGAAGAAGGGGGCGGCAATGAGAACCGCAGCGAAGATGATCAATGAAGTATATAATATCGACGAATTTTTAGTAAAAACATTGGCTCAAGCGGAAGAAGATTGTGTCAAATATTATCGAAATACTGCTGAAACTGTCGATATTAACCAGATTAAGGTCTTAAAAGCCATGCAGGATAACGGTTTGAGCGATATTCATTTACAGGGCTCCAGCGGATACGGTTACGGTGATATCGGACGCACTGCTCTGGAAAGAATTTATGCCGATATATTCAAAAGTGAAGCCGCGCTGGTACGGCTGCAGATGGTTTCCGGTACACACGCACTGGCACTGGCGTTTTTGGGAAACTTAAGCAGGGGAGAGGCATTGATTTCCGCTACCGGCCGGCCTTATGACACCCTGCACAAAGTGATCGGCCTGCATAATGAATATGGCTCACTCATACAACAGGGGGTAAAGTATCAGGAAATAGCGCTGACAACAGAAGGCAGGATTGATATCGGAAGGGTCCTGGCCGCTGTGACGGAACATACACGCATGGTTTGTTTTCAGCGTTCCCGGGGGTATGATTGGAGACCCTCTTTTGGGATTGCCCAATTGGAGGAAGCCATTCATGCTGTGAAAGCCAGATATCCGCAAATAATCTGCCTGGTGGACAATTGCTACGGAGAATTCGTCGAGACCAGAGAACCGACAGAGGCCGGGGCTGATCTGGCGGCCGGTTCCCTGATCAAAAATCCGGGCGGCGGCTTGGCGCTGACCGGCGGATATCTGGTTGGCAGGAAGGAACTGATTGACCGTGCCGCCATCCGGCTGACCGCGCCGGGCATAGGCGCCTCCGTGGGAGCGAGCTTGAATTTCAATCGCCCGGCTCTGCAAGGGCTGTTTATGGCGCCGCTGGTTGTTGGTGAAGCGCTCAAGGGGGCGCATCTTGCGGCACGTTTCTTTGAGTTATTGGGATATCCCGTTCTGCCGGATTATCAGGAGCAGCGCACCGATATTATCCAAGGCATCCGCTTAGGCTCTAAAGCCCTGATGCAAGCCTTTTGCAGAGGCCTGCAGCGGGCCTGTCCGCTGGATTCCCGGGCGGTGCCCGAACCGGACCTCTTGCCGGGCTATGAACATGAAGTCATCATGGCGGGCGGTACTTTTATACAGGGTTCCTCCATTGAACTATCCGCAGACGGCCCTATCCGGCCCCCTTACGATATCTTTCTGCAGGGCGGGTTAACCTTGTCCCATGTAAAAATCGGCCTTTTGCTGGCGGCACAGGAAATCAGAGCTGAAGGAGCGCGTTAACATGGAACCGGTTTGGGCCTGGGTGGTCTTAGGATTATTACTTGTCTGCACTTTCGGCGCAGTACTGCCGTTCTTACCTGGAATACCGCTGATGGCGGTCATCATCGCCGCTTACGGCTGGCTGGAAGGATTTCAACAGATTAATTTCACGATTATTATGCTCTC
>JAVEYA010000069.1:0-12343 GCA_034003745.1 Clostridia bacterium
GATATTGACGCGTTTGGGGGAGGCGGAAGCCAAGGTTCACGGCTGCAGCCTGGAAGAGGTTCATTTTCATGAGGTCGGGGCCATCGATACCATCGTGGATATTGTCGGCGCTTCCTTTGGCCTCCATTATCTCGGCATTGAAAAGGTTTATGCCTCCCCGCTGAACACCGGGAGCGGCATGGTCAAGTGCGCCCACGGACTGATGCCCATCCCGGCTCCGGCCACAGCCGAATTGCTGAAAGACGCCGCCTTTTACAGCACAGGCGTGCGCGGCGAACTATTAACTCCCACCGGCGCAGCTATCCTCACTGCCGTAGCGGAGAGCTTTGGCCCCCCGTCTGTCTTAAAGACGGAACGCGTTTCTTATGGCGCCGGTTCCTGGGATCTGGAGATACCCAATGTGGTGCGTCTTTTTATCGGTCAAAGCGCAGGCGCTGCTCAAGATAAAGAATTGGTAACAGTGCTGGAAACCACCATCGACGATCTCAATCCGGAGATTTACGGGTATCTTATGCAAAAGCTTTTTGCCGCAGGCGCTGCGGAAGTCTTTTTTACCCCGGTCTACATGAAAAAAAACCGGCCGGGCCTCCTATTAACCGTACTCAGTGACATAGCCCTGCAGGAAGCGCTCCTGGAGATTCTTTTCCGTGAATCCAGCACCTTGGGCGTAAGGGTGCGTCAGGAAAAGAAATACATGCTGAAGAGGGATTTCTATCCGCTGGAGACGCCCTACGGCACGGTCAATATTAAAATCGGCCGGAAGGACGGCCAAATCGTCAACATTGCCCCGGAATATGAAGACTGCCGCCGGATAGCCAATAGAAAAGACCTGCCTTTAAAGCAGGTCTATCAGGAAGCTTTAGCCTTGGCGATACGGAAATTTGAGCCTTAATCTTAGAAAATAAAAATACCTAAGACCCCAAAAAGAAGTACAACCAGAACAGGATGCCAGTTTGTCTTCAGCATAATCAACAGTCCCGCACCCAGCATGATGAGGTCCTTCCAACCGGCCAGCGTATCCCGGCCGATCAGCAGGGCGGCCCCGACAACCAGCGCTACGACCACAGGGCGCAAACCCATAAAAGCGCTTTGAAAATACTTGTTGTCCTTGTTTCTCAGCACGACCCCGGCCAAACACAAAATAATGATAAACGAGGGGACTATTACACCTAGGGTCGCTGCAGCCGAGCCAAATACCCCGGCCATTTTATAGCCTACAAAGGTAGCCGTATTGATAGCCACCGGCCCCGGCGTAACTTCCGCAATGGCCAGAATATCCGAGAATTGGTGCATAGTCAGCCATTGATGAGAGATAACCACTTCCTGCTGGATCAGCGGCAGCATGCCGTATCCCCCGCCGAAACTAAACGCGCCAATCAGGAAAAAGGTTTTGAACAGTTCAAAGAGCACTTCAACCCGCCTCCTTCTGCTTACGGGCTGAAAAACGCTGTATTGACAAGCCGGCCGCTGCGCCGGCTATTATTAATACGATGGGATGAATCCCCGAGAAGATAAGCAGCAAAAGCGCAGCAGCGCCGATAATGATATCTGTAGACGCTTTGATAGACTTTTTTCCCATCTTCAATCCGGCTCCCAGAATAAGCGCCACCACAGCCGGACGCACCCCCGCAAAGAATTTTTGCAGCATTTCGTGCTCGCCTTGTTGGGTTAAAAATACAGCCAGGATCAGGATAATCAAAAAAGAAGGCATGGTCACTCCCAGTAAACTGCCGGCCGCGCCGCTTATCCCCGCCAGCCTGTAGCCCACAAATACCGCTGAATTCCCGGCAATCGTGCCCGGCGCCGCCTGGGTCACGGCGATCATATCGATAAACTCTTCAGAGGTTATCCATTTATATCTTTGCACAACTTCCCGCTCTATCAGCGGAATCATAGCAAAGCCCCCGCCAAAAGTGCACAAGCCGATTATAAAGAAGGTCCAAAATAATTTAAGGCATCTGCCTAACGCGGTTTTTTCCGTCATCTTATCCCCCTGTGGGAATTCATTCCCTTAAGTATAACAAAAAATCAGCGTCTTGGCATTGAAAAAGACGGCTGGTTTCATTAAGCTATAGTTAAGATGCATTGCTTCTTATAGTATTCATGGGAGGTGCCCCGGTGCAGCAAATTCTGGAGAGAGTTTATCTCGGCAATACCTTAAAAGACTATCTGACAAGTCTACTCTTCTTAATAATTTTAACCTTAATTTTAAAAATACTTAATTATTTTGTGTTAAAACGCTTTTCGGCTTTCGTAGCCAAAACTGACACGACGATCGATGACTACCTGGTAAAAATATTCGAAAGCAGGATTCTGCCGCTGTTTTATTTTGGCGTCTTTTACGCGGCAGTTACCCGTTTAACCCTTGACCCGGCCCTGGAAAAAATCATCAACTTCATCGCACTGGCCCTCCTGGCTTTTTTCGGCGCGTCTTGTATCTCTTCCGCTCTTATTTATACTTTTAAACAATATTGCGAGAAAAATTGCAAAAAAAATGAAATGGACTATGTCCTGCGCCTGGTGACCAAACTGATTCAGGTAATTGTCTGGGGAATTTTCATCGTCCTCCTCTTGGATAACTTTATTGAAATCGATGCGCTGATTGCCGGGCTGGGCATCGGCGGCATCGCCATTGCTTTTGCCGCACAGGCTATCCTCTCGGATATTTTCAGCTACTTCTCCATCTTCCTGGACCGTCCCTTTGAAATCGGCGATTTCATTACCGTGGATACTTTCAGCGGCACCGTCGAGCATATCGGACTGAAAACCACCCGCCTCAGGAGCCTCAGCGGGGAGCAGCTTATCTTCTCCAACGGCGATCTAACCACCTCACGGGTCCGCAATTACAAGCGCATGGTTTCACGCCGGATACTGTTCACCATCAAAGTTCCTCCGGATACCGATCTTTCTCTTTTAAAGGAAATACCGGAGCTCATCAGGAATATTATTCTGGAGCAGAATGCCGTCACCTTCGATCGCGCCCATTTTGCCGGCTACGGTGATTTCAGCCTGGATTTTGAAGCTGTCTATTACATCAATAGCAATGAGTACAATAAATATATGGATATTCAACAGGCTGTCAATTACCGCCTGAAAGAAGAATTTGAACGACGCGGGATTAAATTCGCCTATCCCACGCAGGCCCTGCTGAATAAACAGGCGGAAGAAACGCAAGACAGCTGATCATAAGGGGGAATCATCCATGAGTCATTTTCTAGCCTACCTGGCAAGGATGAAATTAATCAAGCGCTGGGGCTTAATGCGCAATATTTACCCGGAGAACATCCAGGAGCATAGCCTCCAGGTGGCTCTTCTAGCCCATAACTTGGCCGTCATTAAGAATACCTTCTATCATGGCGCCGTTAATCCCGAAAGGGTTGCCGTCTGTGCTTTATACCATGAGGTCAGTGAAATCATAACCGGGGACCTCGCCAGTCCCATCAAGCATTACAATCCGGAAATAAAAAAAGCCTTCGGACAAATCGAAGACTTTGCCAGAGAAAAGTTGTATAAAATGCTGCCGGAAGAACTCCGGCCGGCTTACCATCCTTTGCTCTTTTTTGAAGAGATGGATGAAGATACCTTACGTCTCATCAAAGTGGCCGATAAACTAAGCGCTTATCTGAAATGCCTGGAGGAATTAACGGCCGGAAACAACGAATTCCGTGAAGCCGAGAAAACCCTGAAAAAAGAACTGATCAAACTGCATTGTCCGGAGCTCGACTACTTCATGGAACAGTTCATGCCCAGCTTCAAGCTGACGCTGGATGAAATGAACTAATCCCTTAATTTTATATGCTGTTGACTTTCGCGTTTTCTTTGAGGCCTTCCAGTTGCGGGTTAAGAATAATCTTTTCCCCGGCGGTAAGGCCTTCTTCTATGATAACCTCCCGATCATTTTCCAACCCCGTCTTCACCGCCCGTATCCGGGCCTTGCCGTCTATCGCAACCCAGAGGGCGTCGCCGGATTCATAAGGAAACAGGGCAGTTTTGGGCACAATCAGGGCATTCTCCCGTTCCTGGATAGTGAATCGCACATTCAGGGCGTAACCCGGGCGAAGCGTTAAACCGGCCGGTATTTGCGGTTGGATGGACACTTTCAACCTCTGCTCGACTAAGCCCAGCGCGGATGTTTTTTCCACGGCGGCAGGGGCAATCTTTTCCACCTCTCCCGGGAAGATAATATCCAGCTCTTTATTATCCTGAATCAGCTCTACCTGCATTCCAGACCACAGGACGGCAGCGTCTTCGGTCAATACATAAACTTCGGCTCCATAGTCCCCTTCCGGCAGTATTGTCAAAAGATATTGCCCCGGCTGAGCGACCATCCCCGGTTTCACCTCCAGATTCGCTACCGTCCCCGCGGCAGGAGCCGTTATTTTGCTTTCCCCGCTCTGATACCGCAGAAGCCCCAACTGGGCCTGCAAAGCTTCGATTTGACCGGGATAATACTCCGAATTCACCCGGTTCGCGGCATCTTCATATTCCTTGCTGCTGATGGCGCCGGCTTCATACAGCTTCCGTAGATCTTCCAGAGAGACCTGTGATTTTTCCAGCTTATATTGGGCTGTAAGACTTTTCACCTGGGCTTCCAGCTGTGCTATCTGGAAAGTGAGCTCACTCTCATCAAAGGAAATCAATAACTCCCCCACCTCTACAGCCTGACCCTCGGCCACCGGCAGCGACAAAATCTTGCCGCCATAAGCGGCATGCACCCGCCGTTCTCCCTGGGAGACAACAATTCCTTCTTCCTCAAAGGCCTTGACAAAAGTACGCGGCGAAATTTCCAGCGTCTCGGCATCAATACCGCGGGAATATTGCGCGATCACTATTGCAACGACTGCCACAGCCAGGATTATTCCAAAAATAAGCTTCCATTTCTTTTTCATACTTACAGCCCCCTCTTTCTTATACTACCGTTATTCTCCGGCCTTCAGGACGTCGGCAATCTTCAACGCCCTGATTTTCCCTGCCGCCGCCCGTTGAGCGACCCAAATCGAAGCGACGGTTATAATAGAACCAATGACGATGGTCATTCCGCCAAAAGATGACGGCATGCTGTAGAGATCATTGCTGAGGGATTGAGCCATGCCTACCAGCAAAAGCTTGGTTAAAGGGATGCCCAGGAGCATGCCAAATATGGAAATGAACCATTGCTCAAAAGTGATGACCGACAATACTTCCGCCGGCGTCATACCCAAGACCATCATGGAGGCCAGTTCCCGGCTGCGCTCGGAGACGGTGATCACGGAAGAATTATAGATGATGGCAAAGCCCACTACCACGCCAATCAATAACAAGATATAGATCGTTCCGGAATAAGTAGCCATTAAATCCCGCAGCGCCTGCAGCATCTTATTGCGATCCTCCATCACGGAAATAGCCGCGGAATTCTGATATTCCGCCCGCAAAAGCGGCATCGCCCCTTCATCCGCCGTCACCATCAGCGTAGTAGCCAGGGGACCCTGTTTCAGCATGGATTGCAGAGAATTTATCTCCATATAGGCGTTAACACCCATGAATTGCGGGATTATCGCCGTCACTTCCACTTCCTGACGCGCAGCAGGGTCTTTGGCCATAACGCTTTCCACCACAACGCGCGTACCCACCCGGGCATCCAACAATTCTGCCAGGCGCTCAGAAATCATAATGCCGTAGATAGGCGGAGCCAGCTGCCGGCCCTGTTTGTCCAGAATCTTATGCAATTGGCCGTCTTGGGGCAGCCCTAAGATCACCACGTCTTTTTCCCGCCAGTTATTTTTCAGCGTCGCCGGTATTTCCGCCTTGCTTTCGACCCGCTTCACACCGGGAAAACGGCTTAATTCCCTCTCGGCACCGGCTTGGTCGGAAGGCCGGTTCAGCGTTATTTTCAAATTATAGACTTCCACTTTCTCGAATTGATCGTACATCATTTGCTCGGTCGTCTCCCACATGGACCAGCAAACGCCTACCAGGGCAAAGGAAAACATAATACCGACGAGAACAAAGACGCTGCGGCCTTTTTGCCGGAAAAGATTGCGCACAGCCATCTTACCCTGCACATTAAGCATCTGCCAGAAAAAAGCGACGCGCTCCAACAAAATGCTTTTCCCGGCAGGCGGCGCGCCGGGTCGCATCGCTTCGGCCGGTTCCAGGATGAGTATCTTCCGGCAGCCCCGGTAGCCGGCAAAAGCGGAAAAGGCAAGGCCCAGAAGTACGCCCTGGAACAGCACCTCCGGTGAAAAACCGCTCCGCAAATCGGGCATATTGAAGTAAAGCGCATACATCGAGGTCAGCGGCTGTGCCAGGGCAATGCCCAACAGACCGCCGATGACGCCGCCGCCAAGGCCCACTGTCAACGCATAGGACATATAATGGGCGACAACTTCCTGATTGGAATAGCCCAAAGCTTTTAAGACGCCGATTTGACTGCGCTGGTTCTCAATCATCCGCTTCAGCATGATATACAAAATGACGCTGGCTACGCCCACGAAAAGCACCGGCAGCGAAGTCCCCATTGTCTTCAGCTGTTCAAGTTCCGCGGAAATCAGCACATGGCTGGATTGGTCCTCACGGGAATAAATGCTGGTCAGTCCATAGGGCTTCAGTTCCGGCTTAAGGCGGTCTTCTACCTCCTCATAACTGCTCCCGGCCTGAATCGTAAAAACAATGCTGTTGACCGTCCCCTGCTCCTGAAATAAGCTTTTCATAGCCTCATAAGGAATGAAGGCAATACCGAATTCTGCCGGATTAGGGAACAATTCCCCCGCGGTACGCAGCGCGTAGATGAATTCCGGACTCAGGCCGACGCCGTTAATGGTGAGATTTCTCTTTTTCCCCTCGGCAATAATCTCAATTGTATCGTTTAGGCTCAATTGATTGGCCTCTAAAAATTTATTGTCAATCCAGATGTTCAACCGCTCTTCATCCAGGGCAACGCCCCGTTCCAAATGCACCCCATTGACAGGATAATCGACCTTGGGGTCAATAGAAACCAACCGGAGGTAAATATTCTCTTCCCGTCCCGGCAGAAGCGCCCGGACATCCTTGACCAAGCGGCCTTGAAGATCGCGGATACCCTCAATATTCCTGAGCTTTTCCGCCTCTCCGTACGGCATCGCCCTGACTTCGGCAAAGCCATCGGCAAAGTTTTGATGGAAGTAAAAAGAATCCCTGGATAAGTTAAGGTTATCCATGACCAAGGCAAAAGAGGTAAAGACCATCAATCCGATGGTGATAACAACCAAACAAGCCAGATAAGAGCCCCGGTTATCTTTGATGTCGCGCAGCATTTTTCTCATGAGCATCACCAGGTTACCTCCTCCGGCTCCAGCGGACGCTCATTGGTTTTAATATTGACCAGGCAGCCGTCCTTCAGGTAAAAAATCCGGTCTGCCATCTTGGCGATAGCATTGTTGTGCGTAATGACAATAACGGTCTTATGATAGGCTGCGCAGAATTCCTTAAGTATTTTTAAAACCTGGATGCTGGTAGCAAAGTCCAGCGCTCCGGTAGGTTCATCACATAGGAGGATATCGGGATTTTTCACCGCGGCCCGCGCCAGCGCGATGCGCTGCTGCTCGCCGCCGGAGAGCTGCGCCGGAAAATGCCCGGCCCGGTCGGTCAGGCCGACTTTTTCCAGCATTTCTTCCACAGAAAAAGGCTGTCGGGCTATTTCCGCGGAAAGGCTGATATTTTCGTAGGCATTCAAGCTGGGAATAAGGTTGTAAAACTGGAAAACAAAGCCGATGTTATTGCGGCGATAGGCGGTCAGCTGGTTGGCGTCCGCCTGGTGCAGGGCTGTGTCATGATAATAGAGTTCGCCCTCGGTTACCCTGTCCATGCCGCCTATCATATTCAGCAAAGTGCTTTTTCCGGACCCGCTGGGTCCCAGGATAACGACGAATTCACCCTGATAAATTTCGAAGGAAGCGCCCTGAAGAGCTCTGACGGTTACTTCACCCATGTGGTAGAGTTTGCTGATATTCCTGGCCGTAATAATCGTTTCCAGTGTTCTCCCTCCCTTCCCTAAGCTGAATATACTTAAGATTATATTATAATATTATTTTTATTCAAAAATAAGAGGGGCTAATAATTTTTTTCAGTTAATTTAAATTATAAAAAAGCGTTCTTAACTTCCGCAAAAGTTCAGAACGCTTTATTCTTTGATATTCTATCGGACGCCCCTGGTCTCACATCGCTGCACCAAGGCTCCGAGAAGAGCCGCAATGTTTTCCAGATAAGACGGGCTGTGGGGTTCCTGCAACAGCCGGGGCTCATCCAGCAGGATGGTTCTTTCCGGCAGGCGATATTGCTGCAGGGCATACAGCCGCGCACCCTTGATCATACCGGCTATTGCCAGGATATCTCCCGCGGTGAGCTCGGGGACACAGGTCGTACGGAATTCATAGGGGACTTGGTTTTGACCGAGCAAAAGGTCAAGGCTTATTTTGATCTCCCGGAGCGCAAAGCCGCCCTGGCAAATTTCTTCATATTTGCACAGCGGAGCCTTGATATCCATGGCCACATAATCCAGCAAACCTTTGTTTAAAAGCCTCTCCAGAATCTTCGGATTCGTACCGTTGGTGTCCAGCTTGACCGCATAGCCCAGCTCCTTTACAGCGGCAATAAATCCTTCCAGGCCGTCCTGCAGAGTCGGTTCTCCGCCGGTGATCACCACCGCATCCAAGAGTCCTTTTCTTTTCTTTAAAAAAGTGAAGACTTCTTCGGGCGGAATCAGCTTCTCCAGAGCTTGGGGAACCAACAGATGCCGGTTATGGCAGTAATAGCAGTCAAAATTGCAGCCGGGCGTAAACACCACCGCTGCAATTTTTTCCGGATAATCCACAAACGAATTTTTCTCCACACCTGCTATTTTCATTTTCTACTCCGTTTTTTTAAGACGCCTGCACCGGCAGAACAAATTTCTTCCTGACCATGTATTCTTCCTTTTTGCCTTTATTATAATTCTGTACCGGCCGCAAATACCCGGTCACCCGAGACCAGACTTCCGCTTCCTGGCCGCAGTGGGGGCAGTTGAAATGCTCACCGCTGATATAGCCGTGGTCGCGGCAAATGCTGAAAGTCGGTGTGATGGAGATATAAGGCAGCTTGTAGTTGTCGAATACTTTTTTAATCAGATTCTTGCAGACCGCGATATTCTCGATACTTTCCCCCAGGTAAAGATGCTGCACCGTGCCGCCGGTATACAGGCTTTGCAGTTCGTCCTGCAACTCCAGCACCTCGAAAATATCGTCCGTATGGCCGACCGGCACCTGCGAAGAATTGGTATAGAAGGGGACGTCTTTACCGGAGGTGATAATATCGGGATAGGTTTGTTTATCCAACTGGGCCAGACGATAAGAAGTCCCTTCCGCCGGGGTCGCCTCCAGGTTATAGACGTGGCCGGTCTCCTCCTGGAATTCCATCAGGATATCCCGCAGATAGTTTAAGATTTCGGTGGCAAATTCCCGGCCCTCCTCTGTGGTAATGTCCTGACCCATGAAATTCAACAAGGCCTCATTCATGCCGACAATGCCGATGGTAGCAAAGTGATTATACCAGTATTGGCCCGTTCTTTCCTTGATATTTCTCAAATAGAAAGCGGAATAGGGATACAGCCCCTGCTCGGTCTGCTGCTCGATAATCTTTCTTTTAATTTCCAGGGAAATCCTGCCGATATTGGCCAGCTTCCATAGGCGGGCCTTGAACTCGCTCTTGGAAGAGGAGAGATAGCCAATCCGGGGAAGATTAATGGTAAATACGCCAAGGGAGCCGGTCATAGGATTGGAACCGAACAACCCCCCGCCCCTTTTTCTTAATTCCTTCGTGTCCAGCCGCAGGCGGCAGCACATGGAGACGGCGTCCTCCGGGGATAAATCGGAATTGACATAATTGGCGAAATAGGGGATCCCATATTTACAGGTAATTTTCATGAATTCATCCACAATCGGATTATCCCAGGCGAAATCTTTGGTGATATTGATGGTAGGAATGGGGAAGGTGAAGACCCGGCCTTTGGCGTCTCCTTCCAGCATGACGTCACAGAAAGCCTTGTTGAAGATATCCATTTCCTTTTGGAAATCCCCGTAGACCTCCGGCATCATCTGGCCCCCGCGAATGACCGCTTGGCCTTTTAAGGTGGCGGGCACATTGATGTCAAAGGTCAGATTGGAAAAGGGGCACTGGAAGCCGACGCGGGTGGGCACATTAATATTAAAGACGAATTCCTGCAAGCATTGCTTGACCTGTGCATAAGTCATCTCATCATAGCGGATAAAAGGCGCGCAATAGGTATCAAAGCTGGACCAGGCCTGCGCGCCGGCCGTCTCCCCCTGGGTGGTAAAGGTCGAGTTGGTGATTTGGCCGAGGAAGGAACGTAAATGCTTGGAAGGGCGGCTTTCCACCTTGCCGTCCACGCCGCCGAAACCTTCGATCAGAAGCTGGCGCAAATCCCAGCCCGCGCAATAAGGCCCGAAGAAGCCCAGGTCATGAATATGGCATTCGCCCCGTTCATGCGCTTCCCGCACCTCCCCCGGATAGATTTCATGCAGCCAGTATTTTTTGGTGAAGGACTCCCGGACATAGTTATTCAGGCCGTTGATGCTTTTTTGCGTATTAGCGTTCTCCTGTACCTGCCAATCCTTGTCCCCCAGGTAATTGGTAAACATGTCGATGGTCGCGCCAATTAAAGCGTTGATTTCCCGCGCGCCTTTTCTTTTCTCACGGTACAGAATATAGGCCTTCGCGGTGCGCGCATGACCCTCTTCAATCAGAACTTTTTCCACCAGGTCCTGAATGCTTTCCACATCAGGCGTTTTGTCGGCAAACTTCGTTTCGGCCAGTTGAACAACTTTGTCGCACAGGCGCTCAGCCCGTGAAAAATCGCTGCCGCCTACGGCTTGGGCTGCTTTATAAATAGCCCAGGTAATTTTCTCCGCTTTGAACTTAACTTTCTTTCCGTCTCTTTTAATAATTTCCTGTATCATGCTTTGTTTTCTCCCCCCGCTGCCTTCATTTTCAGAAGTGTACTTTTATTTTACCAATTTTTTCTCTCTAAGTCTAGTAGTATTTTAGTGGACAAATCACTATATTTAGTGTGTACATGAATCCCGCCCCTTCTTGGAAAACTAAGATCAAATCCATAAACGGGCAGGTGAACGTCCATCAAATCAAAAACAGATTTGGATAATTCCTATGAGCTGCTGATCGTCGGCTGCGGACCGGCCGGCTTATCCGCGGCCATCAACGCCAAAATCAGGGGAAAAAAGCTGCTCCTTTTAGGCGGCGAATTCTGTACAGCCCGGCTGCACAAAGCCCCCCACGTCGATAATTATTTAGGCTTCCCGGATATCGGCGGCGCCGACCTCCGAGAGAAGTTTTTAGCCCATGTCCAAAAAAATAATATCGATATCGTCACCCGTCGGGTCAGTGCCCTTTACCCCGCCGGAAAAGACATTCAGGCTCTGGTTGATAACGATGTCGTCAGTGTTAAGACAGTTATTCTGGCTACCGGCCTGGCCGCTCCCCAATACCTCCCGGGTGAGCAAAGCCTCATCGGCAAAGGGGTATCCTACTGCGCTACCTGTGACGGCGCTCTGTACAAAGGTAAAAAGGTAATTGTTCTGGGGGAGACAGCTGAGGCTGAAGAAGAAGCCAATTTTCTGGCGGAAATCTGTCAAAGCGTAAGTTTCTTACCTGCCTACGGAGAACCTCGGCATTTAAAAGACAAGATTCAGCTGCTTGGCGGCAAGCCAACAGCAATTAAAGGCGAAAACGCCTTCCGCACGCTGGAAACTGATACCGGCAGCTATGAGGCCGACGGAATCTTTATTATCCGGGAGGTCACGCCGGTCTCCCAACTCATGCCGGAACTGGCGCTGGAGAATAATTTCATTAAGGTGGACCATACCATGGCCGCCAATATCCCCGGCGTCTTCGCCGCGGGCGACTGCACCGGTCCTCCTTACCAGGTGGCCAAATCCGTCGGTGAAGGGTTGATTGCCGCCCTCAGTGCAGCGAAATATATTGACAGCTAAATGAAGAAGAAGGGGCTGTCGCAGAATAGCGGATGTGTCAGATCCTTCGCTTTGCTCAGGATGACAGGCTATTTTGCGACAGCCCCTTCTTAGCGTGGGATAAAGGGACAGGCCTCTTTGTCCCAGAAAGTATTTTAAATCAGATTCACTTTTCCCCGCAAATCTTCTGGTCGGCTACTTCCTCAATGATGGCGGCGACGGCGGACATATCCTGAGGACCGTAGCCTTTCTTCATGGCGGAGTTGAAGAGCTGCTGGGTGATGGCGGAGATGAAGGTGGGGATTTTCAAATCATTGGTCAGCCCCATAAATAAGGAAACGTCCTTA
>JAVEYA010000070.1:0-12280 GCA_034003745.1 Clostridia bacterium
GATTTACGATTGATTGGTTTTGGTATTAATTTATCCGCTAAGAGTATAGCAGAAAAATTTTACTTTCTCAACCGGACAGGCAATGAATTTGTCTGTAGGAAGGTTTTGGTTGGATTATCGGAAAGGGTATCGCGCGCATTATGTCGAAACCATTACCTGGATTCCCCGTCAAATATATTAAAACAGCAAATGGAGACGAACCATGGAACAAAAGATGCGTAGAAGAAAAACAATAGGGCTGCTGCTTATAATAGGACTGCTGCTGGTTATTTTAGCCGGTTGCCGGACTGAAGAGGGCGCTGCCGCCGTACCTGAGCCGCCCGCGGTGACGCCTGCGGAAGCGCCATTGGAACAGCCGCTGGTGGAGCAGGAGCCGGAATCGCCAAAGCCCGACTTGGCGGAAATCAAGGCCAACGAGGCCGGGAAAGTCATGATTCTGATGTATCACGTTATCGGCGGGGAGAAAGAAAAGGACTGGGCGCAGACCGCGGATAATTTCCGACGGGACCTTTTGACGCTGTACAATGAGGGATACGCGCTGCTGGATATTAATGATTTTGTTAATAATACTATCAAAGTAGCGGCCGGGCGGACGCCCGTTGTCCTGACCTTTGACGACGGTACGCCGGGACATTTTCGCTACCTGGAAAAAGAGGACGGCTCGGTGGAAATTGATCCGGACTGCGCCGTGGGCATCTTATTGGATTTCGAACGGCAGCATCCCGACTTTGGCCGGGCGGCGGTTTTTTATATCAATGACGCCCCTTTCGGACAAAGAAAGTATATCCGGGAAAAACTGCAGGAAATGGTTGACTTGGGTTTTACCCTGGGCAATCATACTCTGACCCACCCCAAATTGAATCAACTGGGGGATGAAAGGGTGCAAAAAGAGCTGGCTCTGCTGGCGCAGCAAGTGGAGGAAGCGGTGAGCGGTTATCGGGTGGAAACTTTGGCCCTGCCTTTCGGCATTTCCCCGCAGAATCGGGCCTTGTTGGCGGCGGGGACCTGGGAGGGGTATACCTATAGAAATCTGGGGGTCCTCAAAGTAGGAGCGAATCCCGCGCACAGTCCCAATCATGTGAATTATGACGCGCTGACCTTGCCGCGCGTCCAAGCCAGCACGGTGGAGCTGGAGAAATGGCTGGAATATTTCCGGAAGCATCCGGAGGAACGCTATATCAGCGATGGAGACCCGGAGACGGTGGCCGTGCCCCAAGACAGGCAGGAACTGCTGAACAAAGATACGCTGGCCGGTAAGGAACTCCTGGTTTATTAAAAAAACACTTCCTTTTTGATTGAAAGCATAGTAAATTATTACATGCAGCATAGTTTATTATGACCATTGCGATAGATCAGGGGGGAAGAGAAGATGTCCGAAGTAAGGGGTTTGACCGGATTGAGACCTGCTCCGCAGGCCATAGACAAGATTACCTGTCCTCCCTATGATGTGATTAAAGGGGGAAGCCCGCTGGAGCAGACGCTCCGGCAGGAAGGCCGTTCCTTATACCATATCACGCTGGGAGACCGGCCGGTGGAAACGCTCTCCATGCTCTTGGACAACGGTTCTTTACAGCGGGAGGAAACCCCTTGCTTTTACGTCTATGAACAAACCTTCTCGGGGCATGTCCGCACCGGCGTTTTGGCGGCTGTACCGGTTTCCCCCTATGCAGAAGGAAAAATCATCCGGCATGAAAAAACTTTTGACGACAAGGTGAAGGGCAGGCTGGAACTAAGGGCCAGGACAGGGTATACCTTTGAGCCGGTGTTCCTTTTAAGCAAAGCTTCCCTGGCCGAAGTGCTGGATGCCGTCAAGAATTCTTTGGTTCCTGTTTATGCGTTTACTTCCGATTTTGCCGGTCACTCTGAACTGGACGGAATCTATAACCGTATTTTCCGCGTGCCGGAAGACTCCCCGGCTGGGCAAAGGCTGCGGGAATTGCTGAAAACGAGCCCTTTTTATATTGCGGACGGCCATCATCGCTATCATGCCTCCCTCTTAAACGGGCAGACCCACTTTCTGGCCTATATTTGCCAGGCAGACAGCGTGCGTATTCAGGCATACAACCGGGTGATTAACGGCAGAATTAAATTTGAGGAAGTGCAAGCTGCGCTGGATTTGACGAAGACGGATACTTTCGCTACGCCGCCCAAGCACAGCTTTGCCCTGTATACGAGAACCGGGAGCTATCTGCTTGCGGCCAAGAACATTCCCGCCGACGCGGTGGGCCGGCTGGACTGCAGCATCCTGGAAAAAGAGCTTTATCCGCATCTGGGCTTGTCCCATGATTTAATCATGGATACGCGCTATTTTGATTACTATCCCGAGGCGGAAATACAGACGATGAAAGAACAAGTCGACGCCGGAGCCTATGATTTGGTCTGCGCCCTTCATCCGGTAAGCATGGAGGAGCTTTTTGCCGTAGCGGAAGCCGGTATTGCCGATCCGGGTATCGTAATGCCGGAGAAGTCGACTTTCTTCGCGCCGAAAATTTTATCGGGGATCATTATTTATAAGCATAATAAGCGATAAAAACACTGGTTATTCCCTGGGGGCGAAAAGGAAAATTCAGGCTTGATGTGGAAATAGATTATTAGAAAATGGGTGAGGTGCGGATATGTGGAATGGCAGAAAAATCAGGTTGCGTCCGTTGACGACCGAGGATGCCTGTACATTGCAGAAATGGTATGTGGACAGGGAATTCCGCGTGACTTATGACGAATACAACAGTGTCGACCTGGAAGCGATCCGTGCGGAAATCAACCTGACCAACAAGGATATCCGGGATCCGAAGACGGAAAAAGTCGTCTATCTGGTCTTAAGAAAAGCTGACGAACGCCCCATCGGCCTGGCCTGCCTGCGTCAAATCGACCGCTTGAACGGCAACGCCGAAGTAGTGTTAGGTATTGGGGAAAAGGATATGCGCTTGGCCGGCTACGGGGTCGATATCCTGATCGTCCTTTTGGATATCTTATATTATGAACTGGGCCTGGAAAAGGCTTATTTAAGGATTTATGACCATCATGACCTGGGCTTGAAAAGCGCCTTGAGCTTCGGCTTCCTGACCGAAGGCAAGATGAGGAAACAAGCCTTTCTTGAAGGCAAATATGTGGATATCTGGATTTTGGGACTCTTGCGGGATGAGTACGAAACCTTGCCCATCGTCCCGAAATGGAAGAGAAAATACACATAAGGCGGACCGTAGGAAAGCTTTGAAGCGATTTGATGCAAACAGCCGGAAAAAAAGCGCCTGGACTATAAGGCGCTTTTTATTCACTTCAGCAGAATATGGGGCGATATCATGGAACAGACAGACGACGTCAAAGTATTTGTGGAATACAAGAACAAAAAGAATTCCAGCGGAAGAATTATTGAAGGCGTTATTCATTTAAAAATCTCCAATCTGATCAGCAAGCAGGAACAGCAGCTGCATATTGAACGCTTAAAAGACAAGCTGACGAAGAAAATGCGCTGGGCTGAGCAATACTGCTTCAAAGAAGCCGAAGGGATTGTTTATACGGATGGTGAACTGAAGAAACTGGCCCAGACCATCAATGACGCGTATTATAACTATCCGCTGACGGAGATCGCTTTTCATAAACAGGAAAGTACCTGGGGAACCTGCAGCCGGAGGACGGGAAAGGTCTATATTTCCGAGCGCTTGATCGGGGCTCCGCTGGATTTGCTCTGGTATGTGATCTCCCACGAGCTCTGCCATCTGGAAGAGCCGTCGCATGACAGCCGCTTCTGGGAGCTGGTCGGCAAGGGCTGCCCCAACTACATAGAGTGCCGTAAAAAACTTAAAGCCTATGGCTACCAATAAGAAGTTACAAAGGAGACGTGTATGGACTGGAGTTCATTATTTTTTATTTTCCTGATTTTCTCTTCTTTACTGCCGATGTTTAACCAGCGGCGAATCGAGGCCAACCGGATCGGCTTGATTCGGGCTATTGAAAAAAAGAGGGGCTCCCGGGTCATTACCATGATTCACCGCCAGGAGTCCTTAAGTTTCTTAGGCCTGGCTTTCAGCCGCCACATCAATATCGAGGATTCCGAACATATTTTAAGGGCCATTCGCCTGACCCCCGACAGTATGCCGCTGGATATTATCCTGCATACCCCCGGCGGTCTGGTGCTGGCTTCGGAACAAATCGCCTACGCTTTGCAGCGCCACCCCGCCAAGGTGACGGTGCTGGTGCCCCATTACGCCATGTCCGGCGGGACGATGCTGGCGCTGGCGGCGGATGAGATTTTGATGGATGAAAACGCGGTGCTGGGGCCGGTAGACCCCCAGATCGGACAATTCCCGGCTGTGTCCATTATCAAGGTCACCAAGGAAAAGGATATCAATGAAATTGACGATAATACGCTGATTCTCGCCGACGTCAGCCAGAAGGCCATTCGCCAGGTGGAGAACACCATTTATAATCTGCTGGTGGATGAAATGCCGGAAGATAAGGCCCGGGATATCGCCAGGGCCTTCAGCGAGGGCTTGTGGACCCATGATTATCCCATCAAAGTGGATGAGCTGAAAAACATGGGCATTCCCGTGGAAGCAGGATTGCCGGAAGAAGTATACCGGCTGATGGAGCTTTATCCGCAGGCGGGAGGGCGCCGTCCTTCCGTGCAGTATATCCCGCTTCCTTATGAAGTGCCGCACAAGAATCAGGAGAGCAAATAATGAGTCTGGCTGCTTTGTTTGCCACTGCCTTTGTCATGGGCTTTTCCGGGGCGATGATGCCGGGACCGCTTTTGACGGTTACGATCAATGAATCTTACCGCCGGGGCTTCAAAGCCGGGCCGCTGCTGGTTTTGGGGCATGGGCTCCTGGAACTGGCGCTGATTGCCGGGTTGACGCTGGGACTATACAATATCCTGGCGCAGCCGTCCTTTCAGAGCGGCGTAGCTGTTGTCGGCGGCCTGATCCTGCTGTGGCTGGGCTGGGGTATGGCGAAAGACGCCTGGGCAGGCCGGATCAGCCTGCAAAATGAAAGCCGCGGATTCTCCCGCGGCATGTCGCCTGTGCTGGCTGGAATTGTAGTAAGTTTGTCCAATCCTTATTGGATTCTGTGGTGGGCGACCATCGGCCTGGCCTATGTCACCCAGGCCCTGCAAAAGGGCGTGGCAGGGCTATTGGTCTTTTTCGCCGGTCATATTCTGGCCGATCTCACCTGGTACAGCGCGGTATCCCTTGCGGCGGTATCCGGGAAAAAGGTTCTGAGCGAAGGGGTCTACCGCGGGGTGCTGATGGTATGCGGCGTGTTCCTTTTGGGGCTGGGACTGTATTTTGTCCAGGCAGGCATTACTCGCACAGTTTGATGCGCTGGGCGGTGTTCTGATCCAGCTTCATAATCAGCTGCAGCATCAGTTTGACCGTATGGTCATAATCGTCATAGTTAAAGACGCTGTAATGGCTGTGGATGTAGCGGGTGGGAAAGCTGATCACAATAGTGGGCACGCCGGGCCCGACTTTATGGACGGCGCCGCCGTCTGTGCCGCCGCCCATCATGGCGTTAAGCTGCAGCGGGATGTTGTTTTCCTTGGCCGTAGCGATA
The DNA here is from genome assembly GCA_034003745.1 of Clostridia bacterium. Taxonomy (GTDB): domain Bacteria; phylum Bacillota; class Peptococcia; order DRI-13; family PHAD01; genus JAVEYA01. Next base: position 5,554 of record JAVEYA010000070.1, read on the forward strand.
ACCAGGTCCCGCAGGCCCCGGCTGCCGATCAGCGAAGCGTCGGCCAGGGTCAGTACAGGACCCGCTCCCAGTTTGACTTCCGCGTCTTCCTTCTCCAGGCCGGGGGTATCGGTGGCCACGGTGACGTCGGAGACAATGCAGATATCGGGCCCGATGAGATTGGCGGCGGTAGCTGCGCCTCTTAAGCCCACTTCTTCCTGGACCGTGCCGACGCCGTAAACCGTATTGGGATGCGCCATGGTTTGCAGCGCGGAGAGGATATCGATAAACAGGCAGCAGCCCAGGCGGTTGTCCAGGGCTTTGGCCATGATATTTTTGGTCTGGTTTAAGACATGGAACGTAGCGCTGGGGACGATGGGGTCCCCCGGGCAGATGCCGAGGACGTCTTGGGCCTCCTCTTTGTCTTTGGCCCCCACATCAATGTACATATTCTTTTTCTCGACGATTTCTTTTCTCTCTTTTTCGCTTAAAAGATGCGGCGGCGTGGAACCGATAATGCCCTCACGGTCGCCCCGGGAAGTTTTAATGATGACTTTTTGGGCCAGGAGTACCTGGTCCCACCAGCCACCCAGCGGGATAAATTTAATAAAACCGTTTTTGGTGATGCTGTTGACCATGAAGCCGATTTCGTCCATATGTCCGGGAATCATGATTCTCGGCGCGGCCTGCGCTCCTTGTTTTTTACAGATCAGGCTGCCGAGGTTGTCTTGCGAAAACTCCGCTTTGCCCTGCAAGTATTTTTTAATGCGGTGTTTGATGTCGCTTTCGAAGCCGGAAGTTCCGTGGGCCAGCGTCATCTCCTTGATCATTTCCAGGCTTTGCATAGAGGACCTCCTTAAATTGTATTCCGGGTTGTTTATACCTTATAATCTAGGTATATACCCCAAATTATATACCCAAGAAGTGGATAAGAAAATAGTAAGGCAGGATTGAATAGATGGAAGTATACGCGCTGGTAGGCTCCAGCGGAACGGGAAAGAGCCACCGGGCCATGGTGGTGGCCTATGAACATGATATCGACACCATCATCGACGACGGCTTATTAATAAAAGAAGGCTGTAAACTGGCCGGCAAGTCGGCGAAAAGGGAAGCGACTGCCCTGCAGGCGGTGAAGCGGGCTATTTTTCTGGATAAGGAACATGCCGCGGAAGTAAAGAAATGTCTGCAGCAGGAAAACCCGGAGCGCATTCTTATTCTAGGTACATCGCTCAGGATGGTGCAGCGGATTGCCGATTCCCTGGGAATCCCGCGTCCGGCCAAGGTCATCACCATCGAGGATGTGGCGACAGACCAGGAGATCAAGCTGGCGCAGAATCTGCGTGAGACCCACGGCATGCATGTTATTCCCGTGCCGACCATCGAGATCAAAAAAGACTTTCCGGGTTATCTGGTAGACCCTTTGAAATATTTCTTCCGCCGCAAGAATGAGGCGCGGCGCACCGTCGGTGAGAAGTCGATTATCCGGCCCAAGTTCAGTCTCATCGGCAAACTGGTCATCTCGGAGCATGCCGTCAGCCAGATCGTCACCTATGTGACGCTGCAAATTCCAGGCGTGACCCAGGTGCAAAAGGTGCAGGTGGAGATGAACGAAGAAGGGGTCCGGATCCGCCAGGAAATCGTGGTACGCTTCGGCCTGTATCTGCCGGATGTGGGAAGACAGGTCAAAACCATGGTGGAAAAACACCTGGAGAGTATCACCGGCTTAATCGTCTTTGGTGTGGAAGTGGTCATTAAATCGCTGGAAATCAAAGAGAACTGAAAAGATAAAGGATGAGCGGTTGTGGAGAATGCGGAGTTTGTTCAATGGCTATGGGGAAACGGACAGGTCGTCCTGCCCCTGCCCCTTTTGAAAAAAATGCAAAGTCTGAATTTATCGCCGGAAGATATCGGCTGTCTGGCCCTGGCGATGGCTCGCTGCCGGGAGAATCTCTCCCCCGGGGAGCTTACCGCTGATAAATGGATCAGATGGTCTCTGGCCCAGGGTTGGGCGCAGTGGCAGGGCCAGGGCGAAAAGAAGGCTTTGGTCTTTACGCCGCTGTGGCGCAGTCTCTACCAGTCCTGGCAAGAGGACGAAAAGGCGCCTGCAGAATGTGCGGCTAAATCCAAGGGGACGTTTGATTACGGCCGTATCCTGAAATGGCTGGACCAGGAGAGGGGCACCCTTTCCCTGAATCTCAGGGAGAAGCAGGTTATTCAGGAATTCAATCTCAAATACGGCTGGAGCACAGAATTTATCCTGGCTTTTCTGCAGCTGGCTTTTGAACGGGGGCATAACAGACTGATGAATTATCAGCCTGTAGCTAAACGGGTTTATGAAAACGGCGTCGATACGGTTGAGGGCTTGATTGCCTTTATAGATAACTATGATTGGATCCAGTACAAAGTGGCGGAAGTCAAGAAATGCATAGGGCAATACGGTGGGGTAACCAAGGCGCAGCGAGAGTTCTATCTGAAATGGCAGAATACCTGGAAGTTCGGCCATGAGCTGATTATGCGGGCGGCGGAGGAAGCCGGCGCTGCCTCCAGCCCCAGCTTCAAATATATGGATAGCGTGCTGGCAAGCTGGCATGAAAAGGGCGTAGAGGATATCAGCGGCGCCGAACAGGCCATTCTCGAGCATGACCGCAGGGACAAGCCGTCCCTCCATGCTCCGGCCGGGAAGAAGAAAAGCAGCCGGGCGGATTACCGGGACTGGGAGAATATTTAGTAAAGTGAGGGAGCGTCATGGCGTCGGGTCTTAAGCGGCAGCAAAAAATAGCGGAATGGGAAAACCGGATCCAGCTCTTGCATCAAAAATATCCCCGTCTGGAGGAAATCAGCCGCTTATATGGCAAGTATGCGCTGGAACTGGCTTTTACCCAATTGGGCTCCGCCAAGATGAACCTGTCCTCCGAAGAAATTATCCGGGCGCAGGAAACGCTGCTGGCTGAAAGAAAGAATATTCTTAATCAGTATAAGCTTCCTCCGAATATGTATGAGATCTGGTGGGACTGTGAAAAATGTCAGGACACCGGTTTTGCCGCGCCGGGAATAAAATGTGCCTGCGGGCAAAAAGAGCAGTATATCCTGCACAAAAATAACAGCGGCCTCTCCCCAGAACAGGACAGGCAGACCTTTGACAGCTTTTCGCTGGATTGGTACGCCGATAAGGCCAAATACCGCGAGATTTTACAGAGCTGCCTGGATTTTGCCGATAAGGTCAGCAATAACCAAGCCGCCGAGAATCTGTTTCTGTACGGGCCGGTAGGAACGGGCAAAACACACCTGTGCAGCGCGATCGCCCATTATGTGCTGCAGGCGGGCAAAAGCGTCGTTTATCTGAAGACCAGCAGGCTGCTGGACTTGATCAGGCAAATTAAATATACTGAGCATTCGGCAGGGCCTTCCGCGGACCGCCTGCTGCAGAATCTCTACCAGGTTGACCTGCTGATTATCGACGATCTGGGTATTGAAAATTCTACTGATTTTGTCAAGGAGCAGCTGCTCTTATTGTTGGATGAGCGGATCAACCATCATTTGCCCTGGGTTATCAGCACCAATCTGACGCCGAATGAAGCTGCCACCTTATACGAGGACCGGCTTAGCGACAGGGTTCTAAGTACCTCCAACACCTTGAAATTTGAAGGGGAAAGCGTCCGCAGGCAGAAGAAGGTATTAAAAAACAAAGCTGTTCAACGATAAATATAGAAGTATTCATAAAGCGAGGACTAAAGTTTGAGAAAACTTGGCATTGTATTGTTATGCATACTCCTGATGGGTACGGCATGCGGGGAAAAGAGAAGCAGGTCTGTGGAAAAAGCGCCGGAACCGACTACTCCGCAGGCCCGGATAACGGAATATGTTCGGGAACTGACGGGCGAAGAGATGGCGGGACGCCGGACGGGAACACGCGGGGAAGCGCTGGCCGCCCTGTATTTGGCCAAGCACCTGCAGCGGCTGGGGATAGAGCCGGCCGGGGCGGAGAAGACTTATTTTCAGTCTTTTCCTACAGGGGAGATAACCTGGCAAATGATGCATAACCGGATGACGCTCCGGCATAATCAGAACGCAGCAGGCGCCCAGAGCGCAAATGTGCTGGGGCTTATCCCCGGCAGAAGTGAGGAGATCATCGTCCTCTCTGCGCATTATGACCATTTGGGCGTCATTGAGAATGAACTTTATCCGGGAGCCAACGACAATGCGTCCGGAACGGCGCTGGTCATGGAACTGGCTGCCGCCTTAAAGAGTGAGCGGCCGCGCTATACTGTGCTGGTCGCTTTTTGGGGCGGGGAAGAGGCCGGGCTCTTAGGCTCACACTATTTTACACACAACATGACTGTACCGAGACGCAGCCTTAAGGCAATTATTAATCTGGACAGCCTGGGCAACCTGAGCGGGAAGAAGCTCCTGGGCTGGAGAAGCGGTGAGGGAGAAACGTGTGAACATTTTATCAGCGAATTGACTCAGGCCGGTTGGGAAATCACCTGGGAAAATACGATGAGTCACTCGAGCGACCACGCTACTTTCGGCCGGGCGGGCATCTCCGGCTTTACGCTGCTATCTCCCGATTGGCTGAAAGATAACCATACGCCCCGGGACGTCAGCAAAGAAGTAAATTTTAAAATGCTGACGGAATTAATGAATGACCTGAAAACCATTCTCATATAATTGTGCTTAAGGCAGTGCCTTAAGTTAAGATACGGGGGATCTATATAATGACGATGACTGCCTGGCAGATATTTTTTCTGTCGGCTATTCCGGTAACCGAATTGCGGGTAACCCTTCCTTTGGCGCTGGCCACCGGTTTCAGTCCGCTGCAGGCGTACCTTTTAGCGGTGGGAGGGAATCTTCTGCCCATTCTCCCGGTCCTGCTCCTGCTGGAGCCTGTAAGCAAAGTGCTCAGAAAAATTCCGTTGTTGGACCGTATCTTTGAGCGCATTGTCATACGCAGCCGGAACAAGGGCGCCGGGGTGCAAAAATACGGTCTTATTGGGCTATTGCTCTTTGTAGCTGTTCCCCTGCCGGGAACGGGCGCTTGGACGGGAGCGGCCATCGCCTGGCTTTTGGGGTTTAATGTCTGGCTATCCTTTTTGGCCATTGGGGCGGGTGTGCTCCTGGCCGGCGTGATCGTTACCCTGGCCTCACTCGGCGTGATTCAGGCGGCGCTCCTTGTGGATGCGGAAATCATTATCGGGGCCCTGGTTATAGTAGCCCTACTGTATTTCCGGCATCAGAGAAGAAAGAAAAAATAAGCTCGTTGAGTGGTGCAAACACCGGATTCAACGAGCTTATTTCATGATTATATTACCACAAAACGGGAGAAATATCAAGTCTTGTAAGTGAAGGCCGGGGCGGGTATACTACTTCGATGGAGGTGGTCGTCATGGATAATAGTTTTGCTCTGGAACCCGCCAAAATGCAGAAGCTTGCCGCAATACAGGAGCTGCGGGAATGTAATAAACTGACGGCGAAATTCGGTTTGACGTTCTCTGACACGCAGATACAGAATCTTGTGGAAAGCCGCTTCAGCGCACTGCGGGATACCGGCCGCATAGAATTTGGCGAAGGAATTCTCCAAAAGCTCATCTATGCCTTTTGTCCGTCGCCTTATCTGATGCAGGATAATTATGAAGAGACCCTGATGGAGCTGCAAGATTCCTTTTATTACTATAAAAATGAGTCCCTGGACCAATTCTCGGATGATGAGCTGATTGAATTTATGCGGAAAGTTTTTAACGGCAGAGCCCAGGGGTCGGTAGAGTATCTCGCGGGCTCTTCGCTGGAAGAACTGTGCCGATATGCCCGGGAAGACTATGATCCTCGCGGCGGCCATTCTGCGGGCGACCTGTTTTAAAGGCGCGTATGGAAGAGATCAATTTGCTGAATGCGGTTACCGGGCAAGACGTGACAGAGCTTCTTTCCGAGGAGGAACTATTGACCATCCAGGTCAAGCTGTGGCAGCTTTTGGCCAAACGGACCCGAAAATACACTATGGGCGACAGCACGTCGGTTCCCGTGGAGACAGCCCAGGAGCTGATGACATCCTTGTGTTTTACGCTGGAGCAATATCTGAAAGAAAGCGGCCAATCGCCTAAGCTGCTGGTGAGCGCAGAACTTGACCAGTTATTTAACCTCGGACAAAAGATCATTGAAACAAAAATGGAAACAGGCAGGCAGCTCTGGAAGACCGCCGGCTTAGGCGCGCCCAAGATAGCCAATATTTCTTTTCAGGACACGCTGCGGAGTATCGGCAGCTTTTTTAAACGTTATGATTACCGCTTTTTCGCCCATCAGATTCCCTGTTCGCTGGATTATCAGCTCTGTCATGCGGTACAGGGAAGCAAACTGGGGATTGAATATATCAATGAATATCTGCGGCGTATGATTATAGAAAATAACTTTCTGCGGCATTATGAGACAGCTTTGGTTATCCGCCTGCTGGAAAGTTACTGTCCGGATTATCAGGGGTTGCTGATCAACTTATGCGAACCGGTACTAGTCAATGCCGTAGGACTGACGCTTCTTGGCAATAATCCGCTGTCTCTGGAAATAACAGATAACGCGCGGATCCAGCTGGCGGCATTATTTGAGCAAATGCCTAAAGATCAGGCGCTATTCGGGATCAGGGAGGCTGCCCTGCGGCTTTGCTCCCTGCTGGGGATCGCAGACAGCGCTTCCCGTGAGTATCTGGCCCGTACGGCTGAAGAGACGTATCCCCGGATCAGGGCTGCGCTGCCCGCCGGGAATC
>JAVEYA010000071.1:0-12198 GCA_034003745.1 Clostridia bacterium
GGCCCGCTTGCGAACAAGACCAGGCATGGCTCGTCCCCGGTATTAACAAAGCCATGAACTTGTCCCTTGGGTATACTGGCCGCTTCCCCTTCGTGCAGAAGAACTGTCTCCTCACCCACCGTAAGTTCGCCCTGACCTTTTAAGATATAGTAAATCTCATCACTAACTTTCTGATAATGCGGCTTAATCTTGTCTACGACAACAGCCATACCCAGGCTCACTCCCGGCAGAGCCACCCCTTTGACCACGGCAATCCCCACCGCTGGGTCAACAGGGGTATTTTTCATTGATTCAAGCATATCCGTTTTATTAATCGGCATCATATCACCTTTTTCAGCAGGATTATTATAGTTCCAAATATATCTTCAAAGCTGCTTTTACACGTTCCTTGATATTTTCTGCTTTAACAGCTCCGCATTTTTCACCAAGTCGTTTCTTGGAAATTGCCCTGATTTGATGCGCCATCGCAATAGAATCCTTAGGCAGTCCAGCAATCTCCGAATCCAACAATGTCTCAATGGGATATACTTTTCGACCCGTTTTTACCGAAGTGAGCGATAGTATGGTAACTACCGGTAAGGCCTGATTGACTTCCTCGGCAGATATTACCAGGACAGGCCTTGTTCCTGCCTGCTCAGAACCTTTGACCGGTTCCAAATCCGCCCAGAATATGCCCCATTGATACTCTATCATTCAGTCTCCCCCTTTGTTGCTTCAACATCGGAAGACTCAAAGGCCAGCATGCTTTCTTCTAAATCTTTCATAAATAAGGGGTCTTTTGCCGCTTTCAGCATTTGCTGTTTTAATTTCTTCTTCTCTATCTTGACGGAGTATTCTTCCATGGCTTCTTTGACAGCTCCATTAACCGAGGGTATATCATTACTTTTAGCATAACCTTTATATTTTTCCATTAACTCAACCGGCAAGGAGAAGGTGACATTTTTACTTTGGACATAAGCAAACACTCCTTGATATTATTTGTTGGGTAATTATATTGTATATTATGCAATATAGATATTACAATTGTCCGGCAACCAGTTTTCCCTTCATAAAAAAGAAAAAAACTTTATTCCAGCGTATTAGAAAGAATGACACATATTGAAACATCTTGGCGATCAATCCGAAAAGGGTTAAGTGACCATGAAGGTTCTGACAGAATTATTGATAAGCAATTGATGAATAATTATTTTAGTGAAATAAAATCTAAATACAAAATGCTGAACATATCCGATATTAAAGATTATAGCAAAGACTTGTTCAGTAAACTTTTCTGAAAGGCACTAAATGCACGGAACGTTGAGGTTCCGTGCATTTATACTGTAAGCGTCAAGTGTCCCAATGTACTATATCTACTCAACTAAAGCCCCGTATGCTTTAGCAACAAGTATTGCTTGTCCGATATCCAGATATACTTTGCTTAGATTAATGCTTTTGAAATCTACCCCATCAACTTTTGCGTTACGCAAATCTGCTCCAGTCATTTTTGCTTTGGCCAAAATCGTTTTTGTTAAATCAGCTCCTCGCAAATCGACTTTCTCGAGATTGCACCCCGATAAATCTGATTCAGCCATGCGTATATTTTTTAAATCAAGCCCTTTGAGATTATGATTTCTCATGCTTATGTATGACCAGTCGCCTTCTTCAATAACCATTCCATTTGTATTAGCTTCTTCAAAGGTTGAACCGGTCATTTTGCATTGCTTGAATTCTGCGCCAAAAAAGTTTGTTCCAATGAATCGGCAGTTAGTAAATGCTGCATTTTCATGTACCGATACGTTCATATGCGCCTGTGTAAAATCACAGCTAATGAATATACATCCTTTGGTATATATCTCTTCCATGCTTACATTTTTAAAACTACATTTTTCGAATTGACAACCCTTGATCTCTTGGTTTGCTATTGTAAGGCCGTTAAAGCTTTTTTCTACATAACTTGCTCCATTTTCAATCTCCATTTTATTTGGATTCTCCATTTCATTTTTTCAGGATACATTCGGCGTGCTCACTAAACCCGATTTTCTCAAAAAATGCCTGCGGTATGGTAATCTGCTTTTTGGACGATATCTTAATAATCTTAGATTCCATATCATTTATATCCTTTTTGTTCAAAGCTATAGACATAGTAATGCACCCCCAAACCAAGATATGCGCAATTCCAATATTCTTGATTTCTTGGGTATATTCTATAATATTTTACATCATGGCGCCCATGTCTTTAGAGGGTGTAACATCTATTCGTCCATTTGATGAAAGTGAGTAGTAGCAAGGGCTGTCCGTTTTTTCGCTGCAATACCTTGAATAACGGTATTGGCTTTTTTTTGAGCTTATGTGGTCAAAATGTGGTCACGAAAAAGGGGCTGTCTCGCCTATTAATGAAAGGTTATCTGCAGTTCTTTACCTAAAGCGTTCGCAACTTTCGTTAAAAGTTCTATACTGGGATTATATTCTCCACTTTCTAATCGGGATATAGCTGATTGTTTTGTATTGATTTTATCGGCCAGCTCTTTTTGGCTTAATCCTTGCTCGATTCTGAGCTTTATTATTTCACGTTTGATATCATATTGTACTTTTAATTCATTGTATTCTCGCTGAGTCTCAGGGTTTAATAAAAGTTGCTTTTTAACGTCTTCGTGTCTCATCACTGCTCACTTCCTTTTAGATAGTTTTCCATACGCTTTAAGGAAAGCTCCAAAACTGATGATGGGGTTTTGTTAGTAGTTTTCCTGAAACCGTAAAGAAGAACAAATCTGCCTTGATTAAAAACAAAATAGAATATGCGAAAATCATTAGTGCTTTGTTTAATTCTAAGTTCCCATAACCTGTTATATCGGCCTTCTAACTTTTTAATATGCGGAGGGCCAAGAAACAGACCGTATTCCTGAAGGAGATCAATCTCTCGTAATATTTTAGCTTGTTCTTTGGAACTCAACTGAGAAAGGAATTCAGCTACGGGGTTTTTATTATTCTCTGTATAATACTCAATCACATACAAAAGAAACCCACCTCTTATCTAATCATATTATATAACGTATATGTGATATTCGCAACATATAAGTGTTTTGGCAAAGCTGCCAAAGCACTTGGCAATCCAATTATTATCTCCAGCAAAAAGTAATTTGGATCTAACTTCTGAGTCGTATGAACAATGGTTCCATCAAACTTTCTTAAATAAAATATATTAATGCCAATCACTTATCCTGTTCATAAGTTATAATCATATGAATACTACCCTTTCAGCTAAACTTATCGTATTCGGTATTTATTAACCTTCATTAAAAATATTTCTGATATATATCCTTAAAAAGCAATCGCCGCTTCAAGACAAAATAAATACCAATGTGGTCAAATCCTCCTGGCAAAAAACGAAGACCCTTGAGGCTCAAGGGTCTTCAGTCTTACAGATTTGTAATTACATCATTCCGCCCATGCCGCCCATTCCAGGAGGCATGCCGCCGCCCTTGTTTTCTTCAGGCTTGTCGGCCACCAGGCATTCGGTGGTCAACAGCATTGCGGCGATGGAAGCCGCGTTCTGCAGGGCAGAACGGGTTACTTTGGCCGGGTCGACGATACCAGCGTCAATCATATTCTCGTATACGCCGGTCAGCGCGTTGAAGCCGATGCCTTTGGCGCTGGTCTTGACTTTCTCCACGACGACGGACCCTTCCAGGCCGGCGTTGTTGGCGATCAGTCTGAGCGGCTCTTCGAGCGCTTTTTTGATAATCTTGATACCGGTGTTTTCATCCGGTTCCGAAGAGTTGAGGCCTTCGATGGCTGCCAGCGCTTCGATCAAGGCCGCGCCGCCGCCGGAGACGATGCCCTCTTCTACAGCCGCGCGGGTAGCGGCCAGCGCATCTTCAATGCGATGTTTCTTTTCTTTCAGTTCGGTTTCCGTAGCCGCGCCGACCTGGATAACCGCTACGCCGCCGGAGAGCTTCGCCAGACGTTCCTGGAGCTTCTCGCGGTCGAATTCGGAGGTAGTGTCTTCGAGCTGCTTTTTGATCTGGGAAACTCTGCCTTCGATAGCCTTTTTGTCGCCGTAGCCTTCTACGATGGTGGTTTCTTCTTTGCTGATTTTGACTTTAGCAGCGCGTCCCAGCTGTTCGATACCGGTATTTTCGAGCTTTAAGCCCATATCTTCGGTGATAACCTGTCCGCCGGTAAGGATAGCGATATCTTCGAGCATAGCCTTACGTCTGTCGCCAAAGCCGGGGGCTTTGACGCCGACGCAGGTGAAAGTGCCGCGCAGTTTATTCAGAACCAGGGTAGCCAGAGCCTCGCCTTCGATGTCTTCAGCAATCAGCAGTAACGGTTTGCCGCCCTGAACAACCTTTTCCAGTACAGGCAGGATATCCTGAATAGAGGAAATTTTCTTATCGGTAATCAGGATGTAGGGTTCGGTAAGAACCGCTTCCATCTTATCGGTGTCGGTAATCATGTAGTGGGAAACATAGCCGCGGTCAAACTGCATCCCTTCGACGAGCTCCAGGGTGGTGCCGATGCTCTGGGATTCTTCCACAGTAATGACGCCGTCGTTGCCTACGGTTTCCATGGCTTCGGCAATCAGGTTTCCGATGTCGCTGTCAGCCGCGGAAATGGAAGCAACCTGAGAGATAGCGGCTTTGGATTCGATGGGCTTGGCAATTTTCTTGATTTCATCAACAGTAGCGGTGACTGCCTTCTCAATGCCTTTTTTCAGGATCATCGGATTGGCGCCGGCGGCCACGTTTTTCAAACCTTCGCGAATGATGGCCTGAGCCAGCACGGTAGCGGTGGTGGTGCCATCACCGGCTACATCGTTGGTCTTGGTAGCCACTTCTTTAACAAGCTGGGCCCCCATATTTTCAAAGGGGTCTTCCAGTTCAACTTCCCGGGCGATGGTAACACCGTCATTGGTAATGGTGGGAGAGCCGAATTTCTTGTCCAGTACGACGTTGCGTCCTTTGGGACCTAAGGTGATTTTCACAGCTTCGGCGAGGGAGTTGACCCCTTTTTCCAGGGACCTTCTGGCCTCTTCACCGAAGATAATTTGTTTGGCCATTTCTAAAACCTCCTAATATTTAATAATGTAGAGGGGAATTGAGTGCTCAGATAATCGCGTGGATGTCGCGCTCGCTTAAGATAAGTACTTCTTCGCCGTCAATTTTGATTTCGGTGCCGGCATATTTGGAATAGATCACTTTGTCGCCTACCTTCACTTCCAAGGCAACCTTCTGACCGTTATCCAACACTTTGCCGCTTCCTACCGCGACGACTTCACCCTGCTGGGGTTTCTCCTTCGCGGTATCCGGCAATACGATGCCGCTCTTTGTCTTTTCTTCCTGGGCCAATGGTTTTACTACGACTTTGTCGCCAAGAGGCCGGATATTCATAGATTTTTTACCTCCTTATAATTTGTTGTATTGTTAGCACTCTCCTTAGTCGAGTGCTAATATTCATTTATAATATTAGTGAAAGCGGAAAAAGATAGCAAACCCCATATTTTCCGTTTATTTATAAATAACTTTCATTATCGCCGTTTATCTTAATTTATCTCTGTTTCTCTCGTTCCTGCATTTCCCGCATACGCCTGCAAGAGGTGCGATAAACTTTTTACATCTAAATATATCTCCACTCATCCGCTTCTTTATACATAATACACAGCTCCTCAGCGCCGAGTTATGTATACTTATAAATCCTGTTGCTCTTAACGTTATTATGTCGTACTATGTAAATGTAAGAATTTTTAAAAATCTCCCCGGAGGATGTCCACATAAATGAATAACGCTAAAAGCAGCCTGCGCCAAAAAATTATCATGGAGAGGTTTTCTTTAACCCCCCAAGAAGTTGAGGCGAAAAGCCGGGTAATTGCGGACAGGATTCTGGATTTGCCACAATATAACGAAGCCGGGACACTGCTAATTTATCTGCCTTTCAAAAATGAAGTGGATACTGTACCGCTGATAAAAATGAGCCGGCAAAACAATAAACGAATTCTCGTTCCCGTTTGCCGGCCTCACTATACGCTTTTGCTTTCTGAATTCCATGATTTCAATGAATTAACATCCAACCCCTACGGTATTTCCGAACCCGCTCCGGAATTTATCCGGCCAATACCTCCGGAGGAAGTCGACTTAGCCATTATCCCCGGTGTGGCCTATGATAAAGCGGGATACCGTCTGGGTTACGGCGCCGGCTATTTTGACCGCTTCGTCAGCCTTTTGCGGCCGGATTGCCTGAAAGTGGCGTTTATCTACGATCTGCAGCTGCTTGACGCGCTGCCCTCGGAAGCACATGACCTGCAGGTGGATCTTATTCTGACGGAATCGCAAATATTCTATCCGGTCAAGTCTTAGTCGACGACGACGGTTTTGTATTCACTCGCCTTTTTGCTGAAGATGCCGGTCAGTCCCGCCTTGGCGACCCGATCCTGGATAGCTTCGATATCCGTCGTATATAAACCCAGTTCTTTCATCCGGCTAAAATAGACCGAACCGGAAAAAGTATATTTCAGACGGATGCCTTCTTCGGTCTGCATCTGCTCCTTAACATAAGCGATGGCGTCGCCGACGGCCAGGTCGGTCGGCAGGGTCAGCAGTTCCAGTCCATGCGCATGGCGTACGGCGTTATACCCGGCCAATGTCCCTGTGGAAATCGCTTCGGTATGACCAACCAGCGGGCCGGCTTTTTCCCCGGCGCAGAAGAGGTTGTCCACGCCCTCGACCTTAAGTTCATTCGTGCGGGGCGACATGGCAAAATAGCGCATCGAATTGCCCAGACCTCCGGAATAAGGGTCTTCGTATCGGGCATTCTCAAAACCTGAAATCTTTCTTAATTTATCCAAGGCAAAATAGGGACTCATCAATTTGGCCGGCCCGGTATCCAAAAGAATGATGTTCTCGGCAAAACTCTTGGTGGCATACTGCTGACAGGCTTTTTTATCCAATACATCCCCTTTGTAATCTTCCGGCGGCAGCGGAACGACGCATACCCCTGTCCTGTCCAGCTCCTCAATGATGTGCGGCGCAAGAGAATCTTTTTGCAGCTTACAGGAGCCGCTCATCGCCCCCAACGAGCCGTCTTTTTTCTTCGCCACCAGTTCCGCCACACCCGCTTTCCCGGCCAGGCTCACGCGCGGCCCAAAGCTGGGGCAGCGGATAACGCACATCACGCAGCCATTGCCGTATTTTGTGCAGTTTCTGGTCGGGCCGCAGGTTCCAGTGGTATCAATAAAGACGTCACCCTCGAATACTTCTTTATCCTCTCCCGCAGTACTGACAGCCTTAATCCTTTGACCGTCCATTTCCACATCGGAAAACGGCGTCTGCAGCCTGACGTCTACGCCGGCCTCCAAGAGCGTCTCCTTGATCAGTGGTTCAATTTTGTAAATGTCATAAAGACTGGCGTGCTTATGATCGGGAAACTCGATCCCTTTGTGCCGGGAAACCGCATCGGTACAGCTGAACATATCGCCGCCGCCCAGTGCGATCATTTCCTCCGCCGCCGTAAAACGTCCGTTATTGCGCATGATCCCGCCGACAAGCCCCGTACCTAAGAGCGCGTCCATTCTTTCCAGAAGGACCACATCCGCCCCAGCCTTTGCCGCTGCAAGCGCCGCAGAAGACCCGGCCCAGCCGCCGCCGACAATTACTACTTTTTTCATTCACACCGCTCCTTTATCTAGATTGTCTTTAGTTTATCCTAAATCAAATTTATCATTTAAGCAATCCATAGTAAAATACTTCAAGTATAAAAATTATGTCCAGCACTACAGAATTAACCTTGAATACGTTTTGGGCATACTAGGAGGTGATACGCCGGATATATCAGTTTATCGGATCCATCGGTTTGCTGACAGGTCCTTAATCATCTATAAAAAATATCGGAGGTGTTCTATGAGTTTATCTCACTGGCTTTATTTAATTGGTATTATCATCGTCGTCCTAACCATGATTTTCAGACGAAACGTTATTATTCCCTGTCTCATCTTTACCTTTCTGATTGGCTGGTTCTATCTGGGCAGCTTCGTCGGCGGCATTCAGACCATATTTAATGCCAGCTTGGTGGCGGCGAAAGACCTCTTCGGCATCTTCCTGATCATCGGTCTGATGGTGGCCATGCTGAAATCACTGAGCGTTTCCGGCGCGGACCAACTGCTGGTTAAACCCCTGCAGGCGCCGATGAAAAACCCGCTGGTCAGCTACATTGTCTTAATTCTGGGAACAGCCATCATCTCCTTGTTCTTCTGGCCGACGCCGGCTGTTCCGCTGATTGGAGCGCTGTTGGCTCCGGCGGCTATCCGGGCGGGTCTTCCGCCAATTATGGCAGCCGTGGCTATTTCTCTGGCCGGCCAGGGGATGGCTTTAAGCGGTGACGTCGTCATTCAAGGCGCACCCGGCTTATCCGCTTCCTCAGCCGGCATTCCGGTGGACCTGCTCATCTCCCGCTCCGGCATCCTGGCTTTAGTTACCGGCGTTGTCGCTATAACGCTGGTTTGGATTATGAACAAAAAAGAAATTGATGCTTACAAGGGCAGCACACAGGATGTCGAGTATCTGCAAAAAACCAAAGAAGAAACCAAACTGGAGAAAGAACATCTGGCGCCTTTCTTTAGAAATCTCCTGGTTGTGGCGGTGGTTTTAGTCATTATCGCCTTGTTCGTCTTTGAAATCAGGGGCGGCGATGCCTCGGCTCTCTTGGGCGGCATGGCTCTTTTGATTATGATTGTGACGACCTTGATGGTCAAAGGGGTAGAAGGCCTTGATTTTATCGGCGACTGTATCGCCGAAGGTCTGGTCTTCGCCTTCCGCGTAATGGGCCCGATTATTCCGATTGCCGGATTCTTCTTCCTGGGTAATCCGGAAGCAGTCGCTAGTATCCTGTCGCCAGAAGCTCCCGGTTTTCTCTTCGACATCGGCAATATCATTGCCGGCGTTATTCCCGCTACCGGCTTTCTGGCCGGCTTTGGCCTCCTGATCATCGGCATTATCACCGGCCTGGACGGTTCTGGCTTCTCCGGCCTGCCGCTGACCGGCACCCTGGCCGGCGCTATTGCCGCTTCGAACGCCAGCGCTGCCGCTTCTTTGGCCGCCATCGGCCAGATGGGCGCTATCTGGGCCGGCGGCGGAACCATCATTGCCTGGAGCTCCCTGGTAGCGGTGGCCGGGGTAGTAGGCGTACCGGTATTGGATTTGGTGAGAAAGAACTTAATTCCGGTTATTGTGGGATTAATTGTTTCAACGATTGTCGGAGTATTGCTGATTTAACTACTATACCTTCGTTATTAACAAGATTCTCCAGACAGACTAATCAAGGAAACTTGGTTAGTCTGTTCTTTTTTTATCCTCCCGCGCATATAGTAAACCAAGCTCTATCTCAACAGAACATACGCTCTATTATCCACACAACCCACAGCTTTATCCACAGCTTGAGAATACTTGTCTGGAACAGCACAAGCCTTTTTTCCACATTATGCACAGCAGATGTGGTTTTTAGGCTGGTTTTTTATGCACACGCAAGAATCCTTGATTCATCAATTATACACAGTTTCATCCACATTATCCACAGTTTTTAATCCACATTTTAACCAAACCAGCCGAAAAATAAGTCTGCCGGATAAGGCAAGCCGGCAGTAGGTTTCACAGTACCACTATCTTAGCCTAAATAAATTCTTGTATTCTGCCTACTTGTCCATCAGTTAACATTACTTTAATACCATGAGGGTGAAAGCTACTTTTGGTCAGTATTTTTTCAACCGTTCCCTCAGTAAGCTTTCCAGTTTTTTGGTCAGCTTTCAATACAATTTTTACTTTTGCGCCGACCTTAACATCTGATCTATTCTGTCCGTTCATCTTTTCTCCTCGTTTATTAGCCAGCATTATAATCGCTTATTAAGCATAATGGGCACTCAAGTGCGATAGAGCAGCATTAGTAAAAATATCTGCTGCTATAGGAGCTACACGTTATTGCTAAAACCAGAAGTTAGTGAACTGCCAATTATTCGCCTCTATATGAATCTGATTTAATGTTAAGCTGTTAATGCAAAGGCACCCTACCGTTGGCAGGGTGCTAACTTAGTCATTTCGCATAGCTGCCATCACATATATTTAGGATTGGCTGAATCGCTTTGCTTTCTCAGTGTTCACTTTTGCGCAATATAAAGCTGAATTAAACTGTAAATATTATAGCATATTTTGGAATAAAAACAATTATATCAGGAGAAATATGTAAGCTTGGGCATGACCGCAATTGCTTTTCTGTCTGTGGTATTACTGTTTCTCGCACTTGTATCTATTCGTTTAAACGCATATAGTTTTATTTATGGTGACTTCTTCCCATCAAGAATGGAAAGGAAACAATGGTTATGGACTATATTTCTACGCAACAAGCTGCTGAAAAGTGGGGCATTTCAAACAGACGGGTTCAGCAATTATGCGAACAGGGACGCATTACTGGCGCGATTCGCTTCAGCCGGGTTTGGGCTATTCCCAAAGATGCCCCAAAGCCGAAAGACCCGCGCTTAAAGCAAGGTAAAGATATCAACGGAGGTTCAATATGAAAACGATTTTGATTTTGGAAGATGATGAGAATTTAAGCCGCGGTATTGCGTTTACCTTTGAAAAGGATGGCTACAACGCCGTTTCAGCAGGCAACATCCAGGACGGAAAACGGATGCTGGGACAACATAATATTGACCTTATCATACTGGATTTAGGATTGCCGGACGGAAACGGGATGGACTTGTGCAAAGAAATCAGGACATATTCAAACGTCCCGATTATTATGCTGACCGCCTGTGATTTGGAAACAGACGAGGTATCCGGCCTTTTAGCCGGTGCGGATGACTATATTACAAAGCCATTTTCCTTATCCGTCCTCCGGGCAAGAGTGGAAGCATTGCTTCGACGCATGGAGGCTGAAAGCCGTCATGTAATAAGTTCCGGCAAATTCAAGCTGGATACTGATCTTTGCAAACTTTTCCGGGAAAATGAAGAAATCCCCATCAGCGCTACGGAATACAAGCTGCTCTCTTTTTTAATAATAAATGCCGGACAAGTACTTTCAAAGGAACAGATATTATCCTTCCTCTGGGATAACGAGGGAAACTTCGTAGATGAAAATACTCTACCCGTCAACATCAGCCGGTTGCGGGCAAAGCTGGAGGATGATCCGAAAAATCCCCAGACCATCAAGACTATCCACGGTATCGGCTACATTTGGAATGGAGGAATGTAGGGATGGCGGTTACGGTTACGATGGTTATTGCCGGTCTTTTCTGTTTCTTGACTGTTTTTTTCTGCCGCCGATATGTGAAAGAAACCTTTGATTCTATCGATCGGATTTTGGACAGCGTATTAGCCAGGAATGCAGAGCTTTCATTGGAAGCGGCGGCAGACAGCAGGCTTTCCAAGTTGACACACAAGGCCATGAAAATCATTCAAATGAACACCTTGGACATCTCGCAAACCACACAGGAAAAGGAAATCATCCAAAGCTTTATTTCGGATATGTCCCATCAGATGAAAACACCTTTATCCGGGGTCGCCATGTATACCGACCTGCTGCTGGAAGGGCTTATGACCGAAACCGAGCGGCAGGAATTTTTGTCGCGCATTAAAACGGGCACAGAAAAGCTGCAATGGATGATGGATAGCCTTGTAAAAATGTCAAGGCTGGAGGTAGGCGCCATTGAATTGTCTCCTGTTCCCGCAGGTATCAAGCAAACCATTTCCGACAGCATCAGCACCGTATATGGAGCGGCAGCCAAGAGGGACATTTCCATTCAGACGGCTTATTTTGAGGATATTGTATTGCTGCATGACCACAAATGGACGTGCGAGGCGATCACAAATATTCTGGAAAACGCGATTAAGTATTCCCCGTCCGATGGAGAAATTAAAATATCCGTGGAAACCCTGCCTATCTATACAAAAATCAGCATTACCGATTATGGCATAGGCATTGCCCCCGATGAGTGGAACTCTATTTTCAAGCGGTTTTACCGGGGACGAAACGCTAAGGGTGTGGACGGAGCCGGATTAGGGCTTTATTTAGCTTCCTTGATTCTTCAAAAACAAGGGGGCTACATCCTTGTGGATTCCAAGCCGGGGAAATATACGACATTCTCAATGTTCTTACAAAACTGTAAGAAGTAAATGCGATTCTGTTAGGAGCCTGTAAGAACTGTCGTTTATGCTTAAGTCAATGGATAAAGGAGACAGA
>JAVEYA010000072.1:0-11995 GCA_034003745.1 Clostridia bacterium
ATTTTCTGTGCCGGTTATTGCCGGTAAGGACTTGAGGGAGGCTTAAAATAAGCTTGTATTTAGAAGATTTAAAGTTAACCAATTATCGTAATTATGATTTGGTTAACGAAAGTTTTTCCCCTCACTTTAATCTGTTAACAGGCGCCAACGCCCAAGGAAAAACAAATTTACTAGAAGCCATTTATTACCTGTCTACCGGCGGCGCTTATCGTCCGGCCCGGGATCTGCAACTGATCCGCTGGGATCATTCCTTTTTCAGGATAGAAGGGTTTTTCCGCAACCATTACGGAGAAGCAAAAATAGAAATAAACTATAAAAATAATGGAAATACTGCAGGAAATACCGCTAAAGAAGTAAAAATCAACGGCATTAAAATCAGTAAAATGGCTGATTTGCTGGGCGTTTTTACTTCGGTTTTGTTTGCGCCGGAGGATTTATTTATTGTTAAAGGATCTCCTGCGGAGAGAAGGCGGCTTCTGGATAACGACATCGCCCAGGTTAGCCCGTCCTATTATAAGCTGTTGCAAAAATACATGCGTATCCTGCAGCAAAGAAATTTTTTGTTGCGGAAAATTTTTAAGAAACAAGCTTCTTTGGATGAACTGGCCGTATGGAATCAGCAATTTATCGGCGCCGGCGCGGAAATCATCCAAAAAAGGCTGCAGGTGTTGGAAAAAATGGCGCCCCTGACCCGTTTAATGCAAAGAAAATTAACCAACGGCGCGGAAAATCTGGAAATAAAGTATTTATTTAATCGCACCGCTGAAATAAGAAATCCCGTTGAAATTACAGCCATGTTAAAGCATGAATGCGAAATCCTGGAAAGGGAAGAAATAGTAAGGGGACTCACTTTGTTTGGACCACATCGGGATGATTATGCCTTTCTTTTAAACGGGGTCAATTTGAAATACTATGGTTCTCAGGGTCAGCACAGGACAGCCGTGCTGGCGGTCAAGCTGGCGGAGCTGGAATTTTTTAAAGCGGAAACCGGAGAATACCCGGTTCTGCTCTTGGATGACGTTTTATCGGAACTGGACCAAAATAGGAAAGAGTATTTAGTAAAAACGATTATCTCTAAAGAAATTCAATGTTTCATTACGACCACGGAAGAACTGCCGCTGGGCGCCGCCGATATCCCTGTTCAAAGATACGTCATTAAAGAAGGGCGGCTTTGCCGGATGTAAGGAGGAAGTAAAGTGCTGTTACATTTGGGAGGAGATATCGCGGTTTGGAAAGAAGACGTTTTAGCTATTTTCGATTATGACGCACTGGCTGCCGGGACAACCGGAGAGTTCTGGAAAAAGAGCAAATTCCCCCGTAGGATAATTGCTGTAGACGATGCTGAAAAAGTAAAGAGCATTATTTTATTGCCGGATAGAATTTATCTGTCGCAAATTTCTTCCGCTACCCTGCAAAAAAGAGCGGAAGAGGATATTTAGATGATTCCACGAAAAGAGCGAATGAGGTGATATCCTTTGAACAATGATTATAATGCCAGTCAGATCCAGGTACTGGAGGGGCTGGAGGCTGTAAGAAAAAGACCGGGTATGTATATCGGCAGTACCGGTCCGCGCGGACTGCACCATCTGGTCTATGAAATCGTAGATAACAGTATCGACGAAGCGCTGGCCGGCTATTGCAAAAATATTGAAGTGATAGTGCATCCGGATAACAGCATTACCGTGACAGACGATGGCCGGGGTATTCCCGTGGGGATACACCCGCAATACAATATCCCTGCCGTAGAAGTGGTTTTGACCATGCTCCATGCCGGGGGGAAGTTCGGTGGTGAAGGCTATAAGGTTTCCGGCGGTTTGCACGGTGTGGGCGCTTCTGTTGTCAACGCCCTTTCGGAAGAGTTTAACGTTCAAATTCATCTGGACGGCAAGATTTATCAACAAACCTATGAAAGAGGAAAACCGGTTACGGAATTGAAGGTTATCGGCAATTCCAAAAAAACCGGCACGATCATCCGCTTCAGGCCGGATCCCCAGATCTTTGAGGAAATTGTCTATGATCTGGAAATTCTTTCCCACCGCCTCCGCGAGCTCTCTTTTTTAAATAAAGGACTGAGAATCGTTCTCAAAGATGAGCGCAAAAATGAAGAAATCACCTTTCTGCATAACGGCGGCATTGTAGACTTCGTCATCTATTTGAATAAAAACAAGGATAGCCTGCATCCGAAACCGATTTATATCAGCAATGAAAAAGACGGGACGCAGATCGAGCTGGCCATGCAGTATAATGACGGTTACGCGGAGAACATCTATTCTTTCGCCAATAATATTCATACCACCGAGGGCGGCGCCCACGAGGCCGGGCTGAAGGCTTCGCTGACCCGCATCATGAACGACTATGGCCGCAAGTATAATCTGATTAAGGAGAATACCAACAACCTTTCCGGGGAGGATATCCGGGAAGGCCTGACAGCGATTCTCTCCGTCAAAATCCGGGAGCCCCAGTTTGAAGGCCAGACCAAAACCAAGTTGGGCAACAGTGAGGTCCGGGGCATCACAGAGGGGATTGTCAATGAAGGACTGTCCACTTTTCTGGAGGAGAATCCCCCGGTGGCCCGTAAAATCATTGAGAAAGCGATCAATGCTTCCCGGGCCCGGGAGGCGGCGCGCAAGGCCCGGGAACTGACGAGAAGAAAAAGCGCTTTGGAAAGCACAACATTGCCCGGGAAATTAGCCGACTGCTCTGTCCGGGATCCGGCTATGTCGGAATTGTACCTGGTGGAGGGGGATTCCGCCGGCGGTTCGGCCAAACAAGGGCGGGACAGAAGATTCCAGGCAATCTTGCCCCTCCGGGGCAAGATTTTGAACGTGGAAAAGGCCCGGTTAGATAAAATCCTAGCCAATGAAGAGATACGCGCTATGATTACTGCCATCGGGACGGGCGTAGGAGAGGACTTTAACACTGAAAAAGCCCGTTATCACAAAATCATTATTATGACTGACGCCGACGTGGACGGTTCTCACATCCGCACTCTTCTGTTGACCTTTTTTTACCGCTATATGAAGCCGATGTTGGACAACAAATTTATCTATATCGCGCAGCCGCCCTTGTACCGCGTCAAAAAAGGCAAAGAAGAGACTTATGTATATTCGGACAAGGAATTAGAAAGAACCACCAGCCAGATAGAAAAAGGCAATTATTCGCTGCAGCGCTACAAAGGCCTGGGGGAAATGAACCCCGAGCAATTGTGGGAGACGACCATGAATCCTGAAAAAAGAACGATTTTGCAAGTCACTTTGGAAGACGCCATTGCTGCCGACGAGATTTTTACCATTCTGATGGGCGATAAGGTGGAACCGCGCCGGGAGTTTATCACCACCCATGCCAAAGATGTCAGAAACCTGGATGTTTGATTCCAAAGTATAATCGGTCCTATGCCGAATGGGAATACCGCGGGTATTCCCATTTATCTTAATCGACAAATTTGTATTTTATAAGACAGAATGTACTATTTTATATATATTGCGAACAAATATAATCTCGGATAGAATGATATCGGTGTTTATTTACATATTTTGCATTTAGGGGGAAGAGTGTCCGCAATGAATATCGCAATTGTAGATGATGAACCGGGAATACTTCTGGCGATGCGCCTGTATCTGGAGATGGAAGGGCATCATCCGCTGCTCTTTTCTTCGCCGCTGGAAGCCTTGAAAACGCTGCAGACCGAAAAGGCGGACATGGTGATCATCGATATGAGAATGCCGGAAATGGACGGAGAAGAGCTGGCCAGAAGGTTAAAAGGAAATGAGAAAACCAAAGAGATTCCCTTGATCTTGTTCTCGGCGCACGAAACCGTCTCCGAAGTGGCTGCGCGGGTGGGGGCCTATGGGATTTTGGAAAAACCCTTTGATTTTGAGGAGCTTGCCAAAATCATTCAGTCCGTCGAGGAAAATAAATACTCCGCCTAAGCCCGTTGACTACGGGCCTTTTTTTTAGCTATACTACTAGTGATGTTGGAAAAAATGACTAAGAGGTGACCATATTGGAGGCCTATTCAGACGGAAAGATCGTTCCTATCCGAATCGATGACGAGATGAAAAAGTCCTATATTGACTATGCCATGAGCGTTATTATAGGCCGTGCGCTTCCGGACGTCCGGGACGGTTTGAAGCCGGTGCACCGGCGTATCTTATATTCCATGCATGAATCCGGGATGGGACCGGACAAGCCGCACAAAAAGTCGGCCAGGGTCGTCGGGGATGTGCTGGGCCGTTATCATCCCCATGGCGACAGCTCTGTTTATGACGCCATGGTCAGACTGGCCCAGAATTTTTCTATCCGCTATCCCATGATCGACGGCCACGGTAACTTCGGCTCCATTGACGGGGACTCCGCCGCGGCCATGCGTTATACGGAAGTCCGCATGTCCAGGATCGCGTTGGAGATGCTGCGGAACATTGAAAAGGACACCGTCGACTTTATCCCCAACTATGACGACTCCATGGAAGAGCCGCAGGTTCTGCCCGCGCGCATCCCCAATCTTTTGGTTAACGGGTCCTCCGGGATTGCCGTAGGCATGGCCACCAATATTCCTCCGCACAACCTGCAGGAGGTCATTGACGGCGTGGTGACGCTGATTGATAAGCCGGATGCGGAGATAGGCGACCTGATGCAGGTGATTAAAGGACCGGACTATCCGACGGGCGGGATCATCATGGGCCAGGAGGGCATCCGGCAGGCTTACCGCACCGGCCGCGGCTCTATTGTTACCCGGGGCGTGACCCAGGTGGAGACGTTGAATAACGGCAAGCTGCGTATCCTGATTACGGAGCTGCCCTATATGGTCAATAAGGCCAAGCTGATCGAAAAAATTGCGGAACTGGTCCGGGATAAGAGAATAGACGGCATTACCGACCTGCGCGATGAATCCGACCGTTCCGGCATGCGGGTCGTCATCGAGTTGAGAAGGGACGTTAATGCGCAGGTTATCTTAAACCAGCTGTATAAGCAGACGCAGCTCCAGGAAAGCTTCGGCGTCATTATGCTGGCCCTGGTGGGCGGAGAACCCAAGGTCTTAAATTTAAAAGAAGTATTACTGCATTATCTGGAGCATCAAAAAGACATCGTGGTCCGGCGTACCCGCTACGACCTGAAGAAGGCGGAAGAACGGCTGCATATCGTCGAAGGCTTAAAGATTGCCATCGACAACATTGACGAAGTCGTTAAAATCATCCGTCAATCCCGGGATGTGGAAAGATCCAAGAACAACCTGATGGAACGGTTCGGACTCTCGGACAAGCAGGCGCAGGCCATCGTAGACATGCGTCTGGGCAAACTGTCAGGGCTGGAAAGAGAAAAACTGGACGAAGAATATAATGAACTGATTGCCCAAATCGCCTATTTCCGCAATATCCTGGCGGATGAAAAAATGGTGCTGCGGATTATTAAAGAAGAGCTCACGGCCATCGGCGAGAAGTTCGGGGATAAGCGCCGCACCCAGATCTCCGGCACCTATGAGGACCTGGAAGTAGAAGATCTGATTGCCGAAGAAGATGTGGTTATTGCCATTACCCATAACGGGTATATCAAGCGGCAGCCCATCTCGGCCTACCGCAGCCAAAAGCGCGGCGGCCGCGGCGTGACGGCGATGACCACCAAAGAAGAGGATTTTGTGGAGCAGCTGTTCATCACGACCACCCATAATTACCTGCTCTTCTTTACGAACCGGGGCAAAGCCTACCGGCTGAAAGCCTATGAAATACCCGAGGCCGGACGCACCGCCAAAGGAACGGCCATCGTCAATCTTCTCAGCCTGACAGGGGAAGATAAGATCACCGGGGTCATCCCGGTACGCGAATTTGTGGAAGGACAATTCTTGCTGACGGCCACCAAGGGCGGCATCGTCAAGAAAACAAGCCTGAAGGAGTATGATACCTCCCGCAAAGACGGGATTATTGCCTTGACCCTCGATGAGGGCGACGAGCTGGTCGGCGTAAAACTGACCGAAGGCAATGATGATATTTTCCTGGTAACGCAACAGGGTATGGCCATCCGCTTTTCGGAAAAAGATGTCCGCAGCATGGGCCGGGCGGCCCGCGGCGTCAAAGGCATCAATCTTTCGCCGAAAGACAAGGTAGTAGGGATGGATGTGGCCAGGCCCGATGCCAGCATGCTGATTGTTACGGAGACCGGCTTTTCCAAAAGAACGCCCCTGAAAGAATTCCGTGCCCAGACGCGGGGCGGCAAAGGCGTCATCGGCATGAGGATCAGCCAGCGTAACGGCTTAATCGTCGGACTGCTGGTGGTGGTCGAGGGCGATGAAGTGATGATCATCACCCAGGAAGGCATCATGATCCGGGTATCCGCCGACGATATCTCACAGATGGGCCGTTCGACCCAAGGGGTCAAGACCATGCGGATGGGAGAAAATGATAATGTGGTGGCCTTGGCCAGAGTAGCGCATCGCGACGAAGAGGAATAAACTGGGATTTCTTGAGGCGATATTGTCAAAAAGTCGGCCCTGTTGTAAGATAATAAAATGAGGGAAAAGTTACATTTTTCACATAAAATATGGATGGGAGGATTTTTAAATTGAAAGTTTTAGTTATTAACTGCGGAAGTTCATCACTAAAGTATCAATTATTTGACATGACCAATGAGCAGGTTTTAGTTAAAGGCCTGGTGGAAAGAATCGGCCTGGATGGCGCGATCCTAAGCCAAAAGCGGGGAGACGCCAAATACGAGGTAAAAACCGAAATCCCCGACCATAAGAAAGCGATTGCCCTGGTCACCGATGCGCTGGTTCATCCCGAACACGGCGTCATCAAAACGATGGACGAAATTTCGGCGATAGGGCACCGGGTTGTCCATGGGGCCGAAACTTTTTCCGGCTCCGTAGTCATTGATGCGGCCGTGATGGAAGCCTTAAATGATAATATTGAATTAGCTCCGCTGCACAATCCTCCCAATATTATGGGAATAAAAGCCTGTCAGGAAATTATGCCCACGGTGCCCCAAGTCGGCGTTTTCGACACGGCCTTCCATCAGACGATGCCTCCCCAGGCCTACATGTACGGGATTCCTTATGAATACTATAAGAAATATAAAATACGCAGATACGGTTTTCACGGCACCTCCCATAAATATGTTTCCGAGCGCGCAGCCGTAATGTTGAACAAGCCCCTGGATAAGTGCAAGATCATTACCTGCCACCTGGGCAACGGCGCCAGCATCGCCGCAGTTAAATACGGTAAAAGCATGGATACCAGCATGGGTTATACCCCGCTGGAAGGGGTCATGATGGGCACACGTTCCGGCGACCTGGATCCGGCTGTAGTTTTTCAATTGATGAAGAAAGAAAACTGGACCATAGAAAAAGTGGATAATTTCCTGAACAAACAATGCGGCGTGCTGGGCTTGTCCGGTGTCAGCAGCGACTTCAGGGATATTGAAAGCGCAGCCATCGAGGAAAGCAATTTAAGAGCCCAATTAGCCCTGGACCGTTTTGCCTATGTGGTTAAGAAATACATCGGCTCTTACATGGCTGTTTTAAACGGGGCTGATGCGGTTGTCTTTACGGCAGGTCTGGGCGAAAACTCCTCTTCAATGCGGCTGAAAATCTGCGAAGATCTCGATGGCTTAGGGATCGAAATCGATAAGGATAAGAACTTTATCCGCGGCCAGGAAGTGGATGTTTCCTGTGATAACGCCAAGGTCAGGGTCCTGGTTATCCCCACCAACGAGGAACTGATGATTGCCCGGGATACCTATGAATTGGTCTCCACCGGCAAAAAGAGCCTGTAGTAATCTGTAAAGTCTTATTCGGTCGGATAAAAGAACTTTCGCTCAAAAGGAGCAATCCTTCAAGCAGAAAGTTCTTTTTTTCGTCCTTAACACATTTAGCCGCACTGCCTTATATAATAAAAACGAAGAAGGCGGGGGGCGAAAACATGCTGACGATCGGGAAATTGGATCTGGATAATAAACTGGGCGGCTGTTATATTTTAGCGAAACAACAGATGCGTATCCTGAACCTGGAAGAGCCGGAGACTTTAGCAGAGGTACAAGGACTGATCATTAGCGGCCGGTCCGCGGAAAAGTACCGGTTATTTTTAAGTGACGCCGTCTGGGCAGAAAATCTCCAACAAGTCTTCTCCCGGAGAATGCCTATCTTCGGCCTGGGGTACGGACTTTTGCTTTTGTCTGAACAGATCGGCGGAGAAAACGGGTTAGGCCAGAAAGGGTTGAATATCACTGTGACAGCAGAGTTCGGACGAGAGGCCCAGGCAGAAACCGGTGAAGTCCTGATTCCGGCATATGGCGGCAAGCCGCTGGCGGGGATAGGCTATGCCAATCTGCGCATCGCGGAAGTCGGACCCAATGTCGGCATTCTCGGGTGGGACAGAGGGGAAGCGGTATTGGTCCGGCAGGGCAATTATCTGGGCGCATCCTTTTATACGGATATTCAACAAAACCTGGAGATTTACGACTATTTTTTCCGGATGGTCAGCGATTACCGCCGCTATAAATAAGCGGACCACAAGTAAGTAGAGCAGGGCCTTGCATTTACCCGGGATTTGAGGTAAAATGTCTCCATAACTTAACAACACGAATAAACGCTGAAGGGGAAAAGTAAGCGGCACAAGCTTTTAAAGAGAGTTGGCGGCTGGTGCAAGCCAACAAAGCAGCTGTGGAATTCCACCCCGGAGTCCGGGCGAAAACCGGCGGTACTCAGACCGTTAACCCTGAGAAATTAAGCGGGCCGTGTGCAGACGCGGCTAAAGTGGGTGGCACCGCGGGAAGTAAGCTCCCGTCCCTGAATTCAAAGTTCAGGTACGGGAGTTTTTATATTTCTTTGGCAGGCTTTTGGACAACAATAATTAAGGGGGAAAGAAAGATGAAAGTATTGGTTTGCGACCCGATTTCCGATAAAGGGCTGGAAATCTTAAAGAGTGAGCCGGGCATTCAGGTGGATGTACACTTGAAGAAGACGGAAGAGGAATTGTGCGCCCTGGCAGGGGATTATCAAGGGATTGTGGTGCGCAGCGAAACAAAAATAACCAAAAAAATCCTCGAACACGCCAAGCAATTAAAAGTCGTCGGTCGGGCCGGTGTAGGCATTGACAATATTGATGTGGAAGCGGCTACCTTGGCTGGCGTGGTGGTAGTGAATACCCCCGACGGCAATACCATCTCCGCGGCGGAACTGACTATGGGGATGATGCTGGCAATGGCCCGGCATATTCCGCAGGCCGACCAATCGCTCCGGCAAGGCCAGTGGAACCGTTCCAAATATGTGGGGGTGGAGCTGCATGGCAAGACTCTGGGCATCATCGGCTTCGGCAAAATCGGCTCGGAAGTGGGCAGGAGAAGCAAGGCTTTCGGTATGAACATCCTGGCGTATGACCCGTATATCAATGTGGAATCCGCCAAGCGGGCAGGAGTAGAAGCGGCCAGTCTGGATACATTATTAAAAGAAAGTGATATTATTACCGTCCACATGCCGCTGACCTCCGAAACCAAGCATATGATCTGCCATGAGCAGTTCGCCAAGA
The DNA here is from genome assembly GCA_034003745.1 of Clostridia bacterium. Lineage (GTDB taxonomy): Bacteria > Bacillota > Peptococcia > DRI-13 > PHAD01 > JAVEYA01. The sequence goes on from JAVEYA010000072.1 coordinate 9,516, forward strand.
TGAAAGAAGGCGTGCGTATTCTGAACGTGGCCCGGGGCGGAATTATCGATGAGGACGCGCTGTATGAAGCGGTCAAGAATAAAAAAGTGGCCGGCGCAGCGCTGGACGTCTATGAGAAAGAGCCCATCACCGAGAGCCCGTTATTCGGCCTGCCCGAAGTGATCGTTACGCCCCACCTTGGCGCCTCCACCGCGGAAGCCCAGGTCAACGTAGCCATTGACGTTACTTACGAGATCTTAAGAGTACTGCGCGGGGAACCGGTCCAGAATGCGGTCAATATCCCCTTTATCAAGCCGGAATTGCGCGCTGTCCTGGAGCCGTATACCGTGCTGACGGAGAGATTGGGCAAATTGGCTTCCTGCTTGTCCGCAGGCCCCATTGATGATATTTCCATCCAATATGTCGGGGAAATCGCCGAATACGACCTGGAATCCCTGACCAACACCTTTTTAAAGGGACTCTTGCGGCCGATTATGCATGAAGCCGTGAACTATGTTAATGCGCCTATTGTAGCCAGGCAGCGGGGCATCGCCGTCAAGGAGATCATGAATGCCCAAAGCCAGGACTATACCAATCAGGTCATCATCACGCTCCAGGGCAATAAAAAATGGACGCGTTCCTTTACCGGCACAGTCTTTAAAAATAACGAAATGAAAATCTTGCGCATCGACCAGTTCTCCTTGGATATTCAGCCTACCGGAAACCTGGTCATTATCCAGCATCGCGACCGGCCTAAGCTGGTGGGACAAATCGGCATGGTCCTGGGAGAGTCCGACATCAATATCGCCGGTATGCAGCTGGCCCGGGAGGCCCAAGGCGGGAACGCCCTGATGATCTTAACCGTAGATAACGTCGTGGATGATCAGGTGATGGAAAAAATACTGAAAGTAAGCGACATCAAGAGCGCAACACATGTAGCTTTTTAAAGGGCAAGGAAAGGGGAAGCAAATCATGCTGGATATCAAACAGATCAGAAATAATCCCGAGAGTATCAAAGCTAGTTTGCTGAAACGAAATAACTCCACGGAAGCGGTGGAGCAATTCCTGAAAATCGATGAAGAACGTCGAAAGAAGCTCTATTTGGCTGAAGAGCTGAAAAGCAAGAGAAATAAAGTTTCCGAACAAATCGGGATACTGAAAAAAAATGGACAGAATGCGGATGATCTGATGCAGGAGATGAAGGCTGTCTCTCAGCAGATTAAAGACTGGGATGAAGAGATCAGGGGTATCGACGAAAAACTGCAAACCCTGATGCTGAGGATCCCCAACGTGCCCCATGAGACGGTTCCCGCAGGCCCCGACGAGAGTGCGAACCGCCTGGAGCGTCGTTGGGGTACGCCAAAACAGATAAGTTTTACCCCGAAACCTCATTGGGAGATCGGTGAAAACTTAAAGATTTTGGACTTTGAACGGGCCGCCAAAGTCACCGGCGCACGCTTTGCCTTCTACAAAGGGTTAGGCGCGAGACTGGAGCGCGCTCTAATCAATTTTATGCTGGATTTGCATATTAATGAACACGGTTACACGGAGCTTATCCCGCCTTTTATGGTGAACCGGGACAGTATGATCGGCACCGGCCAGCTGCCTAAATTTGAAGAAGACATGTTCCATCTGGAGAATGTCGATTATTTCCTGATTCCCACAGCGGAAGTACCGGTAACGAATATTTATCGGGAAGAGATTTTGAACGCGGAGGATCTCCCCATTTACCATGTCGCTTATACACCGTGTTTCCGCGCAGAGGCCGGCTCGGCCGGACGGGATACCCGCGGCCTGATTCGGCAGCATCAATTCAATAAAGTCGAACTGGTTAAATTTGTCCATCCTGAACACTCCTATGCTGAGCTGGAAAAGCTCACCAATAACGCGGAAAAGGTCCTGCAGCTTCTGGAGATTCCTTATCAGGTGGTCTGCCTCTCCACGGGCGATATGGGCTTTTCTTCCGCTAAAACCTATGATATTGAAGTCTGGCTGCCCTCCTTCAATACCTACCGGGAGATTTCTTCCTGCAGCAATTTTGAAGATTTTCAGGCGCGCCGGGCCAATATCCGCTTCCGTTCACCGCTAAGCGGCAAGCCGGAATTCATACATACTTTAAACGGCTCCGGCTTGGCTATTGGACGCACTACAGCCGCCATCCTGGAAAATTATCAGGACGCCGACGGCAATGTAATCATTCCCAAAGTCTTGCGTCCCTATATGGGAGGCATTGACCGCATCACTTCCGGCTGTTGACAGTTAACGGAATCTCATGTTATATTAGTTTTTGCCTGTCGCGAAAAAATGCAAAAAAAGCCACCCGGAGGGGTGTCCGAGCGGTTGAAGGAGGCGGTCTTGAAAACCGTTGAAGTCGCGAGGCTTCCGTGGGTTCGAATCCCACCCCCTCCGCCATATGATGATGAAAACACACCATTGCAGGTGTGTTTTTTGATTGTGTCACGAAGAGGATTCGAACCCACCGAGGGGTTTGGGGGCCGAGC
>JAVEYA010000073.1:0-11953 GCA_034003745.1 Clostridia bacterium
TGCTCCTCTGGCAGGATCCCCTGCGGATAATCGAGGGCATGACCATTTCCGGCTATGTCTTCAACTCCCATGATTGCTATATTTATGTGCGTGGCGAATACCGCAGCATCCAAAGAGAGTTCCAGCAAGCCATCGACAACGCGGAAAAGGCGGGCTACCTGGGCCATGATATCCTCGGCACCGGTTTTAACTTTAAAATCCATATCATGACCGGGGCCGGCGCCTATGTCTGCGGAGAAAACTCCGCGCTGTTGAACTCCACCGAAGGCAAAGTCGGCCTGCCCCGTATCAAGCCGCCCCATCTGGCTGAAGTCGGCTTGTTCCTGCAGCCCACCCTGGTCAATAACGTGGAATCCTTCGCCAATATTCCGACCATCGTCAATGTCGGCGGCGACGAATATTTAAGCTACGGCACCCCCGATTCCGGCGGTACCAAGCTCATCTGCCTTTCCGGGCATGTCGCCAATCGAGGCGTCTACGAAGTTCCTTTCGGCGTCACCCTGCGGGACATTATCTTCGACCCGGAATTGGGCGGCGGCGTGACGGGCAACGGCAAACTGAAGTTTTTCCATCTGGGCGGCCAGTCCGGACCCTGCGGCTTCCCGGAACAGCTCGACACCACCTACTGCTATAAAATTCTGCGCAATACCGGTTTGTCCGTAGGTTCAGGGGCTGTCGTCGTATTGGATGAATCTGTCTGTATCATCGATTATCTCAAATCCGTCACCGAGTTCTTCATCCATGAGTCCTGCGGCAAGTGCAATCCCTGCCGGGAAGGCAACAAGCAACTGTTGTTCATCCTAAACCGCTTTACCGACGGGACGGCCACCGAGGCCGACATCGACCTTCTGCAGAAACTCTCCCGGACCATGGCCAAAGCTTCCTTCTGCGGGCTGGGACAGGCGGCGACAACGGCGCTGGATACCTTCCTGAAGTTCCGCCGCTCGGAATTCGAAGCGCACATTAAGGGAGAATGTCCGGCTGAAGTCTGTTTTACTAATGAAAAGGCGGTGAAATAGCATGAGTCATTATATAGATCCCCATGCCGATATCCATGCCAAAATCAACAATATTCCCGTTACCGTCAAAGGAGGAACCACGATACTCGAAGCCGCACGGGAAGTCGGCATCAAAATTCCCACACTCTGCTACCACCCGGACCTGCCCAAACAGGCCAGCTGCCGGATTTGCGTGGTGGAAGTCAAGGGTCAGAGAAAATTCAAGACTGCCTGCAACACCCCCATCGAAGAAGGCGATGAAATTTTCACCAATACCAAAGCAGTTCGGGATACCCGGAGAACCATCCTGGAATTAATCCTGGCCAACCATCCCACGGACTGCCTGAAATGTATCCGCAATACCAACTGCGAACTGCAAGATTTTGCCCATGAATATAAAATCACCGAAATGCCCTTTGTCCTGACCGCCAAACCCGTACCCATCACCAGCAATAACCCTTCCATCGTGCGGGATATGGCCAAATGCGTTAAATGCGGCCGCTGTGCCGAAGTCTGCCAGAGCGTGCAGGATGTCTCCGCCATCGATACCGCCCACCGCTCGGATGAATTTACCGTAACCACCCCTTATGAAAAAGACCTCACCGAAACTACCTGCACCTTCTGCGGGCAGTGCGTAGCCGTCTGTCCGGTGGGAGCGCTGTACGAAAAGGATGATACCGACCAAGTCTGGGCCGCTTTAGAAAATAAGGAGCTGCATACTGTGGTGCAGACCGCCCCGGCTATCCGCGTAGCCCTGGGCGAAGCCTTCGGTCTGGAGCCCGGCGCCGTCACTACCGGCAAAATGGTTGCTGCCTTAAGGCGGCTCGGCTTTGCCAAGGTTTTCGATACCAACTTCACCGCCGATCTGACCATCATTGAAGAAGGCAACGAACTGCTGCACCGCCTCAAAGGGCATGGCAAACTGCCCATGATTACCTCCTGCAGCCCCGGTTGGGTCAATTTCATTGAGAAATTCTATCCTCGTCTTCTGCCCCATGTCTCTACCTGTAAATCGCCTCAGCAGATGTTCGGCGCGTTGGCCAAAACCTTCTATGCCGACAGAGCCGGTATTCCTGCGGAAAAGATTTTCTCCGTCTCCATTATGCCTTGTACCGCCAAGAAATTTGAGGCGGCCCGTCCGGAAATGCGCAGCAGCGGTTACCGGGATGTGGACGTAGTCCTGACCACTCGTGAGCTGGCCCGGATGATCGACTTGGCCGGCATCAGCTTTGCCAACCTTCCGGAAGAGGACTTTGACGCTCCCTTCGGCTTAACCACCGGGGCGGCGGTTATTTTCGGCGCTTCCGGCGGCGTTATGGAAGCGGCTCTGCGCACTGTCTATGAAGTCGTCACCGGCCAGGATCTCCAGGATGTGGAATTTAAGAATGTCCGGGGCTATACCGATATTCGTGAAGCGGAAGTCGATTTGGCCGGCACCAAGGTAAAGATCGCCGTAGCCAGCAGCCTGAAGAATGCCCGCGTCCTTCTGGAACAAATCAAGCGGGGCGAATCCCCTTATCATTTCATCGAAATTATGGCCTGTCCGGGGGGATGCATCGGCGGAGGCGGGCAGCCTTACCGCGCTACGGCCGCACTGAAGTCCAAGCGGGCCGCCGGTATTTATGAGATAGACTGTTGCCAGCCCATTCGCCAGTCGCATAAGAACCCCTCCATCGATGAAATCTATCGGGAATTCCTGGGCAAACCCCTCGGCCACAAGTCGCACCATCTCTTGCATACCCACTATACACCACGGATTTAAAACTCTCGTTGATAAACCCGCCTTATTTAAAAAGCGCCCGCGAGTTTACTCGTAGGCGCTTTCTTCATGGTACTTATCCAATGTCTCTATATTGATATGTATGTGCACGTTAGGAAAGAGGATACTCACTTCCTGCCGGATGCTCTCCGCCACCTGGCAGCCTTTGCCGATGGTCGTCTCCGGCGCAAAATACAGGTGAAAATCAATCAGTCGCTGCGGCCCGGATTTACGCGTCCTGAGATGCCCCGCTTCGACCCCTTCTCTTTGTTTGCATCGCTCCAAAATATGCAGGATGGCCTGTTCCTCCTTTTCCTCCAGCCGCACGTCTAAAAGCGGATTAAAGGCGTTGCGGCAGAGGTGCCAGGCTTCTTTGATGATAAACAAAGCGACAATGATGGCGACCAAAGGGTCAAGAATTTGAATATTGGTGATATTCATGAGAATCAAGCCTACGCCGACCCCCAGCGAGGTATAAACATCCGTCTTCAAGTGCAGCGCGTCGGCCTCTAAAGCGATGGAATCCTCTTCCCTGGCCGTCTTGTACAACACGCGCGAGACAAACGTATTGACCAGCGCAGAAAAAAACATCACGCCCACGGCCAGAAAAGTCATCTTGACGGGCTCCGGGTGGAGTATTTTCTCGGTAGCCTCTTTGATAATCAGGGCTGCTGCCAAAAAAATCAACAGACCTTCCACGACGCCGGAGATATTTTCAATCTTGCCATGCCCGTACGGATGCTCTTCGTCGGCAGGCTTGCCGGAAAAAGTCACCGACAGATAGGAAATCAGTGCGGCAATCAAGTCCATCCCGGAATGAATGGCCTCGGAAAGAATACTGATGGAACCGCTCATAATACCGGCGACAGCCTTTAAGACGATCAATCCCGTGTTGGAGACAATCGATAAAGCTGCCGCCCGTTGTTTCTTGTTAATCTTCATCACCATCAGGCCCGTGCTCGTTCAGATAAACAACCTTATCACAGTTGGGGCAGGTTACTTTAGTGACATCCCGGTCGGCCAGGAGGCTGCTGGCAAATCTAACGACATCATGGCACTGGGGACATTCCACTTCGATATAATTCTCGTCGTCCCAGTCCTCCAGGTCCTCATCCTCGTCTTCGTCATCGTCCTCAGAATAATCATCTTCGCCGTAAACTTCGGCTTCCAGGTCGCCCAAGTCTTCATCAATCGCTTCCGCATACTCGTTCAACTCATCCTGCTCCGCCGATAAGGCGTCCAGTTCATCCACAACGTCTTCCAACACATCCAGTATTGCGGTAAGCATTTTTCCTTCCTTGGTAGACTCGTCCAGTCCCAAACCTTCCTTCAGACCCTGCAGATAGGCAATCTTCTCATCCAAGCGGCTCACTTTCGTTCCCTCCTTTTTTAACCTGATATGAAATCCATTGTATGTTTAAGCCCTGCTCACATAATTGCCGGTACGCGTATCGATAATCAGGACATCCCCTTCATTCACAAAAAACGGTACCTGCACAATCAAGCCTGTTTCCAGCGTGGCCGGCTTGCCGCCGCCGGAAGCGGTATCTCCCTTAATGCCCGGCTCAGTGGCAACAACCTCCAGCTCGACCTGTTTGGGTAAATCCAGGCCGATGACCTGTCCCTGATAGAAGAGGATGCCGGTGGTCATATTCTCCTTCAAGTACTTGGGCGCATCCTCCAGAATGCTCTCCAGGAGCGAGACCTGGTCGAAGGTTTCCGTATCCATAAAGGCCCAATTTTCCCCGTCTTTATAAAGATATTGCATTTCCTTCCGTTCAATATGCGCTTTGGGGAATTTTTCCCCGGGACGGAAAGTCCTTTCCACGCTGGAACCGGTCTTGACATTTCTTAATTTACAACGGACAAAAGCAGCGCCTTTGCCCGGCTTGACGTGCTGGAACTCCACCACTTGCACGACTTCACCATCAAGCTCGAATGTTAAACCTGTCCTGAAATCTGTTGTTGATATCATAGTATTCCTCCCTTATATGATCATATCCTCAATATCTTTCGGTGCTCGGGTTAAAATTTCACATCCCTTGGCGCCGACCACAATCATATCCTCTATTCTGACGCCGCCCCAGCCGGGCAGATAAATGCCCGGTTCTACTGTAACAACCATGCCCGGCTGCAGGATCGTGTTATCCCGTGGGGCAAAACGGGGCTCCTCATGGATCTCCAGACCGACGCTATGTCCCAGACCATGTCCAAAGAACGAACCGTATCCATAATCTGCAATAATATCCCGGGCTGTTTTGTCGATATCCGCAGCTTTTTTGCCGGGACGGATATTGTCGATAGCCCGCTCCTGAGCTTCTTTCACTATGGAATAAATTTCTCTTTGCCGCGCATCCGGCTGACCTATGATCAAGGTACGGGTAATATCCGAAGAATACCCCTCAAAGACTGCGCCGAAATCCAACGTCACGAAATCTCCGCTTTGGATAACCTTGTCGGTAGGGGTCCCGTGGGGTAAGGAAGAACGTACGCCGGAAGCTACAATGGTATCAAAGGCGTGCTTTTCCGCACCGGACCGTTTCATAATAAATTCAAGTTCTGCCGCAATTTCTTTTTCGCGCAGGCCGGGTTTAATGATTTCTTTTATTTGCCCGAAAGCCGCATCGGCAATAGCGACGGCTTGTGCAATCAGCTGCAATTCCCCGGGCGATTTAATTTTACGCCTGTGTTCGAAAGGATTATACAGCGGCCATAACGTAAGGCCGGGCATCTTTTTCGAAAGCTCTTCATATATACTCAGGGTAATATGATCTTTTTCCAGGCCGATATCTTTTAAGCCATATTCTTTCGCCAGCTGCGCCAATGTTGCTGCCGGCTCAGGCTCCTGCTGCACAATGTGAAAATCCGGAGCCTGCTCCTTAGCCTGCTCCATGTAACGAAAGTCGGTAATTAGAAATTTTTCGTCCTTGTTGGTCACCAGCAGCATGCCGCTGGAACCGGTAAAGCCGCTGAAATAGCGACGGTTACTGGGCTTGCTCACCAAGAAGGCGTCCAGTTCCGCCGGCCAGGGCCTAAACATATCCTGATTCAACGGGTAACCTCCTTATTCGGCTATCCCCAGGGTAATTTTCCCTTTTGCATTTTATCATAAACCATAACGCTTTCCTAGAGTATTCGCCAACGAATTTAGCTTCTCCTGTTCAGCCGCTGACGCTCATTGCTTTTATCCGCAAGGTTGGAGCGCCTTTGGTCACAAAAAAGGTTAAATCATTGCCCACAGCGTCCACATCCATAAGTATTTCCTGTAAATTGCCGGCAATAGCGACGCCTTTGACGGGTCTGGTCAATTCCCCGTTTTCAATCAATAAGCCGGCCGCCCCCAGCGAGAAGTCTCCGGAAACGGGATTAGCCGTATGCATTCCCATTACGTCGGTCACATAAAGACCCTTGGGCAGTTCACCGATAATCTCCTGCGGGGATTTCTCTCCCGGCGCCATATAGAAATTCGTAATACCCACTTCGGGCGTACTCTTATAGGAACCCCGGACACTGTTACCGGTAGAGGATACGCCCGATTTTTGGGCCGTATAAAGGTTATGCAAGAGCCCCGTAAGCCTGCCCTGCTCAATCAATACGGTTTCCTGCGAAGGCACGCCTTCGCCGTCAAAGGGGGCTGAACCCAGTCTTTTAGGCATAGAGCCGTCGTCAATAATGGTCACCAGCGGGCCGGCGACCGATTTCCCCCCTTTGCCCCGATAAAAGGACTTGCCTTTTAAGACCGCTTCCCCGGAAAAAGGCGTTTGCAGGACGCCTAAAAAATTGGTCCCGATATACGGGTCCAACACAACCGGCAGTACTGCCGAAGCAATACTTTGCGCTCCCAGCATACGCACCGCTTTCGCAGCGGCTTCCCGGCCGATACGGGGCGCTTCCAGTTCACTGTATTTTCTGGCGAACTGCATCGCCATCCCTGTCTGGTTGTCCTGATTCTCGCTTCCCAGCGCGACTGTATAAATGCCGCAGTAAGAACCCCGATACTCTCCGGACAGACCTTTGCTGTTCATAATGAAAGTACGGTAAAACGCTTCCTGATAGACCGCCTTTTCCACCAGCCTGATCCGCTTATCCGCGCTCTTGGCGGCTTCTTCCATCTCTTGCGCCAGTTTGATTTTATCCTCGATGGGAACGGCAAATGTCGCCTCATCAAACAGCGCCATCGGCTGATACGCGTTCGTTTGTTCCGGCAGCTCCCAATACTCGTCAGGCTGGGTTTGCTGTGCGTTATGCAGGGCCTGCTCCACAACAAGCTTTAGCGCGGGCTCCCCCCAATCGGAAGTATAGGCATAGCCCAAACAGCCATCTTTGATGATCCGTAAGCCCAAACCTCTCTCCTGGGCTATTTTCATATTTTCCACCGACAGGCCGGAAACCTCAATGCGTTTATCTTCCGCATCAAGCAAATAGACCTCCGCCTGTACGCCGTTTTTATCGCAGGCCAGCTGCAAAACCTTCTCGGCTGACTGCCGCAGTTCATCCGCCATGAAATCGTTTTCCCTTCTTTATTAAATCCGTCTGATTTGACCGTTTCCCTTACTCTCGCCACGGCCGCCCACAATCAGTTCTTTGACCAGCATGGTGGGCTGCGCGTCGGAGACGGGAACCCCCTGGCCTTCTTTACCGCACACGCCGATGGTATAGCCCAGGTCGTTCCCGACCAGCTCGATCATCCGCAGGGTGCCGGGCCCGTTGCCTGTTAGGGTGGCGCCTCTTACAGGCGCGGCAATGGCGCCGTCTTTAATCAGATATCCTTCCGCGACGTCGAAAACATAGTCCCCATTGGTGGTATTTACCTGCCCGCCACCCATGGCTGTGACCAACAGTCCCGCTTTTACTTCCTTAATGATTTTCTCCGGATCGGTTTTGCCGGAAGCAATATAGGTATTGCGCATGCGCGGAAAAGGTCTGCTGTGATAAGATTCCCGCCGCCCATTGCCGGTAGAGGAACGTCCTTCTTTTTTCGCGCATTGGTAATCATACATAAAATCTTTCAGCACGCCGTCTTTGATCAGCACAGTCTTCTCCCCCGGCTGACCCTCATCGTCATAACGCAATGAGCCGTATTTGCCGGGAATCAGCGCATCGTCAATGACTGTAACGATCGGGGAAGCTACCTGTTCGCCCCTTTTACCGCCATAGACAGACAGGCCTTTTTGTACCAGGTCCGCTTCCAGACCATGACCGCAGGCTTCGTGAACCATAGTGCCGCCCGCTTTTGCGGCCATCACCACCGGCATTTTCCCACTGGGCGCACTCTGGGCGCTTAACATCAAAACGGCTCGTGCAGCCGCTTTTTCTCCGAGTACATCCGGCGAATATTCTTTAAACAGTTCAAACCCCGTCACCCCTCCGGCCGCATAATACCCGGTCTGGATGACGTCATTTTCCGCGGCGATGGCGTTAACCGCTATCCTCGTCCTGGTACGGGAATCCTCCACATATCTGCCGTCGCTGTTAGCGATAACTACGTCCTGCCGGACGTCGCCGTAGGAAACCGTAACCTGGCGGACCCGGGGATCGATACGGCGGGCCGCCGCGTTTGCCGATAGGCACAGCGCGGTTTTATCCTCCAGCTTAATCTCCTGTGGCGGTATTTCTACCCTAAAGGCGGCAGGGGCCGGGGGCGTCGTAAAATCCAGCGTCGAAGGAACCGCCGCTTCTTTTTGAGCGGCCTTCCCGGCCTGATCTGCAATTTCCAAAAGGCGCGGCAGCGAGATATCGTTGGTATGGGCATAGGAAGTGCTGGCGCCATGGATGACGCGGATACCTACGCCTTCATCAATGCCTGAATTAATACGCTCTATTTTGTTTTCTTCGGCGAAGATACCGACTGTCTCCTTATGTTCCCAAAAATATTCGGCAAAATCGGCGCCGTGTCTTTGCGCCGCTTTAAGAATCTCGGCAATGGCTTTTTTATCTATCATCCGTTGGTACCCCATTGTCTAAAGTTTTTACTATTTTACCAAGATTTATCCAAATCTATACGCCCCTACTCTGCCTTCAGCCCAGGTGATGCGGATTCTTACTGACCTTCTCCACTGCCCGGGCTACTTCTGTTAAAACATCCGTACGGCTTTGCTGGGAGAGCGCGTTTAATTTGGCATAAATAGCGCCGTGCCGGCTGACATAATACCTTGGCTTTAAATTATTCAAAGCCAGGCAGACCATATCATAACGGCATTTTTCACACTGGCAGACTTCGGGTCTCTGGACTAAAACCTCCTCTAAGGTCTGCCATACACTGTGCAGGGTTTGATTGATCAATTCCACTGTCCATCCCCCCTTAAATTGGTACCATAAAAGCTATTCGCTTTTTTACCTTCATTCTCCTTCCTGCCCTTAAACCACGGGAAACAGAAACAGCAGCATGAATCCCACCGCCAGATATGGCCCAAAGGCGATCGCATCCCTGCGCTTTATTCGGCCCAAAGCCAGGCCGAGGAGACTGACCAGGCCGCCCAGAAAAAATGAAACGATAAAGACATAAAAGATGTCCGGTAATCCGGCCCAAAATCCCATAGCGCCAAGGAGCTTAATATCCCCTCCGCCCAAGCCGCCCCGGCTGAGTAAACCAATTAACAGAGAAAGCGCCAAAGCGGCGGCCAGACCCAGGAGCCGGCTGCCTAAAGGGCTGTCGCCGCTCAGGAAATGATGGATAACGCCCAGAAATAAAAACAATACTACCATTCCGTTGGGAATAAGATAGTATTTTAAATCAACAAGGGAGATATAAAACAACACGGAAAAAAGCAGCATCCCGGTGAATCCCCGGGGAGTAAGGCCATATACCTGATACACGCCAAGCCAGCCCGAGACGTTAATCAGCGTAAGCAAAACAGGCCGCGCGCTCATTTATGGATCGCTTCCCTATTGACACGGCCCTGCTGTACCAATTCATTCACCGACGTATCAAAAGTCTGCATACCCCATCTGCCGCCGGTCTGCATTACCGTAGGCAGCTGCTGGGTTTTGCCTTCGCGGATCAAGTTCCGTACCGCCGTCGTGGCTATCAGGATTTCGGCGGCCAACTCCTTGTTTTGAGCGGTAAAAATCAGTTTTTGGGAAATGACCACCTGCAATACGGCGGCCAATTTCTGCCTGATCTGCTCCTTTTGATACACAGGGAACGCGTCGATAATCCAGTCGATTGTCTGGACAACATTAGCGGTATTCAGGGCAGCCAGGACCAGATGACCGGTTTCCGCCGCATTCAGGGCTGTATAGATCAGTTCCTTTTCTTCCATATTGCCGACCATGATAACATCCGGGTCCTGCCGGAGACAGGCCTTCAGCGCGCCGACGGCTGATTTGGCGTCTCCTCCGATTTCCCTTTGGTCGATTACGCTTTGATTGTGCTGGTGTAAATACTCGATAGGATCTTCAATGGTGATGATATAACAGTTGCGCTCCTGATTGATTCTATTGAGCAGGGCAGCCAAAGTAGTGGATTTGCCGCTGCCCGTCGGTCCCGTTACCAGGATCAGCCCCTGTTTCTTGTCGGTCAGGCCGGCTACCGCCTGGGGAATATTCAGTTCTTCCAGGGAAGGAATCTCATAAGGCACCGGCCGGATGGCCAGGCTGACGCACCCGCGCTGACGGTAGGCGTTAACCCGGAAACGCCCTACTCCGGGCAGGGAATAGGAAAATTCCGTCTCTCCCGTATCTTTCCAGGCTTCCTGCTGTTCCGGAGGCATTAACACTTCCAATATCTTTACCGTATCCTCCGGCGTTAACGCCATCGATCCCTCAACAAAGCGCGCCAGATTGCCGTTGACGCGCAATAACGGCACGCATCCCACGGCAAGATGAATATCAGAGGCATTCATAACCAGGGCCCTTTGCAGTAACGAGGATAATTCCATGCGCTTATTCCATCCTTATGTATTCTCTCGTTACAGTTTTCTACATGATTTTCCAAAATCCTGTCTCTGCTTAAGAAGATCGTCCCTGCCGAAAGCGGATGATTTCCTCCGCCGCCTCCTGGGGAGTGACCCCGGAAGTATCGAGGTAGAAATCTGCGCAGCGGTATTTCTCCCGGCGTTCTGCCAGGATTGTGTTTATTTTTATTAATAAATCCTCTCCGGCCAATAACGGCCTGCCTGTATCCTTTTTAAGCCGCTCGCAGATTACTTCGGGCCGGGCGCTCAAACAAACAATCAGCGCGTTTTCTCTCAGCGCGCCGATATTTTCCGGGTCGAGCACCACGCCGCCTCCCGTCGCGATGACACTGTTCTCCAAAGTGGCCAGCTTTCTCACGGTTTCCTTTTCTTTCTGTCGGAACCAGGGTTCCCCCTTCTCGGCAAATATTTGTGGGACCGGCGTCTGCAGCTCTTTTTCAATGACCGTGTCGGTGTCGAGAAAATCCATTTGCAGCCGCTGGGCCAAAATTTGTCCGATCAATGTTTTGCCGGCGCCCATAAAGCCGATTAAGGCAATGTTTTTTTTCATTTTCATCCCTCAGCGATGATGTTGACAATCTTCTTCAGTAGGGCTGCCGGCAGCTGGCCCGGCGCCGTCTTGGCCGCGCTCGCGGCAAAAATGACGGCAGAACCGAATTGACCGCCGGCCATTCTGCTGATCATTCCCAGAGGACCCATCGAGGCCGTGATCAGGGGAATATCCAGCAGTCCATTCCGGGCAGTATCGGTAACCTGCAGCAGATTCAGTACGTCCTGATTATTCCGGGGCATTACCGCGAGCTTGGCAATATCGGCGCCGTTTTTCGCAGCTTCCAGCAGCTTCGCGTACATTTGCTCCGGCGGCGGGGTGTGCGTGAAATTATGATAGGAGAGAATCAGCTTCACCCCATGCCGCTCGGCCGCTTCCCGCACGGCGGCGATAAACTCCGGGCCGTTGATCAGCTCAATATCCACGAGCTCTATCCGACCTGAGGCAATCATCTCCAGGATGACGTGCAAACGCTTTTCCTGGGGGATACGGCGCGCTCCGCCTTCATCGTAATGCCGCAGCGTAAATAGTAAAGGAATCTCTCCCAAACGCCGCTTTAGTCCAGCACAAGTATCGGACAGCGTGTCCACATCAGAAAAACCGTCGGCCCGCCATTCCACCAGATCGGGGCTGTCCGCCAGCGCTCTTTCTGCTTGTTCCAACAGTTCCCGCTCATCCCGCGCGCTCAAGGGCACACAAATTAAGACCCGCTCTCCGCCGATGGCCTGAT
>JAVEYA010000074.1:0-11894 GCA_034003745.1 Clostridia bacterium
CATATCATATACGCCCGCTCCTACGGCAACCAAACCTTCGCGGAAGGCTAAAGAGCCGGAAGCGCAGGCGCCTTCCGCCCGCAGGGTGGGGACGGTGCCCAGACCCAGAGCCTCTGAAGCCAGAGGGCCCATGTGGCTTTGGGTGGACCAGTATGACCCGTTGAAGTTTCCCATGTACAAGGCCTGAATCATGTCTTTGGTGATGCCGGCGTCCTGGATGGCCTTACTGCCGGCTTCCGCGATAAGATCTTTCAAGGATAGGTTGGGCAAGCGGCCCATTTTTGTTTCACCGATACCGATTACTGATACGCTTCTCAAACAAATACACCCCTTTCACTCTAATGATAGTATAGTTTCAAAATAGGCGCAATTCCAAAAATTAACCCTCAAAGCTTTTTTTAATGGACATGGGTTCATCCCGGAAGATACGGGCGTCCATCCGCTTAAGATCAGTGGAGACGGCAGGTTTAAAACCCATCTGGGCCAGAACGTCCTTTTCCAAGTCTATCCCCGGGGCGATCTCCGTCAGGACCAGTCCGTTTTCCCGCAGTTCAAAAACTGCTCTTTCAGTGATGATGACGATTCTTTTCGGTTTCTTTCTTTCATAGGTCCCATTAAAGGTGAGATGTTCCACCCGCGGGACAAACTTTCTTTCCGAGCCTTCTTCCAGGATGCGGACGAGGCCGTTCCGGACAGAAATCTTGAGTTTACCTGCTGTAAAGGCGCCGCAGAGGACAACCTTTTTAGCGTTTTGCGAGATATCGATGAATCCGCCGCAGCCGGGTACTCTGACACCGAATTTGGAGACGTTCAGATTGCCCTCGGCGTCACATTGGGCCATGCCCAGGAAAGTGGCGTCGATGCCGCCTCCGTCATAAAAATCAAACTGGTAAGGTTCGTCGATAATGGCCTGGGGGGCCAGGGCGCTGCCGAAGTTAAGACCACCCAGGGCAATCCCGCCGATCAGGCCGGGTTCAACCGTGGAAGTAAAGCGTTCGATAATCCCCTCTTCCTGTAAAACATCCGCCACCCCTTCGGGAACGCCGATACCGTAGTTCAAAATGCGGTCGCTTTTATCCAGTTCCAGCGCCGCCCTGCGCGCAATAATTTTTCTCTCATCCAGGAGAAAATTCCGGGCCGGACGCTCCACTACAATACTGCTGGAGATAAATTCTTCACTGAACTGTGTTCCCGCGGTCTGCATGTGGTTTTTTTCATCCGCGGCCAGTACCGCGTAATCTACCAGGATGCCCGGGATTACCACATTCTTGGGATCGATGGAGCCGTTTTTCACCTTTCTTTCCACCTGGACGAAAACTTTCCCGCCGTTGTTTCCGGCTGCCATAGCCACGGAAAGGGCTTCCAGCTTCAGCGCTTCTTTCCTGAAACTGATATTGCCGTTCTCATCCGCTTCAGTACCCCGAAGGAGCGCGATATCAATCTGCTGGGATTTATAGAATAAAAAATCCTGGTCTCCGAGGCGGATTTTCTGCACAATATTTTCGGTGGCCGGCTCGTTTAGTTTACCTGCTCCGAAATCCGGATCGGCAAAAGTACCCAACCCCACATGGGAAATAACCCCCGGCTTTTTGGCGGCCATTTCCCGGAACATCTGGCAAAGCACGCCCTGGGGAAAGTTATAGGCTGCGATTTTGTTGCCCGTAATCAAGGGGAACATTTTTTTAATCAGACCGTAATGCCCCCCTATGGTTTTTTTAAGCAAGCCCTCATGACAGAGATGGTTGAGACCCCTGACGGTTCCGCCGTCCCCTACCCCCGAAGCCCACATCAGCGTCAAATCCCGGGGCCGGTCTGAAGCAAGGAAACGGTTTTCTATTTCCAGCAGGATTTCTTCCGCCGCGCCCGTCATCATAAAACCGCAGGTACCGATGCGCGCCCCGTCGGGAATCATTGCAGCAGCTTCTTTAGCCGTAATAAAGCTGATTTTGCCCATGACATTCCTCCCTTAAGCGATGGATTCTTTAGAGTCAACAATCCTGGTTTCCTCATTGCGCTCACATTGATTAAATCAGCTGGTTTTTAGATTACTATATCGTACCAAATGCCTTTTGCTATGTCAAAGAGGGTCAAAAACAGGGGAATTCAGAACCGACAAAAAAATAAAATGGCTGCAGTATTTTGCCGCAGCCATTTTTGGATTACCTTTGGATTCTGACGGTTCCGCCGCCTCCGCCGCCCTGGGGCGGACTACCCATACCGCCGGGCACGCGGATCATGGTGGGACCGCCGAATTGCTGTGCTGAGCCGCCCTTGCTCACGACTACCACCTGGTCGCCTTCCTGCAGGCCTTCGATAATCTCAGCGCGTGTCCCGTCATTTATGCCCACCTTTACCGGCCTGGCCACAGGCTGGCCATTTTCCAGTACGCGAACCAGCTGGCGCCCATTATTGCTGATTAGAGCTTCCGCCGGGACGGTCAGGACGTTTTCTTTCTTGTTGATGATGATGGTGGCCGTGGCGGACATGCCGCCCTTAATACCGTCGACGTAGCCGACTTCCAAAGTCACCGGATAAGTGGTTACCCCGCTCGAGGAGACGCCCTCCTGGGCAATGCCGGTGACGGTACCGGAGGCCTGCGCTTCCGGCAGGGCGTCAATGGAGACGGTAGCCGTCTGGCCGAAATCGATCTTATTGATATCTAATTCATCTACGGAGATTTGCAGATAGTTCTTATCAAAGTTGCAGACTACAATCAGTTCCTGGCCGGAACTGGAAGTATCTTCGCCCAGCTCGTCGCCGACGCTGACGGAAATGCCGGTGACGATCCCGTCAATAGGAGAGACGACGTTCAGGCTATTCAGGTTGTCTTGGGCTTTGACCACTTTTTGATAGGCCTGTTCGGCTTTCAGTTCCTGGGACTGGATGGTATCCGCATCCGGACTGAGGAGCTTTCTCAGTTCTTCTTCGGCGTTGCCCAGCTGGACTTCAGCTTCTTTGACCTTGCGGTTATAGTCGTCATTGGTCAGGCGGAAGAGGGGTTCGCCTTTTTGAATGACATCGCCCTCTTGATGATAGATTTCAGCCACGGCGCCGCTCACTTCGGTCACGAGATTCTCCGAGCGGGCGTAGCGCAGAGAACCGGAACCGTTTCTGTAGACCAACAGGTTATTATCGTCATCCCTGGCAATGATGACGGTGTTATTGGTCTGCATACCTGCCCGCAGGGTATTGTCGGGATTGTTCAGCGTGATGATTACTTCAAAAGTGCCGGAGGAAGAATCCGCGATAAAGTCCACTTCCTTGACCACGCCGGTATAGAATACGTTTAAGCTTTTTAAATAGACGCTGGCTTCCTGACCGGGTCTGATGAGCTGAAGGGCTTCCGCGTCGAAAGAAGCTACCGCCTCAATCTGCCCGGAAGTGGCAAAGGTTGCGGCTGTTACGCCGGAATTAATCTTTTGACCAAGAATAACCTGGTCGGCCAAGTCGATCAGCGTGCCGTCAAAAGGGGCGCGGACGGTCAGTTTATCGCGCTCTTCCTTGCTGTCTTCCAGGGCCAGCTGATACTGTTCCACCTTCAGTTCCGCCGCGCGGCGGGCGAAATCATCCTTGCCCGGCGGGTTATACATGTCTTCCAGAGCGCTTTGCGCAATGGACCATTCCAAATCAGCCTGTTTGGCGGTGGAATTTAAAGAGTCGTTTTTAACGGTCATCAGGGGCTGGCCTTTGGTCACACGGGTGCCCTCGGTGACGAAGATTTCGGTGACGGTACCGCCGGACCAGGTTTTCAAAGCATAGCGTTCGCTGGGCTGTAAGCTGCCGCTTCCGTCGATGCTATATTCGACATTGCCGGTCCTGGCGGGGCTGGTGAGAAAGTGCTGGGCCGCATTGGCTTGATTGCTTTTAAAATGAAGTCCGGCAAAAACGGCGGCAACGATTACAATCAGGGCAATAAACGCCAAAAACCATTTCTTTTTCAGCAAACCGGACAGTTTAGGCAGTTTTATGTTAAGCATTTAATCATCTCCTGTAAAAAGAAATCCATTTCGGCGTCAGTGCCGATGGTTACGCGTAAAAAGTTATGAATGCGCGGTTTATTGAAATAACGGACCAGTACGCCGTTTTCTTTCAGCCGGAGATAGAGCGCCTCCGCCGGAACGCGCGGATGGCTGATAAAGATAAAGTTGGCCGCAGAGGGCAGGACCTGAAATTCCAGCTCCTGAAGAGCGGTTATTGTCCGCTCCCGGGTCAGCATAATTTTACGGGCATTTTCTTCCGCATACTCCTTATCGTCCAGGGCGGCGGCCGCGCCGGCCAGAGCCAGGCGGTCCAGGGGGTAAGAATTCACGGAGTTCTTCACCCGCATGAGTCCTTCAATCAATTCTTTGTCCCCGAGGGCATAACCGCAACGCAACCCCGCCAGGGAGTGGGATTTGGAGAGGGTTCGGATGACCAGCAGGTTCGGATACTGCTTAATCAAGCCCGCGGCCGTCTCCCCGCCAAAGGCAATATAGGCTTCGTCTACGATGACGACGGAATCCTGATTGAACCGGAGAATCGTTTCGATATCCGCAAGGGGCAGGCAGATACCGGTGGGCGCGTTGGGATTGGGGAAAATGACGCCGCCGTTTTCTTTTAAGAAGGCTTCCACAGGCAGCGTAAAGTCTTCCTGCAGCGGGACAAGCTCGTATTTATTGCCGAACAAAGAGGCGTAAACGGGGTAAAAACTATAGGTAATATCGGGAAAAAGGATGGTCTTGGCCGGGTCGAAAAAAGCTAAGAAGGCGAAAGCCAGCACTTCATCAGAGCCATTGCCGGCATAGACCTGCTCTGCCGACAGCCTGTGGTATGCGGCGGCCGCTTTGCGCAGCTCGAGACATTCCGGGTCGGGATACAGGCGCAGCGTTTCGGCGCAAGCGCGGTGAATGGCCTCGAGGGCCTGCCCGGAGGGGGGGTAAGGATTCTCATTGGTGTTAAGCTTGATATATTTTTTGTCCTGCGGCTGCTCTCCCGGTACGTAAGGGTCCAGTGTATAAATGAGTGGATTCCAGTGTTTGTTCATGCATACCTCCTTGCGGCGCCGGTCACGGCATAATTACATGATAGTCCGTATTTTATACCCAGTCAATGCAGGTCAAGGCGGGTCTATGTATAAGAAATTTGGACGTTGGCTATGCTAATCATATACATTTTCGTTGGAAAGGATCGTGAAGGATGGATACCATTGAGGAGAATTTAAAGTATTTTATCGGTAAACATGAGGACATTTATCGCGCCTACGAAAAATTTGGACGCCTGGTCCACACGGAAGGCGGCCCGCTGGAGGAAAGAACCCGCTGGCTGATTAAGGTGGCTGTTTCCGCCGCCGGTCAGCATCATTACTCTTTACGGACGCATATCATTAAGGCAATCAAAGCCGGGTGCAAAAGAGCAGAAATCGAGCACGCCCTGATGCTCGTCGCCCCTACGGCCGGATTTCCCACTGCCATGGAAGGCATTCTGATCCTCCGTGAGGAAATGGATGAAACCTCTTCCGAAAAAAACCTGAATTAATCATATTTCAATCTTGCTTGTCATTATGTACATTTAGCGTATAATGAGAACCAACGATGTTTTTAAAAACTACCGTTAAGGTAGTTTTTCTTTTATCATTTTATAGTAGATTATAGCCGGTGTTTATGAGAAGAGGCTGAGAACTATAAAACATAAGCGATAAGCGGGGAATGAAAATGAGTATTTTAGTCATTGACGGTATGGGCGGGGGTCTGGGCGCTCAAATCATCACACAGCTCTCCGGCGTTCTGCCGGATAAGCAAATTATTGCGGTAGGGACAAATTCTACGGCAACCGCCAATATGGTCAGGGCCGGAGCGAAGAAAGGGGCTACCGGGATCAATGCCGTCAGAGTATGCCTGCGCGACGCCGACTGCATCATTGGTCCGCTGGGTCTGGTTTTAGCAGATTCCATGCTCGGGGAAATCACACCGGAAATAGCCGTGATGATCAGTAGCGCTGCAATTCCCAAAGTGTTAATTCCGGTTTCGCATAAAAACCTGGAAATCATTGGTCTGCAGGTTAACTCCACCATGGCCGATCTGGTCAGACAGGCTGTCCGAAAAACAAAAGAACTGCTGGATAAACAGCATTCTTAGCTTGCGGATAATTAAAGTATAATGAATACACAATTTTTTATCCTTTCAGGAAAAATTGAATTATAGTAGAATGAAAGACATATATAAGGAGGGGATACCATGAGACCGCCATTTGAGAACACTTCAACATTAGGCTTTGGTAAAATTTTAACGGACCATATGTATTTGATTAAATATAATAGTGAAGAAGGGTGGCACGGTGAGGGCGTCAAGGAGTATGGACCTTTTATGCTGGATCCTGCCGCCTGTGTGCTGCACTATTCCCAGGAAATCTTCGAAGGCTTAAAGGCTTATGCCGCGGAAGACGGCAGAATCCTGCTGTTCAGGCCGGAAGAGAACGCCCGCAGGCTGAACCGTTCGGCTGCCCGTTTGTGTATGCCGGAGCTTCCGGAAGAGTTGTTTTTACAGGCAGTTACGGAAGTGGTTACAAAAGATAAGGAATGGGTTCCCCGGGATGCGGGCACTTCTTTATATATCCGTCCGGCCATGCTGGGGGTTGAACCTTTCTTAGGCGTAAGACCGGCCAGTGAGTATTATTTCTTTATCCTCCTTTCTCCCGTAGGGGCCTACTACAAGGAAGGATTCAATCCCATCGGCATCTATGTGGAGGATAAATTGGTACGCGCCTCCGCCGGGGGCATGGGCGATGTAAAAACAGGCGGCAATTATGCGGCCAGTCTTTATTCCGCGGAAGTCGCCAAACAAAAGGGCTTTGCCCAGGTACTGTATCTGGATGCCAGGGAGCACCGCTATGTGGAAGAAGTCGGCTCAATGAACGTCTTTTTCGTCTACGGGGACCATCTGGTTACACCGCCCTTAAACGGCGCCATTCTGCCGGGCATTACCCGGGATTCGATCATCAAAATGTGCGGGGATTCCGGTCTGACGATGGAAGAAAGGCTGATTTCCATTGACGAGGTGTTTAATGACATTCAGAGCGGGAAATTAACGGAGATGTTCGGCACCGGTACAGCTGCGGTAATTTCTCCGGTAGGCTATCTGCAGTATCAGGGAAAAGAATATATGCTCAATAAAAATCAGGTTGGTCAGGTCACCCAAAAATTATATGATAAGCTCATTAACATTCAATATGGCAAAGAAAAGGATCCCTACGGCTGGGTATATGAGGTCGGCCGGATTTAATTTAAGCGTAATTGAGTCGGCTTATTATAAAAATCGCTAAACAAAAAAACCGCAAGGATTGCTCCTTGCGGTTTTTGCTTCTTTTTCAAGTGATATGGCTGATGCCGGCAACTTTGCTGATATCCAGCACAAAAGCAATTCCTTTACCGGGCTTCTTTAATTCTCCAGCTGCCATGATAGCCTCTAATACTACTTCTGTCAGGTCTTTTTTGATCAAAGTTAAAATCACTTCTTTTTCCGGTTCGATACTTATTCCAAATATCTTGGCGTCTTCATGGATACCCGTCCCCCGGCCGTGAATGATGGTGCCGCCATGGGCGCCCGCCTTACGTGAGGATTGAATAATCTTTTCCGAAAATCCTTTATTAACAATCGTGACAATCAGGTCATATTGAAAATTGTTAGTCATGATCTTCCTCCTTAAAAAATACATGCTCCTTCAGAAAATTATTCTACCTCATCCAGTTGTCTTTTCAAAGCTTTTTCCTTTCTGTCATAGAGCAGACCCAGACCTAAAACGGTTAAGATGGGCGCGAGCGCAACCAGCGTAACCAGGCCGAAGCCTTCGAGGAGGGGATTGCGTCCCTCCATAACAGTAGCCACGCCGATGGCGATGGCCATAATAAAAGTTACGGTCATCGGCCCGGTAGCGGCTCCGCCCGAATCAAAGGCGATGGCCACAAAATTATCCTTGGAGAAATGGGCCATGATAAAGGCTAATAAATAACCCGGAATAATAAAGTACCATAATGAAATTCCCCAAAGCGTCCGGGCCATAGCCAGCGCGATAGACGCCGCGACGCCGAGAGATAAGGTATAGAGCATGACCTTCTGCGGGATATAGCCGCCGGAAGCTTTCTCGGCCTCATAAGTTAAAACGCGTACCGCCGGTTCGGCAAAAACCACAGCCAAACCCAGAACAAATCCAATCGGGATTAAGGTCCAACGGGTATCACCGGCGCCCAGGATCATGCCTATTTGTTCTCCCGTGGGATAAAAACCGATATGCACCCCTTGAAAGAATAAAACCAGTCCTACATAAGTCAAAAGAAACCCCGTAAGAATGTTTATTACTTTATTAGCCGGCAGTTTGAGAAAGAACACCTGCGACAGGAGGAAAATGATCAATAAGGGCGTCAGGGCTACCGCTACTTCGACGATTACTTCAGAAAAACCGGTGAAAAGATTAAGAACGTTCAATAGTTAAATCACCCCTAACAAAAGAACTGCCAGGATGGGTCCGATAGAAGCCAAGGCTACAAAACCGAAGCCGTCTGTAGACGGATCCCGCCCTCCCAAAACGGAAGAGATGCCCACGCCTAAGGCTACAATAAAAGGAACAGTCATGGGGCCGGTGGTAACTCCGCCCGCATCAAAACCAACCGGAACAAAATAGGCGGGTGTAAAGGCGGCCAATAAGAAAACGATTGCGTAGCCGGCATATAACAGGTATTTCAGCGGAATATTAAGGATAACTCTTAACATGGCTAAGCCGACAAAAAATGCTACACCTAAAGAAACACTGTAAATAAGTAAATTCTTGGATACCTGATTGCCGCTGACCACATCCACTTGCGTCGCCAGCACCCGCACATCCGGTTCGGCTACCGTGACCACAAAGCCTAAAAGAAAACCGAATAAGACAAAAAGCCAGACTTTGCCGAGCCGGGGCAAGTTTGTTCCGATGAGTTCCCCGAAGGGCAGGAAACCCATATGAGCGCCCAACAGGAATAAAACCAGGCCCATGCTTAACATAACAGCGCCAATGAGAAACTGCAGAAAGTATTGAGCGGGCATTCGGATCAGCGTAAACTGCAGGATAGTAATAATACCAACAATTGGAGCTATTGCATAAAAAACCTCCAGAACCACTTCTTTGATTCTCGCCATGGGGCATACCTCCTTTAAGCGAGATAAACAACGATAATCAGTGATAATAGATGAGAACGGATGAAAACAAGATATACCAGTAATAGAATAACATAATTGGCTAAATACGTCTATTTTAATTAAAATTAATCTAAAATAAATCTGCCAAGTTTAATTCAAACTTGGCAGAACGCAGGTATTCTTGAGTTGAATTCTCAGATCAATTTGACCAAATGATAAATTTTCTTGCCTTTTCTTAAAAGCAGCCGACTTTCTTTGAAGTGGGCCAGGGTAACCAGATAATTGAAATCGTCGACTCTCTCTTCTTCCAGATAGACGCCGCCTTGTTGAATCATTCTGCGGGCTTCGCTTTTGGAGGGCGTGAGGCCTGTTTGTACCAGCAGCGTCACGATGTCGACGCCTGTTTCTAATTCGGACGGGGAAAACTCGGTGGTCGGCAGGGCGTCAGCATCTTTGGCCTTGCTGCCGAACATAGACCTGGCTGCCTGCTGAGCTTCCTGTGCGGCGGCTTCTCCGTGCACCAGCTTGGTAACTTCAAAGGCCAGAGTTTCCTTGGCCTGATTGATTTTTTCACCGGGAAGGCCGCCCAGACGGTTCACTTCCTTCATAGGCAGGAAGGTCAAGAGCGCCAGGCAGTTCTTCACATCCAGGTCGTCAATATTGCGCCAATACTGGTAAAAGTCATAAGGCGGCGTCTTTTGGGCATCCAGCCAGACCGCGCCGGCTTCTGTCTTGCCCATCTTCTTGCCCGCGCTCGTCGTCAGCAGACGGAAGGTCAGGCCGTAGACGGGGGCCGATTCTACGCGCCGGACCAGATCGATTCCGGAAACGATATTGGACCATTGATCGCTGCCGCCAAGCTGCAGCTTGCAGTTGTATCTTTTATACAGTTCCAGGAAATCATAGGACTGCATCAGCATGTAGTTGAATTCCAGAAAGGACAGGCCTTTTTCCAGCCTGTTTTTAAAGCAGTCATGGGTCAGCATCCGGTTGACGGAAAAGTGTTTGCCGATATCGCGCAGGAATTCTACATAATTCAGCTGCAGGAGCCACTCGGCGTTATTGACCATACGTGCCTTACCTTCGCCAAAATCAATGAAGCGGGAGAATTGCTGCTTAAAAGAAGCGGCATTATTTTCGATTTGTTCCAGGGTCAGCATTTTCCGCATGTCGGTGCGGCCGGAAGGATCGCCCACCATGGCGGTGCCGCCGCCGATAATGGCGATAGGCCTGTGCCCGGCTTTTTGCATGTGCATCATGACCATGACCTGGATAAAATGTCCGACATGCAGGCTGTCGGCAGTCGGGTCAAAGCCGATATAGAAAGTGACCGGCTCTTTAGCCAGCAGTTCCCTGATTTCTTCTTCATGAGTAGCTTGCTCGACATAGCCTCTTTCCTGCAGGACATCATATACGCTATGGGTTGACATGTTAATTCACCTCTTCCTTAATAAACTATATATTTTTGTCTATGCTGTCAAGGCTGAACTCATTTCCAGGTTTAAAACAGATTGAATGATAATATCTTTTAATAAAATGGGACTTTTGACCATAAAAGTGTATGAATGGCGGCAAAATATGCAGGAATTTGAGAAAATATTTAGAATATTAATATTCTAAGTATATTCATGGGAGGATAAACAATGAAAATAGGGACGAAACTTACGGCAGGTTTTGTTTTTATTGCGTGTTTTGTTGGCTTGGTAGGGTATATAGGATTAAACAACATGAACGCGATCAATCAGGGGAAGACGGGGATGTATGAAGAAAACTTAATACCGCTTACTTTGCTTGCCCAGATGGAAGCAAATACGCTGAGCAACAGTAGAGATATGGAAACCGTCATGTATACGGAAGATGAAGTAAATATTATAATAATAAGGGACAGAGTGGCGAAGAGAGCAAATGAAAATGCGGCTTTACTGGAGCAGTTGAAAGCAACACAATTGTCTCCGGAAGAAATTGCCCTGATCGAAAAATATGAGCAAAAAAGCAAAGAATATGACCTCTCCCGCGTACAGGCCATCGACCTGGCCGTGCAGCGCAATTTTATCATGGCCCGTTTTGAAAATAAGCAAGGTAGCGAAAGAAGGACGGAAATAGAGCTTATCCTGATGAATTTAAGGAAATTACATATAGAAGAAGCCCAGAATTCCGTTGCGGCAAGTGAGGCGGCTTTTACCGACTCCTCCCGCGCTATGCTGGCTATAACCGGCGTATGCCTGGCCCTGGCAGTTCTTTTGGGTATTTTGCTTAGCCGTAATATCACGCGTTCGGTTAAAAAGGGCGTGGAATTTGCCGAGGCGCTGGCCGAAGGCAGGCTGGATAAAAAAATGAATGTCAACAGCAAAGACGAGC
Organism: Clostridia bacterium; assembly: GCA_034003745.1. Classification (GTDB taxonomy): domain Bacteria; phylum Bacillota; class Peptococcia; order DRI-13; family PHAD01; genus JAVEYA01. Next base: position 11,505 of record JAVEYA010000074.1, read on the forward strand.
TGGGGTATTTGGCCGCTGCGCTGAATAAGGCGGCGCTGAATATGCGTGAAATGCTCCATAGTATCATCGGCGCTTCAGAGAGCCTGAATAAAAACAGTCAGGAATTATCGGCAGCCGTACAGGAAATAGCCTCCCAGGTGCAGAATATCACCCTAAGCACCCAGGAAATAGCCGCCGAGATGGAAACCACCAGCGCCGCTACGGAAGAGATGAATGCATCAGGGCAGGAAATCAGCAATTCAGCCCGGCAGCTGACGAACAAAGCCGAAGAAGGCAGCCGCTCAGCGATGAGCATTGAAAAAAGGGCGCGGGAACTGAATAAAAATGCATATCAATCCCGTGAAATTGCGCAGACATTGTGCGCCCAACAGCAAGCGAATATTGAGAAGG
>JAVEYA010000075.1:0-11760 GCA_034003745.1 Clostridia bacterium
CGGCTGTTTTCTTTCGGCATACCCGTTACCGTCACCCGGATGCTTTCGACGCTCTTTACCGCCGCGGAAGCCAGTATTATTCCCCGTCGATTATTAAAAGCAGGCAGCACCCTTTCCCAGGCGGCCTCCTTTTATGGCGAACTGACCGGAGTGGCCTTTACCCTCTTGATGGTGCCGTCTACTTTAACCTTCTCCCTTTCCACCTCCATCGTACCGGCCGTTTCCGAGGCGGAAAGCAAAAATAACAGGCGCGAGCTGCGCCAGCGAAGTACGGAGGCCATTAATATCACCCTCCTCGCCGGCGTGCCCAGCGCCTTGATATTGTACTGCTGGGGTCCCGCCATCGCCCAGTTGTTATTCAAAGCGGCGCTGGGCGGTCAATTATTGCAATTATTAGCCTTGGGCAGTATTTTTCTGTATGTATCCCAGGCTTCCATCGGTATCCTGCAGGGCATCGGCTGCGTTAAGACCATCTTCTTTAATACCCTGGTCTCCGGGGCCATACGCCTGAGCGGCATCTACTATTTCGGCAGCGATCCGGCCAACTGCATCCCCGGCATCGCTCTTTCTTACGTCGCCAGTCATATCATAGGCGCTATCCTGAATGTCTTCTTTATTATCCAAAAATGCGGGATCAGTTTCGAACCCCTCTTCTACCTGCGTTTGTTCTTTTCCGGCATAGTTCTGGTGAATCTGCTAAATTATACTACATTTCTTATTGAACAGAATATTCCGCTGCTGGTCTTACTTGTTCTGCTGTACGGCGTCCTTTTCTTTCTCCTGCTCCTGGCTACGGGCGATAAATATGCCCGTTTCATCCTCAAGCAATTATTTCACTGAATTCTTTATTGGCTATGCCCGTAGATTAAGGCCAGCGCCTCCGCCCGGCTTTTTTCCTGAGTTCTTAAGATACCGCGTATGGCGGAAGTAATCGTCTTGCTGCCCGGCTTGTTCACGCCACGCAGAGTCATGCACATATGTTCGGCTTCGATGACCACAATGACCCCGTAAGGATTCAGGCTCTTCATGATGGCGTCGGCAATTTGCGACGTCAGGCGTTCCTGCAACTGCGGCCGGCGAGCGAAGGCCTCTACTACCCGGGCCAGCTTGGATAGACCGGTCAGCTTGCCTTTTCTGGGAATATAGGCCACATGCGCCTTCCCATAGAAAGGCAGCAAGTGATGCTCACAGAAGGAATACAACGGAATATCTTTGACCAGGATCATTTCTTCATGATGCTCATCAAAAACCACTTCCAGATGTTCTTCCGGACTTTGCTCCAAGCCCGCGAAGATTTCCGCACACATCCGGGCGTAGCGGTAAGGCGTATCTTTAAGTCCTTCACGGTCCGGGTCTTCGCCAATCGCTATTAAAATTTCTCTGACGGCTTTTTCAATTCTGGGGAAATCCATGGTTCAAGTCTCCTTTTAAGCTTTAATGGTATTCCCATTCTACCACAATATAAGGACAGGATGCACCTTTCCCTTCAGCAAGCTTCCAAACCATAGGCTTTGTTATAATACTCCACAGCTAAAATCTCAGCTCCCATTTCCTCGTAAATCTGGGCCAACTGAGAAAACCCCCGGCCTTTCCAGACATCGCTTACCTTTAAATATTCCGAGATTTCCAGCGCCTCCAGCAGATTATGCCCATTCTTCAGGCAACACACCAGGTTATAGGCAATATCCGGCGCGCAGCCGGATACGGCCAGACTACGGTAATAGAAACTTTCCGCCGAAGTATATTCCCGGAGGCCTTCATACACCCAGGCCAGGTTATTTAAAAGCTGATAATCGCAGGGATTATCCTTCAGCAAGTCTTTTAATAAGATTAAGGCTTCCCGGCTTTCCCCAACCTGCGCATAAACAGCGGCTAAATTTAAGCGGGTATCGTAATCCAGTGGTTCGATTTCCAGAGCCGTCCGGTAATAACGAATACTTTTTACCGTATCGCCCAGACGCCAGCAGCAATATCCCAGAGCACGCAAAAGTTCCGGGGAAATGAATTTTGGCAGCATATCTTCCATTAATTCCGCCGCTTCCCGGTATCTGGCGCTGTAAATGCAGTCCTCCGCGTAATTCAGGCACCATTCCCTTTCTTTCTTTTCTCCCAAGTCGCTAAGCCTTTGCATACAGGCCAGGTATCGTTCATTCTTCTCCAACAGCCTGAACAGGCCGGCCAGCCGACGCAGCCAGAATGTTTTCAGCTTGTCCATCATACTTCGCATTTTCATCCCTCCATTTATTTACAGAAAAGAATACTATATACTTCTACAAAAATATTCCATTTCCTTCCATTCTGTTTCTATACTTTTCTAAGCATATTCAAGTTGGCGCAGCATATGGATTAGGTAGGGAATATCCGTACAGGTATTAAGTATATTAGGGAGGTAAGCGTCCATGAAGAGTAGCCTGAAAAACTCGCCCTCCTATGAGGGCTTTAAACTCAGTGCCGTAATCAAGGGACTTATTATCGCCTTGGTCCTGACCTTAATCTTGTGTATCCTGGTCAGTCTGGTCTTTCAGTTTACGCCCCTTTCCGAGAGCCTGCTGGATAATTTCTCCGCCTTTATCTTCTTCATCAGTATGCTGGCCGGCTCACTTCTTACTGCTTACGCCGCCGGCGGCAAAGGCCTTCAGCACGGCCTGGCCGTCAGTGGACTGTATCTTTTGGTTATCCTGGCCATGGGCCTCATTTGGGATCCTTTGTCTTTCACGCTCTTGCATATCGCCAAACGCGCCGGCCTGGCCCTGCTTTCCGGAGTGCTGGGGGGGTTCATAGGCATCGGCCTGGCCACAAAATAAAGCCTGTTATAAGCAGGCTTCCCTAAACTCAAAAAGAAGTCAGATATATGGAGTGTTTCATATATCTGACTTCTTTCTTTTACTTGATTATTTTTTTTAAAAATGCCAGCATAAACTTCGGCAGCTTAATATAATAGACCTTCTTGATATCCTTCATGCTCTCCGCCTCCATCCGCAATCGTTCTTTAAATATAGTATTGCGAAAAAAGGCTTTGGTGACTGTCCCCTTTAGTATTTCCGCACCTTGATATTGCTGACCATCAAATATGAGAGAACAAGCATGGCCACAGGATAGAGGAAAAGCGGCGGCGCCGGCGCCAAAAGCGCCAGCAGCGCCATCAGCGAACCGGCAAAAGTAATCGGCACGCCTATAAAATAATCCATAATATTCAATACATTGAACCTGGCCAGACGGATCGCGCCGCACAAAGCAAAGACAATCGCCACCATCAGCCCGGGAGTGCCCAGGGAACTTAAGGCAACGCCGTAGGTTAAGAGTGCCGGCGCCACACCGAAGGAAACGAGATCCGATAAAGAATCCAATTCCTTACCGAAGTCCGAAGAAACCTGAAAATGCCGGGCGATCCGCCCGTCCAGGCCGTCTAAAACCATGGCAAACAAGATGGCTAACGCCGCTTCCCGATAAGTGCCGGCCATGGTATACCATAAAGAGGTAATCCCCAGGATGAGATTTGCCAAAGTAATGATTGTGGGCAAGAGCTTTTTACTCATATTTGAACCTCCCGATGACGGTTTCACCGCCGCGGACTTTCTGTCCGGAATGCACCAGAATTTCCGTACCCTTGGGCAGATAAATCTCCACGCAGGAACCGAATTTAATCATGCCGAAGCGCTCACCCCGGGACAGCACTTCTCCTGTCTTGGTCCAGCAGACGATCCTCCTGGCAATAAACCCCGTTATCTGCGCTACCAGCACCGTATGCCGCGCGTCATGAATAGAGCGCAGGCCCAGATAATTTCTTTCATTCAACTCGGACGCATGCCCCTTAAAAGCGGGCAGGAATTTCCCTTTGACATACTCAAGATATTCCACCGCTCCATCCAGCGGCGCCCTGTTAATATGCACATCGAAAACGCTTAAAAAGATGCTTACTTTGATGGCGGGAGCATGGAGGTATCTCTCTTCCGCAACTTCCTCCACAAACTGGATAACGCCGTCAGCCGGAGAAATAATCTCTTCCCGGGACCCGGTATAGACGCGTTTAGGATTACGAAAAAAATACAGCACAAAAATTATAAATAATACCGGCAAGATGAGACCGGGCGGACCAAACCAGATCACAAACATAATCAAGCAGGCCAGGCCGGCCAGAATTAAGTCAATCGCGTCAGGCATCACCGGAAATTCATGCTTTTTCATGTCTACCCCCATCTTTTCTGCCACGCCGTGATTTTGTCTTTCAGTTCGGACATCTCGCCCGCGCAATACTTCTGATTGGGCAGAGAATTAATAAATACTTTGCCGTAGCGCTTGGAAAGCAGCCTGCGGTCGAGAATGATGACGACGCCGCTGTCATTAATGGTCCTGATCAGCCGTCCGTAACCCTGCTTGAAACGCAAGACCGCCTGCGGCAAACTATACTGCGCAAAGCCGTTTCCGCCGTCTGCGGTTATTTGCTCCAACCGCGCTTCCACAATGGGCAAATTTGGCGGCGCGAAAGGCAAGCGGACAATGATCAATGATTTCAGCGCCTCTCCCGGCAGATCGATGCCTTCCCAAAAAGTATTAGCGCCGAAAATTACAGCCCGGGAATTATTTTTCATTTCACTGATTAACGTATGCCGGCGGCCGTTTACACCGTCGGCGTACAGTTCCAGGCCGGATTGCCGCAGGGGTTCGAACAGCTTATCAAACATATAGCGCATCTGTTTATGAGAGGTAAAGAGCACCAGTGTATTGCCGCCGGTGGTCTTCAGATAAAGCTCCAGAGCCTCGGCCACCGCCAGGTTATAGGCTTCTTCCCCGGTCAGGGCCGGATCGGGAAGATTGCTGTCCACCAGGAGCAGGGCCTGCTCCTCATAATAAAAGGGGGATACTACCTGCAGACAATCCGCCAGTTCCTCCGGAATACCCAACTGCACTTTGATATAGTTAAAGTTTGCTTCCACGCTGAGCGTAGCCGAGGTTAACACTACCGAGGATTTTGCGGAAAACAATTTTTCGTTAAACAACCCGGCCGTCTGCAGCGGCGTGATATTAAGTCTTAAATCCATCCGGAAAGCGTCTTTCTCCAACCAGTAAACCCGTTCCCCGGCGTTATTTTCCTGCAGGAACTGTTTTAGGACCTCGCAATCACTTCTGATACGCAGCGTCAGTGTCTTCAGGGTATACAGCGGAAGTCCCCCATCCGTATCCCCCTCATCCGGGACGACGCTGTCGGATAATACTTTCAGGCACTCCAGAAGCGACGTCCCTTCCAATAGCAGATTGTCATACATGACGGTCAGAACCTGCCACCAGCGCTCTCCTCTCTTCTCCCCCCTGATGCGCACGGTATCGGGAAATTCCGGGGAATTTACGCTCATTTTGATTTCATTGATAATTTCATTTAGTCTTTTTATAATTGCTTCAATTTTACCGATATTCTCCAACATTTCCGGAGAGGCTGCAAAATATTTTTTCCAGTAATATACTATTCCGCCGCCGGTATGAATATCTCTTTTCATTAAGCCGGATAGCTTTTTGCCGAATTCCTTCAGGGAAAAGACATCGCTGAATTGCCGCGTCCCTTCGTCATCCAGATGATGCGCCTCGTCAATAATCAGATAATCGTAAGCGGGCAGGATCATTTCTCCTGTTTTTAAATCGGATAAGAGCAGCGAATGGTTGACGATAACGATATCGGCAGCCTGGGCCCGTTGTTTCGTTTTCTGATAATAGCACTCCTTCTGACAGGGGCAAAGATTTCCCGCACAACTTTCCGCCGTGGAGCTCAGTGATTGATAAATATCGTTTTCCCACTCGCGCAGGTTGATATTATCCCGGTCTCCGCTTTTATCCCGGTTCAACCAGACAGCGATCCGGGCCAGCAAGAATTTCTCCGGCCAGTTCAATTCCCGGGGATTATCCTTAATACGGCGCCATTTATTTAAACACAGATAGTTGCCGCGCCCTTTTAAAACGGCTGCTTTGAAAGGCACATCCAGGTTCTGCCGCAGAAACCCTGTTTCTTTACGGTACAATTGTTCCTGCAGGGCAATCGTATGGGTAGCGACGACGACTTTCTCTTCTTGACTTTTGGCCCAATAAACAGCCGGTAAGAGATAGGCCAAAGATTTGCCCACGCCCGTTCCGGCTTCCACGATCAAATGGCGCTGTTGTTGAAAGGCTTTGGCCACCGCCTTCATCATCGCCACCTGCTGCTTCCTTTCCTGGTAAACCTCCAGGGCTTGGGCCACCTTGCCCCCGGGCGAAAGCAGCCCCTCCAGCGCCGGAATATCCCATAGAGGCGAACCGGAACGCTTCTGTGGAGCTTCCCTTTCTTCTCCGGCGTTCTGCGTGGGTATTTTCTCATCGAAATCATATTTCCGTATGCGTTCACGCAGGCTGTTTTCCAGGAAAGCCGCAACCGGATGCCCGCTGCCCTGCAATAAGAAAAGCATCTCCTGTAAAAGGGCAACAGAAAAAGATTCCACTGTTTCCGTCATCCGCCCAAAAAGCTGTTCCAGAATCAGGACATCCGGAAGCGCGCGATGGGATAATTCAATTTTTATGTCCAGCGCCCGGGCCAGATTGCGCAGGGCATAGGAAGTCATTTGCGGATAGAGCAATTTGCTTAATTCCAGGGAGTCTATCACCGGATTATCCATTTTTTGTCCCAGCGCGGCTTCCAGAAAAGAGAGATCAAAAGCGGCGTTATGTGCGACAAGGGTCTTATCCTCCAGGAAGTCCGCCAGCTCTTCTCTGATCTCCCCGAAGGGGGGCGCGTCGGCGAGCATTTCCGGGGTGATGCCCGTCAAACCCGTAATAAAGGGAGAAATCGTCACGCCCGGATTAAGCAGTTGTTCCAGAATGCGCCTTTCTCCGGTCTCGGAATAGGTCAGCGCCGCAATTTCGATGATTTTGTCGGAAGCAGGGTCTAAGCCGGTCGTTTCCAGGTCCAGGAAGACATAGCCCGCAAGGTTCTTCATCGTTCTCCTCAATCCCCCGCCCAGGCGGCAAGATACGCCTCCTGTTCCCGGCTTATTTGATCCAGTTTAACGCCCAGCGCAGCAAGACGCAACTCTGCTACTTTCTTGTCCAAAGCCGGCGGCACGGGGATCACGCCCGGCAAAAGGCGCGGTCCTTCCTGTAATAAATACTGCAGCGATAAAGCTTGAATCGCAAAAGACATATCCATGATTTCCGCCGGATGGCCGTTTCCTGAAGCCAAATTAACCAGCCTGCCTTCCGCCAGAAGAAACAGCTTGCGCCCATCGGCCAGGGTAAATTCTTCGATATTGGGTTTGATTGTCCGCACGGACTTCGCCAACGCAGATAAGTCCGGCTTTTTAATTTCGACGTCGAAATGGCCGGCATTGGACAGAATCGCCCCGTCCGGCATCAATGCAAAATGTTCCTGCCGGATGACGTTGCAATTCCCGGTCACCGTAACATAAATATGGCCCAGCGCCGCCGCCTCCTTCATCGGCAGCACTTCAAAACCGTCCAGCAGCGCTTCATTGGCTTTTACCGGGTCGATTTCGGTAATGATTACGCGGGCGCCCAGCCCTTTGGCCCGCATAGCCACACCCTTGCCGCACCAGCCGTAACCGGCTACCACTACGTTCTTGCCGGCTACTACCAGATTCGTGGTATGCATAATCCCTTCCCAGACCGACTGGCCTGTACCATAACGATTGTCAAAGAGATATTTCATCAAAGCGTCATTGACCGAGACCACCGGAATAGACAGTACGCCGGCGTCCTGCATAGCGCGCAGTCTGGCCAGTCCTGTGGTCGTCTCCTCGCATCCGCCGATAATCCGGGGGAGTTGCAGCGCATATTCCTTATGTAACAAGGCAATTAAGTCGCCGCCGTCGTCAATGATTAAGTCCGGCTCCTGCCCCATAGTTTGACGATGATGCAGACTGTATTCCTCCAGGCTCGCCCCATGCCAGGCAAAAGCCCTGACGCCGGATTCCACCAGCGCCGCCACCACGTCGTCCTGGGTGGAAAGCGGATTGGACGCCGTCACCGTAACCTCGGCGCCGCCCGCCTGTAAAACCTGGGCCAGGTAGGCCGTCTTCGCCTCCAGATGCAGGCAGACGACAATCTTTTTCCCGGCAAAAGGCTTATTTTCAATGAACTCTTCCTTGATTTTATTCAGTACGGGCATAAAATTTTTGACCCAACTGATTTTGGCCTGACCGGCCGGGGCCAGATTGATGTCGCGGATACTGGACTCTTTGAGCATATAAACTCCTCCTTCAAGAGTAAGCGTGAATATGATTTAATATGGTCTTATCAGAGGTTTGCTTTGACTTTTTAGGCGGTATGGTTTATAATCGAACCTGCCGCTTTTTTAATACATTATATGCGCCCGTAGCTCAGTGGATAGAGCGCTGGCCTCCGGAGCCAGGTGCGTAGGTTCGATTCCTACCGGGCGTACCATTTAAATCAAACCCTTAAAATCATGTTGACGAAAAGCTTCATACACCACAATTGCCACCGAATTGCTTAAATTCAGCGAGCGCGCCTGAGGTCCCATGGGGACGCGGATGCAGCGCCCGCTGTTTTTTTTCAGCAAATCTTCCGGCAACCCTTTGGTTTCCTTGCCGAACACCAGGTAAGCGCCCGGCGGATATTTTATTTCGGTATAACGCTGCGCGGCTTTGGTGGTAGCCGGATACAATAAAGAATTCTCCGTCTTCTGCAGAAATTCAGCCAAATTATGATACAGATGAATGTCCAGGTCTCCCCAATAATCAAGACCGGCGCGCTTTAAGTGTTTATCCTCAATGGAAAACCCCAGCGGTTCCACCAAATGCAGACTGCAACCCGTCACCGCGCATGTTCTGGCAATATTGCCGGTATTGGCGGGGATCTCCGGTTCAACCAAGACAATATTAAACAATTCTCATTCCCTCATCCTTCATTAAGTCAGCCAGGAGCTTAGGCGATAGAATCTCACGCAATAATACTTCCCGGTAAGCCGTTTTACCTGTCCAGGCGCTCTTGGACCAATCCTCCGGCCGCACTTCCGGGTCCGCCGCTTCATGGATCTGATTCTCCCCCTGAAGATAACCCTGCACCCACAGGCGTACCAGCTCATCTTCGCCCGTGTTGGTTATTTCCTGCCGCAGCTTTTGGGCGCGCGGGGAGAGGGGCGCGCAGATATAGGTGCGGCAAACCAGCGGCCTGTCCCGATATCCGGCGCAGCGCAGGTCCTTCCGGTCCAGAAACAGGCATTGCTCATCCGCAGCGCGGCTCAGCAGGATATCCACCATGCGGCCGGAAACTGCCACATAAGCGTATCTGTTTAAAAACTGACCCAAAGAAAGATCTGGAGCCAGGGCTTTTTGCAGCATAAAAGCGTCGATGGAGGTCAGCGGCATCCTTTCCCCGCAGCAGGTTACGCAGCCCTCGCATTGGCTTGTTTCAGCCCTTAAGCGGGTAAACCCGCCCTGGAGAATATAGCCGTCTAAAGCTTCCAGGTAATCGGAGACAACGGCGTCCGGACTCACTATCTGAATGTCTATCCCTGTATGTCCATTTTTCACATAAGGAAGCAGGCTGATTTTACCTGACAATTTCATCACCGTTACCATTATACACAAGTTATCTGCGTGCGAACAGTGCTTTATTGTTCTTCTCCACCGCCCTCCTGTTCTCCGCTTTCTTCTTTCGCCCCTTCCGACTTGATTTCAATGTTGGCGACTTCCCCCGGAATATCCATTTTATATTCCTGCCCGTCTTTTGTTTTAATAGTCACCGTAGACTTTATCTTTTGCTCTGCGCCGTCTGAGGCGCCGGAGCCCGAAGCAGGGTTCTCTTTTTGCGGCCCACTTGCGCCCTCCTGTCCGGACGGTTCCTGCTCTTTACCGGACGCTGCCGCGGCTTTTTCCAGGTTCTTCATTCTTTCAGCCAATATGCGGACATTCTCTTGGGTAATCAGACGGATAGGCGCAAAACGGGCCTGAATGCTATAGGGCCCGTTTTCAATTTGCTGCTCATATTCCCAGACCGCATCCGCAGCCAGGCTTTTGACCGCTTTTACCGTCAGCTGGGCCAGGAATTCCGGCATAAGGTCGACCTCGCCGCTGTGTTGCCCTTTCTCTATAGCCTCAACAGCCGCTTTTTGCGTGCCCATGCCGAACGTCAGGACTTTCCGGTCCGCCGGCAACTCCTTTAGGGCTTTGAGCATGCCTTCCGCGTGTTCCGGCCAGTGGGCAATTACCGCGGGAATCATCCCCGCGGATTCACTCTCCTTAGTCAAATAGGACCGGACTGCCTCATAGGCGCCTCCGGCATCCTTCAGGGCTATTTCCGCAGTCCGGACCGCACCGATCCTGTTATTGCTGCGGAGAATATTTATGTTCCCGGCGTAGATTCTTTCTTCAATTTGATGATCACGGTTGTCCCGCAGTATTAAAACATTCGCTTTACTCCCCTCGGGAATAAGTGCTGTCAGCTGCTGGGCCTGCATTTCCCCGGCACGCGTGAAATCCGGCGTGAGATAAGCCTCCACCTGCGTATCCGGCGGCAGGCTGTTTAGGCAAATAATCTTGACTCCCTGTGTCTGGGCCTGGACCAGAGAACTTTTTAACAGTTCAGGGTCCACAGGCTCTATAACTACTACCTTAACCTTGTCTTGAATTGCTGCAGCCAGCTGTTCTTCCTGGTGCAGGGCATCTCCTGCGGCGTCCTGCCACTGAAATTCGACCCCTTCTTTTCCGCCTGCTTCCGTTACGGTGTTTTTAAAGATCTTGTCGTCATCCCGGAAAGAACCGGCGGAAAGGATGGCTGCCTTGACTTTATCCTCGTTTTCTTTATTTTCATTCTGCAACCTGAGCTGCGGTCCGCCGCTGCAGCCTGAGGCCAATACGATTACCAGCAGTATAGCGCCGGCTATCCGAAATATTTTCTTCACGATCATCATCCTCACATTCCGTATTTTCAACATGATTTTAAGGATAGTATTTGTTGCGGCGGACAATTTATGAACGCACAGGATAATGATCGGCTAATTTTGGCAATTCTATAAGTAAAGATGCGTATCAAGGAGGTGAATATATTGTCAGGATATTCCTGCCCTTCTTGCGGCAGAAAAGCCAAACTCCCTGATTATTGCTGCGGCTCTTCCATGCTGCGCCAGGGAAGCTTCTATTGCGATACCTGCAAGGCCCATTCCAACAAAGCGGATATCTGCTGCAGCTCACCCATGCGGCAAATTTAACCTTCCATAAAAAATAGGCGCAACCTAAAAAAGCGGCTTTCGCAAATAGCCTGTCATCCTGAGCAAAGCGAAGGATCTTAGTAAGAACCTGGAAAGATTGCTCCGGTTTCTAAGATTCTTCAACCATTACATGGTCTCAGAATGACATATCCACTATTGTGCGATAGCCACTTTTTGCTTCATTAAATACTTTATCGGGAACGTGCTTTCTCCTTTTCCAGGCGGTAGATAAAGGCCAACACCTTCGCCACCGCTTCAAAGAGCTCCGGGGGAATCTCCACGCCCACGGGAAATTTGGCGAGCTTCCCCACCAGTATCATATCTTCCACGATGGGCACCTCATGCTCTTTAGCCAACTCCAGGATTTTTTGCGCAAGATGTCCTTCGCCCACTGCCACAATTCTGGGGGCGCCGGATTGTTCTTGCTGATAGTGCAAAGCCACCGCTTTTTTTTGCGTCATTCCCAACACCTCAGATACGGATATCGACTCCCCTGACCCCATCGCGGACAATGAGCGGCCCCAGTGCCGCCGGAATCAATTCTACCCGGTATTCTC
>JAVEYA010000076.1:0-11753 GCA_034003745.1 Clostridia bacterium
ACTACGCCATAATATTGCGGAAAAGCTGAGACGCTCCGTCCTGCAAGATATCATAAACCGGTACGGTAAGCGCCCTTTTCATTTTATCCAGCAATTCATCCTTATCCACATAAGCTTCGGCATAAACGGCTGAACGAAAATCATAGAGCGGATAATAAGGATTGACGGTCACTGCCGCAAGACGCACTGCTTTGAGCACGCCGACTTTAACCTGCTCCCGCGCCAGGATATGCAAGGACTGTGCGGTGACGGCCAAATTACCGCTTAATAAGAGTTTGACCGCGTCGGAAAAAACAATCGTTTTCCCACGCCAGGCGCCCTCGGCCTCCACACAGGCCTGGGCCAGCCGGCGCAAACTGTCCTGGCTGATCAAGCCCTCGAGGACAGCCCCCTCTTGTTCTTCCAGACAGGCCGCAACCTCCGCAATCCGACCCTCTTCCAGAATGTTAACAAAACGGCAGCTCACAGTCAATACAGCCTCCCGGGGCAACTGAAAGAATTGGGTGATGATCTTTGCTTCTTCCGCCAGACGGCCAAGCTGGGTCGTACGGGCGGCGCCGGTAGTCAAGACAAGGCCATCCGTCTCTACCATAGGGGCCATCCGGTTCAAGGCGCCATCCACAAAAACCAGGGCAGCGCCCTCTTCAATCAGGATCTCGATAATACGACGCAAATCGCTGGCTTTATTCGGTCCGGCTGCTACTAAGAGCCCCGCTTCCGTCACACGGCCGATGATAATTTTTCCTAAAGGCGTACTGACGGCGGTAGTACGCAGTATTTCCAGGCGGCAAGTGCTTACTTCCAGGCAGCGGGAAGCTACCGCAACCAATAGACCGGGTGTAGCCTGAATACGCGGTTTGGGGAGACCGGTGACATTATCGACGGACTCCCCGTCATAACCGATACTGGTCAGGGCATGGATAATGCCCTGGATTCGCGCTTCCTTCAACAGTTCAATCATTGCAGTGGTCTTGCCGGTATTTTTGGCGGTCCCCGCTACGCCGATTACCCGTGGACGCATTTAATCGATACTCCTGACTGAGCTTTTGCCGGCCCGGCCGGGATAAACCCCGTCGTCGCGGCTGCCCAGCAATCCGTCAAACAAGGCCTGAACAAAGTCGCCTTTGGCGGCGACCTCCGTCAATACTTGCTCGATGCCCCGCGTTATTTCAGCGCTCCAATGCGCGGCATCCTCCGTAGGCTGAATTCCTGCCTGCCCCAAAAACCGAAAAGTTTCCGCCACGCCGCGCAGGGTGTCTATTTTCGAGGGTACGCTGATGGCCCCGCCGGAATAAGCCTCATCAGAAGAGGCAATAGAGATGGCGTCGATGCCCAAACTTGCCGCCAGCATAGCATGCACTGAAGTTGCCACCGACGACTGCACCCGGTCCTCGGTCTGGGTCAGGAAGGCTATCGGCGCCCCTGCCCAAATAGGTGCGTCAACGATGCCGCGCAGGCACATAATTTTGGCGGCGTTAAAGTCCACATAGTTATCCCGCATCTGGCCGCTGATCATGACCTCGGGCGAATAGGCAAATAGCGGCTGTAAGACCGGCTTGGCGCCCAATCTTACCGCCAGGTCGGCTACGATCAGCATACCGGCGAAGGCTTTATAGGCCGGAACGCCGGCCAATTCTTCATTGGTTACGACATCAAAGGGCATCTGATATTTGACTGCGTATTTCATGGCATGGAAGCCATCCACTGTCAGCCGGGCCGGGTCGGTTCCCGCAGCCAGAGAGCCATAGCAGATATTGATCTTGGTCATATCTGCGCCAATTTTTCCGGCCAGTACCACCGTTTCCGGGGTATTCAGCCCCCGGTGGGCCCGCACCTGCCACAAGGTTTCATGTTCCAGGGAATTTTTGATCCTAAGAAGGTTTTGCGGCGTAATGACCGTTCCGTCCTCCGCGTGGGTCAGATCGCCTTCCATGAAGCCTTCCATCCGGGCGCCCCAGGATGGGTCAAAATGTACGACGCCGTCCGCGCCCCAGGCTTCGCTGGCTTTGATATGCGTAATGTCCATTAACGGGCAGCCCGTGCCGTACTGGTTCCAGACTACGGGAAATTTTCTTCCGTGCTGGAGGGTTGGGGTTTTCATCCGGCCTTTCACGGAAGCAATGTAGCGGGCATACTCCTCGCGTTCCCGCTCAGTCAATTCCCGGGTCTTGGGATGAAGTATCCCGGAGGTGTAATACTCACGGGGGAGCTGCTCGCAGTGTTGAATGTACTTTTCAATAAAGCGCTCGTTCTTCTCCCCTTTTAAAAAGGCCTGATAATCCCACAGCTCTTCGCGTAAAATGGCCCGCTCCACGCCTGGAGAGGTTTTGTCCGCGGCCCAGCCAATGATTTGCGTACTGATTTGCTCCAATAAAGAAGCAATTTTTTCGTTCTTATATATATAGCTATAACCGGCGGTTATATCTTTCTTTTCCTTTTTGATCAGACTGTCTTCCGGGTGATATTCCCGGCCTTCCACAAAAGCCACGGCTTCTTCCACCGTGGTGCCCGGCCCGAAGCCGGCGTCAAATCCTAATTCCGCGGCCAATTCCGGACTGATGGCCATGCCGCCGATACCGATACGCATCTTCTCTCTGATTCCGGCAGCATCCAGAAGATCGATAAACCTGGCTAACAGTTCCGCCACATTATAGCCCAAGGTACGGCTGATTAAGAGCGTGCCAAAGTCTTGCTCCAGCGCAATACGGATGATTTCCTCCATGGGCAGATCAGGGGGCAGGATGTGCGTAGTAATGCCTCTTTCCGTCAGGCCCTTATTAATCATTTTCAAACCAATATCATGCACGGGATCCAAAGGCGCCAGCAGAACCTTATAGGCCATTAATGTTCCCCCTCCCTCTTCTCCATCCAGCCGTATTGATCTCCGGGATTATGCGCGTAGATTCTGACCCTGACCCGGGCCCCCGGGCCGCTTTGCTGCAGAAAAACAATGCTGCCGTGTTCAAATCCCAACTCCTTTACCAGCTGCAAAGCCATACTCTTGGCTTCCTCTTCATTGGCGCAAATAAAGAATGTTTCAAAATCCAAAGCATCTACGATTTTATTTAATACCGCCGTCATCATCCTTACCTCCCAACTTTCCCGGCTATCTTCTTTCGCTAAACGATGATACACGGAGGGCGGTGAATGAATTCATCGCCCTCCGCATAATATCAGGAATTAAATACCGACTGCTTTGCAGGTAATCTCAATCAGGCTGACCAGGGCCTTAATGGCATATCTGGCAGCTTCGGGAATCAGATTGCCGTCCTCGTCCGTGGTGGCAAGTCCTGTGGAAACATAGATATTTCCGTCATAGGCAATCGTCGGGATGACGCCGAATTTATTCATACCGACCTGGAAGATGTTGGTGCCGGCATACATATCTTCGATGGAGAAAATCGGAATACCCATCTTGCCGTCTTTCCAGGTGCCTTCATAGTTGATTTCCACAGCCGTGGAGTTGTAGACCTTGGTGATTTTGATGCCGGGGAAGCGGCTGATAAGGCCTTTGAACTCCTCTACAATGATATTGTAGAGGTCATCCACCGGCTTGGTCAATACTTCCGGCTTATCCCGCAGGACCTTCAGGGCCTGAATCTGGGTCAGGAGCGCTTCCTTGCCGGGGTCAAAGGCTACATAAGCCGCTTTGCCGTAGGAGGCGGTAGTGCCGTAACGGTCCCCGTGCATACCCATGGCCCGGCGGATCGATACCATGATATCATCGCGGCCGATGACCAGACCGCTGGTAGCGGAGCCGGTAGCCTTGTCCATACTGAAAATCATCGCGTCGCAGCCGACTTTCACGGGATTTACGCCGACAAAGGGCAGGCCCCAGGCATTGTCGATAACATACGGCACGTTATAGGATTGGGCAATCTGCGCTATATTTTTCAGCATAACCGGGGTTCCCTCGTTATCCTGCGCCGCGTAGCCGTAGCCGGGGCTGGGATAGCACATCGAGGTGAAACCGGTCAGCATGGTTTTGTGAATATCGGCATGCTTTTCCAGATTCTTTTTGGAGCCCTCGGGATCCACCTCAGTCAGCATCGGTACCGGCCACTGTTTAATACCGTGTATTTCGTATCTGGCTCCGGCCAGCGGTACGATAACCGTATCCAGGTTGTTCTGACGCTTGCCGTAGAAGCCTAACTCGCCGGGGGTGGAACCGCGGTCGGCGATAAAGTCCTTGTATTTAGCGGGGAAAGGACGACCGTAACCGGCCTGGTGATGCATGTGTTTTTCCAGGGGCGCAATATAACGGGCGCGGTAGTTGTCGCCGCGTCCCAGCGCCGGCGGAGTGAATAAGGAGTCAAAAGTGACCCATAACCCTGCTTCGCAGGTGTTGACCGGCGCAGCATCCCACTCGTCGCCATAGACGTCTTTGACGATTTCCCTGATTTCATCTACCAGTTTGGCCAGCGGGATAACTTCCTTGGCCCCTTTTTCGCTGGCTTCCATGATGTCTTTTCTCAACGGCGCCGGGCAACCGGAGATGGCGCCGGTCAAACCGAATTTGCCGTAAAGTTCTTTGGGAATTCCAATTTCCTTGCCGGATTGTTCCGCTTCAGCATAGATTTGCGGAATCTTAGCCAACAAATCCCGGTACATCTGAAACTTGTACTTGTAACCCATTTTTAAATCCTCCTTATTTAATCTCTGACTTTAACGATTAACTCCACTTCGCACGCCGCGTTTATCGGCAGTTCGTTAACGCCGACGGCAGCGCGGGCATGGATTCCTTTATCACCGAAAACTTCTTTCAATAACTCGCTCGCCCCGTTGATGACCTTGGGCTGCATGTTAAAATCAGGCGCACTGGCCACAAAGCCGTTTACCTTGATTACTTGTTCCACTTTATCGAGATCGCCGGTTAAGTCTTTGATAATACTCAAGCAATTCAACACGCAAACCTTGGCCGCTTCATAACCTTCCTGTTCGGTTAAGTCCTTGCCGACTTTACCCTTATACTTCAATTCCCCTTTTACCAGCGGAATCTGACCCGATGTGTAAATCACGTTATCCGCTTTCACGCCGGGCACATACGCCGCCAGCGGTTTCGGTACATCCGGAAGCTCCAGCCCCATTGCTTTGATTTTCTCTTCAACTTTCACTATTGACACCCCCTTTCTTTATATTAGACTTTAAGAGATCGTTCAGAATTGTTCAGATGCCAGACCGTCCGAGATTTGGTACCGGAGCGTACTGGGTTCGTACGTGAGGACGCCTGATTGATGGACAGCAACGCAGATGTCACTTATGGAGGCCGTATTGGCGGAAGACACAGCTATCGCCCAACTGCACAGACAATTCTACGCCGGTTTGTCTTGCTGCACTTTTGATCACGATGTTTAGATGATTGGGCATATGCGTTTCATCAAAACCGGCCACTGTCCCAATCAGTTTGTCCGCTACGGTGAGCGTATCCCCTGCTACCATGACGCTGCCCTGTTCAATCTCCATAAAGCCCAGATAGGCCACTTTATTGACCTGCGAGCCCGGACCGGCTTCCTCATCAGTGATGATTAATTCATGAATTTCATTTTTGCAGACGCATCTGGAAATCTGCTTGATCAGGCTTAGGCCCCGCTCTTCAATTTTTCCATCCAAGATCGTAATTATCTTTCCCTTTACATCATTTTTCATTACATAAGGATTCTTGTCAAACATTCCTGCGCTATAAGGGTCGGTCAAGTTCAATCCACCTCCCTCCCACTCATCTTAGATGAGTGGCTTTATAATCATCATACACCTTATTATGAAAAAATGTAACCCAAAATAATATGTTTTTTAAAAAATTTATCTAAATTTAAGTTAAATTTCTCCCTCGGGCCAACTTCTGATAATTTGCCAGGTTTTCTCTGGTCAGATACGCTTACGAATGATAAAATATATAATTATAGACAAACTGAGGGGAGGAAGGAAATTGCACGCTCGACAGTTGAAGGGGCCCATCTTATTAGCAATCAGCACATTTGCTGTTGTTGCCGCCCTTTTTCATCTGTGCACCACGGAATTTGGCGCACTGGAGCCCCGGGAAATGCGCTCTGTTCACCTGCTTTTCCTGATTCCTCTGGTCTTTTTGCTTTTCCCGGCCACTCCGAAAGCCCCCGGCGACAGAATCCCCTGGTACGACTATCTTTTGGCAGCGCTGGGCTTTGTCGCCAATGGGTACAGTTTTCTTCATGCCGAAAGAATCGTTTCCCGTGAACAGGGTGTGACGGAAGTCCTGCCCATCGAAGTTATCCTGGGGACAATTATGGTTATTCTCTTGATTGAAGCGTCCCGGCGAATTCTTTCCAAATGGTTCGCCATCCTCCCTATCTTATTTTTGGCTTATTTGGCTTTGTCCTCGCATATCTCCGGCCTCCTGCATTTTAAATCTTATTCGTATGCGCGGATCATTGAAATGTTATATCTTTATCCGGATGAGGGTATTTATGGTTCTTTGACGGGGCTTTCGTCCAATATCCTGTTTATGTATGCAGTATTGGCCGTCTTTATTATCCGGTGCGGCGTAGCCGATTATCTGATCGAACTGGCTTATGCCCTGGTCGGCGGAATGCGGGGCGGTCAGGCTAAAGTTGCCGTAATTGCCAGCGCTCTTTACGGATGCATCAGCGGCAGTACGGTGGCGAATGTATACGCCACCGGCAGCATTACCATCCCCTTGATGAAAAAAACAGGTTATCATCCCAAGACAGCCGGCGCTATTGAGGCGGCTGCCTCCGCCGGTGGACAGCTGATGCCCCCCATCATGGGTATCGGCGCTTTTGTCATCGCAGAATTAACCGATATTCCCTATTCGCAGATCATTATTATGGCGGCCCTTCCGGCCCTGTTATATTATCTCGGGATTATGACCATGGTACATTTTGAAGCTGTCAAAGACAACCTTTTGCCTGAAACGGACTGGGAAAGGCCTGATTGGCGTGATTTGGCCAAACGTTCTTATATGGCGTTGCCCTTTATTCTCATTGCCTTTTTGCTGATTACCGGTTATTCACCGGCTAAAGCCGCCTTTTATGTGACACTCCTGACTGCTCTTTTAGGATTTATCAATCCCCAGAGCAAAATCAACGCCAAAACAATCCGGGAATCCCTATCCGAAGGCGCGGTGACCGCAGCGCAGATCGCCGTGGCGCTGGGCAGCGCCAGTATCATGGTCACTATCATGATCCAGACCGAAGCCGCTCTTTCCTTCAGCCATATGATCGTCAACGCCTCCGGCGGCGTCCTGCCGGCAGCCTTAATCATCATCTTTTTGGCAGTTTTGCTGTTGGGAACCAGTATTCCCACTACTGCCGCTTATCTTATAGCCATAACAGTGGTGGCGGGCGCTCTGGGAGAATTCGGCGTTCCTGCGGTTGCCGCTCACCTCTTTGTCTTTAATTACGCCGTTATGTCCGACCTCACTCCGCCTTTTTGTGTTTCCGCCTTTGCAGCGGCTTCGCTCTCGGGCGCGGAAATGGTCGCCACGGGGCTGGAAGCCTTCCGTCTTTCCCTCTCCGGTTTTGTAGTGCCGTTTGTCTTTGTCTTTAATCCTGCCCTGTTAGCCCATGACACGCCGGAAAAGATTTTACTGGCTGTTATTTTAACCGGCCTGGCCGTCTTTTGTATATCCATTGCCCTTGTCGGCTGTTTTCGGGGCAAAATCAACATCTACCAGCGTATCTTACTGGGTATTGCCGCCGTGCTGCTGGTTGTTCCCCTGCCCGCTTTACAAACGGCCGGCCTGGTGGCGGCTGTGGCCGGACTGGTTTGGATTGTAATCATCTATCAGCCTGCCGGCGCGCCCGTTCCTTATCAAAACATCGTGTAAAATTCAACTGGTATATTCAGGTATTTGCTAAACCCGACTTGCTTTATTGTGTTTTCTATGTTAAATTAAATTCAAATGAATACATTATACCTCATCCTTTCGGGTGAGGTAGAGGCGCGGTGCCTAAGAGTAATCTCCCGGAGTGTGGGAACTGTGAAGGAGACCAAAGGAGTCATCGCCGAAGTCCGGCAAGCCCCATCTTGCCTGGCTGGGACTGCATCAAACAGGTGCAGTACTGTCGCCGGATATATTTCCGATATGCTGGCGGAGCGCTATCTCACGAGGAAGGGAGGGCCGGAAAGTATTTTCTTGCTTCAGGCTTCCTGAAGCATTTTTTGTTAACAGAATTGCTGCTGTTGCATAAGAAATACAAAGGAGGTATGATGATGTGTCATTATTGCGGTCATCCTGTCAGCGATGATTCCATCAATATGTTGGTTAACGATATAACCCTCCCGTTCTGCGATGAGGAATGTATCCTGCACTATTATCAGGAACGGCAGGAAACCCATTTTCAATCTTGGGTAAGCTTTCGTTAGGATAAGATGATAATAAAATAAAAGGAGTGTTCAAAGACCTGTGTCTTCTGAACACTCCTTTTATTTTGTAACCGTTTCAGCTTATCAGGAAACGTTACTTATAATTCTTTCTCGTATTTGTCCGCCAGCTCGCGGGCGAAATGGCCCAGGTCGTTTTCCGTATAGGATTTCATCGTTCCGGCGCAGGCGGTGCGGATGCACACATGAATCCATTCTTCCGGAATGTTCAGGGCCTGCAGTTGTTTACGGGCGGCGACGGCTGCCTTGATGCCTTCGCCCGAGCCGATCGTATTGATTTTCGGCACCAGATCGGCGTCACCGGGCACGACATCCAGGTAACCGGGTAATTGGCTTTTAATCAGCTCAAATATCTTCTCATCTTCCGTCTTGACCACCACCAGACCGGGCTCGCCTTGTTCCATCGACTTGGCATGGCCGATGATTTTGGCATCCACTACCCGAACGTCTTTATTTTTTACCCTGACTGCGGAATCAACCACGCCTGATGTAGCCATATTGAGGATGATTGCGCCCGGCTTGGCTATTCCGGTCAATTTATCCACCGTTTCATTTACAGCCGCAGCAGGCAGAACAACAGCAATCAGATCCGCCTCCCGCGCTGCTTCCAGCGAAGACGCGCTCTTGCCCTGCACCTGGGCCGCCAGAGCTTCGGCACGCTCCGGATGCCGGTCAATCACTATCTTTTGGGTGCTTTCGGGAAACTGTTTTACAACCACAGAGCCCATCCGCCCCGCTCCGATAACCGCTGCCGTCACTGACATCAGCCTATACCTCCCAGCGCAACATTTATTCATATCACCATTATATTGGCCATATATTTACTATATTATAAAGACGAAAGGAGCCAATTGCCAAGAGCAATGACTCCATAATCAGAATTTTTTTAGAAGCTATTCTTCATCCGTTCTGTAAAGATCCGTTGTTACATGTTTTTCCATACATTCCACAGCAGCTTTAACATCCCGCTTTTTAATGGCGTCATAAATAATGCGGTGTTCTTCTATCGCCCTCTTATAGCGATCTTTGACACGCCATGTCTGCATTCTTCCTTCAATGAGAATATCACTGAAACAAGCCATGATTGCTACAAACAATTTATTGTGGCTGGCTTTCATGACAGCATTGTGAAACTCAATGGAAGCGTTGATCTCCTGGTCTTCCGAATCAATATTTCTTTCCATATCTTCGATCGCCGCCAGCATCCGGGCAAGATCTTTTTCAGTTCTGCGCGAACAGGCTAATTCTACCGCCTTCATCTCCAGCGTCGCCCTGATTTCCATCAAATCATTCAAAGTATCCTGCGCAGGCTCGCACGCTTCTTCCAGGATATCCAACAGCTTTATCCTATCGAGTCCTTTAACGACGTAACCTTCACCCTGTCTTACTTCCAGCACGTTAATAAACTGCAGGGTTTTCAAAGCTTCTCTGAGCGGCAGCCTGCTGACGCCGAGTTTCAGGGCCAGCTCTCTTTCCGACGGGAGCCGGTCTTCCGGCTTCAAAATGCCATTTTCAATCATTTCTTTAATTTGTTTAATAATCTGGTCCGATAAATTTTCTTTATTTAATTTTTTAAAACCGTCCAGCTGGTCGCTCATATTCATGCCCTTTCTGTTTTAATAGGTAATACCACCAGCAAATTATACCATTATTTCAAGCTAAGTCAAGAAGAGAAAAGAGGAGCAGACGATAGCCCCTCCCCTCTTCATAGGTCCGAATAAGTATCTGTTTTCCGCTTTTGTTATGGGAAGAATCTCTCCACTTCTACCGAGGGCCAGGTATAAACAATTTTTAACGGCTTATCGCTGTTATTCTTCAGGCCATGTAAGGTATTAGCCGGGGCCAGCAGCCCCATCCCCTCTTCAATAGGGTATTCCACGCCATTATCCATCATCACTCCCCGTCCTTCGATCACCAGCATGGCGTCCTCTACTTTATGGATATGCTGTCTCAGTACCGCGCCGGGCTGCAGTATGACCATACCCAAAGAGACTGCTCCCGCACCGCTTCCTTTATCAATATAATGAATCTGCTGGACACCCGGGATAACTTCTTTGTGCAGGGCCTTTTCTTTTGGAACAATCATGTATATCCTCCCAAACTTATTTTTTGGTCAGCTCTTTATACACTTGACTGAAGCTCTTTACTTCAGCATTAAGAGTAAACTCGGCCGCGTATTTATCGAGTTTTGCGAGAAAAGCCTTGCATTCTTGCTCGCTCATAAGTTTCATCGAAACCTTATCGTTTATCCAATTCTGTTCCTGCATGGGTACAGCAATACCCGCAGCTTGCTTCGCCACTTCTGCCGGCCATGCATGAAATTCGGCTCCATCCGCAATCATCATGGTAACGGCTTCCTGAACTGTATTGTTCATAATCGCTGCCCATTTATGATCTAACAGCTCTTCTCTGACTTCCAGGAATATATCACGGATTTCCTGAGGAAACGCATTCCATAAATCCAGGTTGATTACCACTGCTGAAGGTCCTTGCACTCCCGCCCCTATGTCCACAATATGTTTGGCTTGCTCATGTAGCCGCATACCGGCGGCAGTCCGCAAGCCAAAACTGGTAATGCAGTCGATTACCCCGCTTTCAATGGACGTATAGGTTTCATTATTGGCGATAGACATAGGGATAGCGCCCAGGATCTTCATGACGTCGCCTTCCACCCCATAAGTACGGGCCTTTAATCCCTTCAACTGGTCAATGGACAAAACGGGAGTCTTAAAGAGGCAGGCTTCCGCGCCCCAGTTGCTCATATACAGAACTTTGATGTTATTTCTTTCATATTCTTGCTTCCATACTTCAGTTTCTTCATACAACTTGTTGATCGCTTTGTTTAAGCCGTCGGGGCTCTCCAGCCCAGGCCGCCATTTCCATTCCACCCCGCGGCTTATCGGAAGCTCGGCGGAATAATACCCATAATTCAGGAAAGATAATTCACTGAGGCCATCCCGTACGGCTCCATAGTGTTCGCCGGTTTTGCGCAACGCCCCGGCCCAATAATACTCGACTTTAATGCGTCCGTTGCTGCGGGCGGCCACTTCGTCAAAATACCACTTGTCGATAATGGCCGGCTCTGAATTTTCTATGCTGTAGTAATCGTACTTCAAGGTCCAGGTCTTTTCCGCATCTTGTGCGGCCCCGCTTCCCTCTTTTTGGACGCCTCCTCCGCAGCCTGCCAAAAAACAGGAAAGCACAATCAGAGACAATACGGCCAGAATAACACACTTTCTCTTCTCACTCACCTTTTTTCCCTCCTCTTTTATAATAAATGATTACTTAATACTGTAAGGCAGCCACGTTGCCACCTGAGGTAAAAACAGAATCACTAAGACCGTCGCCAGAGTAAAGAAAATGAAAGGAAAACA